>JAUSII010000106.1 GCA_030648035.1 Deltaproteobacteria bacterium | reverse complement strand
ACATTGTGGTGGCTGATCACCGCCGCAGGGCCTTTGAACGAAATTGATTCGATCACGTCGGGATAGAGGGTCCCCTGCGCCAGAAATTCAACACCCTTCAACCGTCTCGCCTCTTCATCAAACACCGACACAAATTCGTTGCCGATGATTTTGCGTTTGGCTTCCGGATCGATGATGCCGCGCAATCTTTTTAAAAAACGTTCCTCGGCATTGACGGCGATCAGCGGAATATGAAACGTGTTGGCGAAAACATGCTCGACTTTGTTCGGTTCATCTTTGCGGAGCAGACCGTTGTTCACAAAAATGCAGGTCAGCTTGTCGCCGATCGCCTTGTGTATCAGCACTGCGGCCACCGCCGAATCGACGCCGCCCGAGAGAGCGCAGATCACCCGCTGATTGCCAACCTGCTTCTGGATTCTGGCAATCGCCTCGTCGGCGTAGGAGGCCATCGTCCAACTCGGGCTCAAATTGCAGACCTGATACAAAAAATTCTGAATCAGCCGCGCCCCGTTGGGGGTGTGAGTCACCTCGGGATGAAACTGCAGACCGTAAATTTTCTTTTCGCTGTTCCCCAGCGCCGCCACCGGAGAGTTGGGAGTGTGGGCAATGGAGCGAAAGCCGGGGGGAAGCCTCGTCACATGATCGCAATGGCTCATCCAGACCGGCATGGTGGGGCCGATGGTGCGAAAAAGAGGATCGGAATCGTCGCAGTCGATATCGGCACGGCCGAATTCTCTTTTGTCCGAGGGGGTCACATCACCGCCAAAGGCCTGTACGATCAATTGCATGCCGTAGCAGATTCCCAAAACAGGAATGCCGAGTTTGAAAATTTCGGGATCGGCCTTGGGGGAATTTTTTTCCCAGACAGACGAGGGCCCGCCCGACAAGATAATGCCGCCCGGAGCAAATTTTTTAATATCGTCAATCGGATGATTGTAGGATTGGATTTCGCAATAGACATGCGCCTCACGCACGCGACGCGCAATGAGTTGCGTGTATTGTGAACCGAAATCTAAAATAAGAACTCTGGAGGATTCTGGATTCATATTTTTTTAGTGCGATAGTGCGATGGTACTTGGTACTTAGAAAAAATAAACTGCACCAAGTACTAAGTACCATCGCACTACTCATTATTCCACTCTGTAATTCGGGGCTTCCTGTGTGATGATCACGTCGTGCGCATGAGATTCTTTCCAGCCGGCGGACGAGATGCGCACAAATTTTCCCTTGTTGCGCAGTTCATTTAAATTCGCGGCGCCCACATAACCCATGCCGGCTCTCAATCCGCCGATGAGCTGATGAATCACATCGGCGATTTTTCCCCGATGCGGGACTCTTCCTTCAATCCCCTCGGGCACCAATTTGTTAAGCGGCACTTTACCCTGAAAATAGCGATCTCTGCCGCCTCTCTGCATCGCCGAGAGAGAACCCATGCCGCGATAAACTTTATAAGAGCGACCCTGATACAAAACCGTTTCACCCGGCGACTCGTCGGTACCGGCAAAGAGAGAGCCGATCATCACCGTAGAGGCACCCGCGGCCAACGCCTTCACAATATCGCCCGAAAATTTAATACCGCCATCGGCAATCACCGGAATGCCCGCCGCCTTGGCCGCTTTCACCGCAGAGAGAATCGCGGTCAGTTGCGGCACACCGACACCGGCAACAATGCGCGTGGTGCAGATGGAACCGGGCCCCATGCCGACCTTCACCGCAGAAGCACCCGCTTTGATCAACGCGGTTGCCCCCTCTTCCGTCGCAATATTCCCCGCCACAAATTCGGCCTTGGGATAATTTTTCACACAGGCGGCGAGCGTTTCCAAAACAGATTTTGTGTGGCCGTGCGCGGTATCAATCACCACACAGTCGGCACCCGCTTCCAACAACGCACCGGCCCGCTCGATTTCTCTGGAACCGGTGCCAATCGATCCGCCCACGCGCAGGCGACCGAGATCATCTTTGGTTGCGTGCGGATAGCGGCGCGATTTTTCCAGATCTTTGACGGTGATAAGACCCTTCAAATTAAATTTGTCATCGACGACCGGCAATTTTTCGATGCGATGCTTGTGCAAAAGTTGTTTGGCCTCGTCTTGCGAAATACCTTCACGAGCGGTGACCAGTTTGTCGGCAGGCGTCATGCAATTTTTGACCGGCTGATTCAAATCTTCTTCAAATTGAAAATCGCGGTGGCTCAAGAGACCGACGAGCTTTCCATTTTTCACCACGCAGAAACTCGAAATCCCCACCTCTTTTTGAATGCGCAATGCCTCCGAAAGAGGTTGCTCGGGGGCGATCGTCACCGGATGAATGACCATCCCCCCTTCCGACTTTTTGACTTTGAGAATTTCAGCCGCCTGCTCTTCCACAGAACCGTTGCGATGGATGATGCCCAACCCGCCCGCCTGCGCCATGGCAATGGCGGTCTCATTTTCTGTCACCGTATCCATGGCCGCGCTAACTACCGGAATTGACAAACGAATTTTTAATGTGAATTGGGTTATGGTCTCGCAATCGGTGGGAAGAACTCCCGATTCACCGGGCAGAAGCAGAACATCATCAAACGTCAAAGCGAGGGGAAAATTTTCAGGTGCTTCCAACATGGCGGACGACTACTCTTACAACTGGGAAATGTCAAGAGGGTCTCCATTGTTCCAAGTCGGCGATGAGAGAGTCGAAATTGGGATAAGGTGCTGCGCCATTTTTTTTGAAAATGCGGTCAACAATTTTTTGGAATTCGCTGTCTCTGATTTGTGAGAGCCGTAGATGTATAATTTCCTGCACTGTCATTCCACCTGTCAGTTGGGCATCCCCCATCCTGCTTGTCTGACCATAAGTGACGGCTTTCCTAAGAAGTGCTGCCCAATATTCCAGTTGGACTTGAATTTGGCCGCTCTGCTCCATAGCATATTGCAGGTCAATCCAGACCCCTTTTCGTTCCGGATGAAGGACCACATTCCCGGGGCCTGTGTCGCCATGAACGTAGCCCGCCTGATCCATATCCCGCAAGCCTTTGGCGAGGGCCGTAAAAATTTCTTTGGCTTCAACCAAAGTCAAAGGACCTTTTTGTTCCAAGTGGTCTTGGAGAGTAAGCCCCGGAACATATTCATAGACAGCCACAAAATAATTTTCTCTGTCGTCATTGTTGGTAAAGTAGGCCAGCCCCTTCATCACATACGGAGAGTTGATTCGAATGGCGACGTGATACTCAAAAGAAATGTGCTCACTCCGATAGCGAATATTTACAACATCCGAATTGGGTCTCGGCATTTTCAAGACCACCATTTTGTTGTCGCTTCTTTGAGTAGCCAGAACGACATGACAACCGGATTTTCCCCCTGTGAATTTCTTCACGAAACGATACTGATCCTTCATGAGCGCTTTGTAGAGAGTAGCCAGTTTGACCGGACGATCGGGATTAGTGACGGCGGCCGTAAGCATACCTAAACCACCCATAACAGCCCCAAACCCGGCACCGACGAGAGCGAAAGTGGAGGGTTCCACCAAGACGGTAGGGGCATAATAATTCAGGGCCAATCCAAATCCTGCCCCCATAGCAGTCGTGGCGCCCAAACAGATCGGTGCAGAGAGATTCATCACTATAGTTATCGACAAAAGTTCAGAAAAGTTGCCTCAAAAATTAACTTGATATCTGATGATACTAGCATTAGAATTCAAGAAATGTCGCCCCAACACGCATATATTCGTCGCCAGTGTGAAGGCAAGTTGAAGCAATTGGCCGCCCATTTTCCTGTGGTGGTCGTTTCCGGGGCCAGACAGGTCGGGAAAAGCACCCTTTTGGAACACACCTTTCCGCAATACACCCGCATTGTTTTTGACCCGATCATGGATATCGAAAATGCCCGCAGTGAACCCGATCTTTTTTTGGATCATCGCAAACCGCCCATCATTCTGGATGAAATTCAGTATGCACCCGAGTTGGTCCCCGCGATCAAGCGGAGGTTGGAGAAAGATCGAAAACCGGGACAATATCTGCTCACCGGTTCTCAACAATGGGGGGTGATGAAATTGCTTTCAGAGAGTCTGGCTGGAAGAGCGGCCTTTCTCGATCTGGAAGGTTTCAGTCTTCCAGAAATTGCCAAAGCGGATTTTTCTTCTCCTTGGCTCGAGCGATGGCTGAAAGATCCGGTTCATTTTTTACAAACCCCCTGCAAAAAATTGTCGCTCCCTTTCCCCCTCTACGAACAAATTTGGCGGGGGTTTTTGCCGGAAACCGAATTTTTGCCGGCGAATTTAATCCCCGATTTTCATCTGGCCTACCAAAGAACTTATATCGAACGCGACATCCAACAACTGGCCGATGTCTCCGACCTGCAACTCTTCAGCCGTTTTTTCAGATTGTGCGCCGCCCTCACCGCACAAGAAATCAACTTCAGCCAACTGGGGAGAGAATTGGGCATCACGCCGCAAACCGCCGGTCGCTGGCTCGAACTGCTCAAGGCCACTTTTCAATGGTATGAAGTTCCCCCCTATTCGGGCAACACCATCAAGCGGATCAGCGGCAAACCGAAAGGTTATCTCTGTGACACCGGGCTTGCCTGTTTTGCACAAGCTGTCTCTTCTTTTCCTGTTTTGGGATCCCATCCCCTTTGGGGTGCGCTTTTTGAAACGGCCTGTATTTCTGAAATTCGCAAGGCCTGCCGACTAATGCAAACACCCCCCAATATTTATCACTGGCGTTCGCACGGCGGGGCAGAGGTGGATGTTTTGCTGGAATGGAACGGCCTGTTTTATCCGATTGAGATAAAAGGAAAAACAAAACTGGATAAAAATGACGCGCGCGGCATTGAGGCCTTCAAAAAAAACTATCCCCGTTTGAAAACCGCGAAAGGCCTGATTTTAGCCCCGGTTGAAACAGCCTATTCACTTGACAAAGAGGTAGTGGTTGCACCGTGGGATATTTTATGAAATAAAATCCTGCATGAACACCGGTGACAAATCAGACCGATTATTTCAGAGCGATTTTTGGGAGAGGCTCACGCACGTTCATCATAATACCCCTCTTTTTATCTATGGTCCGGCGATTGTCGCCGCTTTTTTTTACGGGCTTTTTGGAGAAGATTTAAATGTTGGCGCGGCGGTCGGGTTTTATCTCTTCGGCGCTTTCAGTTGGACCTTTACCGAATATGGTCTGCATCGTTTTGTGTTTCATTATGAACCGACATCGTATGTGGGCAAACGGTTGCACTATCTGTTTCACGGCATCCATCACGATTTTCCGAATCAGGCGACCCGCCTGGTGATGCCACCGACCACCAGCATTCCCATTTCAATCGTCTTGTTCGGCATTTTCTATCTGGCCATGGGAGGATCGGCCTATCCCTTCTATGCCGGGTTTATTTCAGGCTATCTCTATTATGAATTTGTCCACTTCTCCATTCATCACACGCGCAAAGCAGGCCTGCTCTGGAACGAGAGTCAGCGCAAACAACATCTCCAGCATCACTTCAAAAATGCCGACAAACAATACGGCGTCACCTCTCCATTGTGGGATATTATTTTCAGAACTATTCGATAAGCATCTGCAGGGAAGCGCTGGAGGAGTCGGCGTTTTTCAACACGACATCGAGAATCTCGCGTGCGGGGCCGTGGGCATAGAGACGGAGGTTACTGCTTTCTCTTGTAAAATGATCTTTTAGGAAACCGGCTTTGCCGTTCATGACGGCGATGCTGGCCGAGAGGACCAATATTTTTTCTTCCACTCTTCCCTCTTCTTCCACTTTCACGTTCAAATATATTTTCATTCCGTCAAAAGAGGCGACGCTTTTTGAAACCCATTCTTCTCCCCTGGAATCTTTACAGGAGTCTGCAAGCCAAAAACGCGATTTTTCCCCCTCGTCTTTGGACCCAATCACAGCCTGAATGTTGACGCCAAACGCCCCCGAAATAAAATAATAGCCCGGATTACGGTTGGGGAGCGTGCAACTGCCTGATGCTTCCATATAGGGCCTTGTATCTTTATAATCTTCCGGGAAATACGTTGCCCATCTGGCGAAATCGACAGAGGCGGTGGGGAGCAGATAAAGACTGGCGTAGAGAAAATCGTCATAGGGATCATCGCCACCCCGATCATCATCGGCCGGTTTGACCAGTCCATAAGCGTTGACCACCCCCATATTGCGCAAATCTTTTTTTGAAAGCTGGGCCGACTTGATTTGACCCCCCAATGCGTCGGCATCTTCCACTTTCACCGGTTTTTTTGGGAAAAGTGCGGCCTCCAGACGAGAACCTTCAAGAAGTTGTTTTAAGACAACAGCGATGGCCTCTTTCTGTGAAGTATATTTTGGAAAAGCCGTCTCGAGATAGGGATCGGTTCGGCGGGTTATCTCTCTTCGAAGAACAAGAAGAGCCTCTTTATTATCCCCTCCCTTTTGGAAAATGGATCGGATATCTGCCATAGCCGGCGACCCTAGATAATTTGGAAAAGCGAATCAAGGTGCACTGCGTAACAAAATGCGCTAGGACCCCAACCTCATGATCGTCCTCATCGACAACTACGATTCTTTCACTTTCAACCTTTATCAAGCGCTGGCCGCGCTGGGAAAAGAGGTGGAGGTGGTGCGAAACGACCAGCTCTCCTCCGAAACCATTCTGGGATGGAAGCCCTCCCACATTGTTTTGTCTCCGGGCCCCAAGACCCCCCACGATGCGGGCATCTGCCTTGAGATGATTCAAAAAGCGGCGGGGCATTTTCCGATTCTGGGAATTTGTCTGGGGCACCAGGCCATTGCACAGGTTTTTGGAGGGAGCATCGTTCCCGCAAAAGAAATTGTGCACGGCAAAACCTCCCTCATTTTTCACAAGGGTGTCGATCTGTTTCAAAATGTTCCGAACCCCTTCGAGGCAACGCGATATCATTCTCTCGCGGTGGATGAAAAAAAATTTCCGCCCACCTTAAAAATCACCGCCCGTTCTGAAGATGGCGAGGTGATGGCCCTACAACACAAAGAGTGGCCCGTGTTTGGCATGCAGTTCCACCCCGAATCGATCCTCACGCGCGAAGGGCCTTCACTGCTCAAAAATTTTCTGTCATTATGATTGCTGAAAACAGCGGATCACTTCTTCTGCGGGAACGGCACCGTCGCGGATGATGCGCATGGTTTCGTCGGTCACATCGACCACCGTGGAACCGCGGGAGGGTTCGCACTCGCCACCATCGATGATGCAGGCAAGCCGATCCTCAAAAAATTTCTGCACATGCCGCACGTTGAGGGATGGGGGAAAACCGGTCCGGTTGGCGGAGGTGGTTGTGAGCGGGCGTCCGACCTTGGCCACCAGCGCCGAGGCGATCGGGTTTGATGATATTCGCACACCGATTTTGCCAACGTTGGTCACGAGGGTTTTGGGAAACGAATCTTTCACATGAAACAAAATGGTGAGCGGGCCGGGCCAGAAGCGGCGCATCAAAACAATCGCACGCTCCGGAATCTCGTCGACAATCTCTTTGAGCATCTGCCTGTCCGACACCAGCACCGACACCGGCAGACCGTAATCTCTCGCCTTCAGATCATAAATCTTTTTGACCGCCTTCTTGTTGAACACATCGGCCGCCAAGCCATAAATGGTTTCTGTCGGATAGGCCACCACCTCGCCCGCCAAAATATATTCGGCGGCCCTGGCGATTTCTCTAGCATCGGGAACTTTTGAATTAATTTGAATAATTTTTGTCATCTTTTAAGCTTTCTGTCCTTCTCCTCCACTCCATCGGCCATTTTCTTTCTATAATCCTTCAACTTATTTTTGAGCGCTTCATCGCGAAGTGCCAGAATCTCCACCGCAAAAAATGCCGCGTTCTTGGCCCCCGCCCTGCCGATGGTCACGGTCGCCACCGGAACTCCGGGGGGCATCTGCCCCATCGAAAGATAAGCATCGATCCCCCTCAACGGACTCGCATCGAGCGGCACTCCCAAAACGGGGATGATCGTGTTGGCCGCCAGCACTCCGGGAAGATGGGCCGAATAACTTGCCCCCGCAATCACCACCTGAATGCCGCGCTCCAAAAGACCTTTGGCAAAAGTCACCGCCTGATCGGGCGAACGATGGGCCGAGGTGATTTTGTATTCAAAACTGACGCCGAACTCGCCGAGCAATTTGCCAGACTCTTCCATCACCTCAAAATCGGAATCCGATCCCATCACAATCGACACGAGAATTTTCTGGCTCATTTTTGGTTCCTTCCGATATCGGTTCTGTATTGGCACCCTTCCCAGGAAATCTTTGAAACCGCTTCATAAGCACAATCGAGGGCCGCTTGCAAATCATTTCCAAGCCCGGTGATTCCCAGAACACGCCCTCCTGCCGTGAGTATATGCGTCCCGTTTTTCTTTGTTCCGGAATGAAAAGCCAAAACGCCGGAAATATCGGAAAGCTCTTCCAGACCCTGAATCGGAAAACCGGTTTCATATTCTTCCGGGTAACCGCCGGAGGCCATCACCACACAAGCGGAAATTTTTGTCTCCCACGAAAGGAGCATGTCACCCAGACGCCCGGCCAACGCCGCCTCTATAATAGAGACGAGATCGGTCTTGAGACGCGGGAGAATCACCTGCGCTTCCGGGTCGCCCATGCGCACGTTAAACTCCAGCAGATGCGGGTCACCGTTTTCAATCATGAGACCGGCGTAGAGAAAACCGACAAAGGGGGCTCCCTCTGCCGCCATGCCGCGCACTGCGGGGATCATGATCCGCTCCATCACTTTTTCATACAAATCACCGTGGATAATTGTGGCTGGAGAAATGGAACCCATGCCACCGGTGTTGGGACCCTTGTCTCCATTCAAAAGTCTTTTGTAATCCCGGGCGGAAGAGAGAGGGAGAACATGTTTGCCATCGACCACCGCAATAAAGGAGGCCTCCTCCCCTTTCAAAAATTCTTCGATGACAATCCGGCATCCCGCCTCGCCAAAACATTTCTCAACCAGCATTTTGTCGATCGCCAGAATAGCTTCTGCCTCATTCTGGCAAATACTCACCCCTTTGCCAAACGCCAAGCCATTCGCCTTGATAACGAGAGGGTATGATTTTCTCGAAAGAGATTCTTTTGCTTCCAATGCATTGTCAAAAATTTTGTAGTTGGCCTGCGGAATATGATGACGATCGCAAAATTCCTTGCTGTGGATTTTGGAGCTCTCCAACAGGGCGGCGGCTTTGGTCGGGCCAAAAATGGGGAGATGATTCACCTTAAAAAGATCGACCAGACCCTCCGCCAGCGGCATCTCGGGGCCAACGAGGGTGATGTCGATCGATTTTTCTTTTGCAAACCGGACCAGGGCTTCACCATCGGAGGGCTGAATGTCGATGCACTCCGCCAAAGCGGCGATTCCCGGATTTCCCGGCGCACAAAATATTTTGGGATTTTGTTTGGAACGGGAGAGGCTCCACACAAAAGCATGTTCCCTTCCACCCGAACCGATCACAAGAATATTCATGAGGCGATTTTCATAACATAGACCGATTTGATACACAATAACGACGGAAACGCGTCAAAAACAGGAACGGGGAAAAAGTGGTGGGTGACCCGTAGTATTTATACGGGGTTTTTTTAGGGGCCCCCGTGTCAATGCGGAGGGGCAGGCCCCGCCACTTTTTTCCCGTTCCTGTTTTTTTCGTGATACCACTTTCACTTGGCACAGAACTTGCTTTAACAAGTGACATGTTAGGCACCGTTTACTCTGCAGGATTGACTCATTTTGATGCAACGCTGGTCAAGGTGGAGGTCGATGTCTCTGTCGGATATCCCGGATGGATCATGGTCGGATTGGCCGAGAAGGCGGTGCAGGAATCCAAAGAAAGAGTCGGCTCTGCCCTTCGCAATACCGGATTGCATATCGAGGCGCGCAAAACCACCATCAATCTGGCGCCCGCCACGCAGAAAAAAACCGGAAACCAGTATGACCTCCCCATCGCCATCGGCCTGCTGTTGGCGCATCAGGCTTTGATACATCCGGGCATCGGCGCCTTTCTGTTTGTCGGAGAATTATCGCTGACGGGGGAATTGAAACCGGTGCACGGGACCCTGCTCTATGCCCATCTCGCCCAACAAAAAAATTTCCGGGCGCTGATCTGCCCCAAAGCCAATGCCAGAGAGGCCAGCCTTGTGACGCCGCTCACCATCATCGGGTGCGAATCGGTTGCGGAGGTTTTGGATTTTTTGAATGAAAATAAAATACCGACGCCGGAGGTTTACAATCCAAAATTTTTCCAATCTGCAAAACCCCAGCCCGATTTCTGCGAGGTGAAGGGCCAACTGCTGGCCAAGCGCGCTCTGGAGATTGCCGCCGCGGGCCAGCATCATCTGATCATGATCGGCACGCCGGGCTCCGGCAAAACCATGCTGGCCTCCCGTCTCCCGTCGATTCTTCCGTCCCTCACGCACAGGCAGGCGCTCGAGACGACAAAAATTTATAGCGCGTTTGGTTTGACCGACACCGACAACCCGCTCATCAGCATCCCCCCTTTTCGCAACCCGCATCATTCTATTTCTTATGCCGGGTTGATCGGCGGCGGCGGATTTTTTTCTCCCGGCGAGGCAACTCTGGCCCACAACGGCATTCTGTTTCTGGATGAACTGCCGGAATTTCACCGCGATGTTCTGCAGATGTTGCGCCAACCGCTTGAGTCGGGTTCGGTGACGCTGGCCCGGGCAAAATGGAGGATGAAACTCCCCGCCCGTTTTCAACTGGCCGCGGCGATGAACCCCTGCCGATGCGGGTGGCTCGGGCACCCCAAGCGCTCGTGTGTCTGCGCGCCGGGAAATATTTTTCAGTATCGCAATAAAATTTCTGGTCCGCTTCTGGATCGCATCGACCTGCATGTGGAGGTCTCTCCGCTCTCCGAAGCCGATCTCTTTGAAAATATTCCCGGAGAAACCTCGGCCCAAATTCGTGAGCGCGTTTTGAATGCGCGGGAAAAACAGAAAGAGCGCTATGCGGAAATCGGCATTCTCTGCAACGCCCAACTCTGGGGGAAACACCTCGCCCGATTTTGCAAGCTGTCAGACGATGCCCAAAAGTTTTTCCGCAAATCTTTCCCCCTATTAAACCTCTCCGCCCGCGCGCACGACCGCATCCTGAAAGTCGCCCGCACCATCGCCGACCTGGCCGGAGAAGAGACCATCGAAGTGGAGCCCATCGCCGAAGCAATCCAATACCGCTGCCTGGACAGGGAGCAATAAATCTATGGAAGCAACTTATTTTGGGGTCTTCGCGTCATCGAGTGGGTAAATTGGGGGATTGAAATAGGTGGTGGTGATGAATAGAAGCGGGCAAGAAAAGGGTTGAATGGATTCAAAAACCGGGCATGAATAGTGCGTGTGCATTTTACTCCCCCCCTTTGAAAAAGGGGGGTTAAGGGGGGATTTAATCTCATGCTCGAATACGATGCCAAATTGAAAAAATACTCACGACTACTTAGAAACAAAATGACAGATAGTGAGCGCAAGCTGTGGTCTCGGCTTCGCAAAAAACAGATTTTAGATGTTCCTTTTTATCGTCAGAAACCCATTGGACAATACATTGTGGATTTTTATGCTCCGAAAGCAGGCCTTGTTGTTGAAGTGGATGGTTCACAACATTTTGGAGAAGAACAAATTAAAAAAGACAAACAGCGTGATGCCTATTTGCACGACCATGGGCTAACCGTGTTGCGTTTTGATAATTTACAGGTGTTGCAAAAGATGGATGGAGTCATGGAAGTTATTTTTCAGGTTGTGACAGAGCGGTTGGCGGGAGAAAATCCCCCCTGACCCCCCTTTTTCAAAGGGGGGACCTCACAGGGCCACCATTTTTACCCACTAGATGACGCGAAGCAACTTATTTTGATGGGGGACGATAACCTCCTCATGATATCTGTCGGTCCCAATATATTCCCAACATCGATGGCCAGTGCGGTCGGCAACGCTGGCGTGGTCGGTACCAACATCGCCGTGGATACCTATTCATTGGCTGTGCCAAAACGAATACCACTTGTGCTGACAACGGTTGCCGCAAGCGCCCTTACCGCCTGCAGTCAACGGGAGCTGGCCTTCACATCGGTGGTCGGACTTGCCGGCCTCGCGGTGCTTGCAGGATTAAAAATTTTTTTCAAAAGGCCCCCTCCGATTGAAACAATCCTCATTGAATTTGCCACCGGTAATCATGCACCCTTGCCAACATTGCCGGTTCGTTTTCAGGATTTGAGCCCGGAACAAAAAACATTGGCCCAGGCTTTGGGATATGGAGAAGGCGACATATTGAGAACTGCCGAATCCAATTATATTAAGCCGCCCGGAGGTTTTGTCCGTTATGTTCCATCATCGGTTTTGCTGAATGCGAATGACTTCGTTCAGATTCAACATCTTCCGGAAAATTTACGCTCCGGATTATATCTGATTCGGGAACAGACAAATTATTGCGGCAGTTGGGTGACACGTCACGTTCTGTTTGATTCTCAAAACGGCCTTGCCATGATTGTAGGCAGCCCTACTCCGGACACAGCGCACTGGGAGTCTTTAACACCTGGCCTTTTACTCGCAGATAGAACTGTTTCAGAATACCGAAAATTTTTTGAAGGCCAGGTTCCCGAACAATGGATCCGCGATTGGACGTGTCTCACACCTCTTCTCTGGAATGGCGCTCACTGGGAAGAAGAGACAACCTACAAACCCGAAGGGATTATCTTTGCCGCACTGGGAACCCAGTTAACGCCACAACTCGAACAGTTACGCAAAGAAATGTTGGCCAAATCCCGTCTTCAAGAGGAAGCGCGGTTGGCTGATCTCCGCCTCCAAGAAGCCCTTGCAGGTGTCAAAACATTGAGCGCCGCACAAGGACCCTTGGCCATTGATGATGGCGTATCGGGCAAATCTCGATAATTCAATCCTCTTTACCGTCCAAACCCGATCGGTTTTTTTGGTTTTGGTGCAGGCGGTTCCATCAGCTGCCGAATAGCGTCGAAAACATATTTGAACCGTTGATCGTATTTCTTTTCCAGCTGTTCCAATTTCTGCGCGAGATCTTTGTGGGTGGCAATCATTGTTCTCAATCTCACAAAAGCCCTCATGATCTCGATATTAACGTGAACAGCTCTCTGACTTTTTAAAACACTGGAGAGCATTGCAACGCCTTGTTCCGTAAAAACAAGTGGTAAATATTTGATATGATTACTCTTTTTTAAGGTCACAATCTGTGACCTTAGTTCAAGTCTCTCAACTTCTTCCCAGGTTAACTCGAACATGAAATCAGCTGGAAAACGATCCCGATTTCTACGAACGGCTTGATTCAGTGCTTTTGTTTGTACTTCATACAGAATTGCCAAATCACGATCCAATATAACCCTATGACCACGTAAAAATAGAATACAATTTTCGATTCGGTCTGCGCCCATGAGTTCAGTCATAATAATTTCCTTCCGCCATTCCATAAGCAATTCGCGTGCCAACCGTTAAGATGAATTATATTCGAAGCTGGAGGATTTTTGAAAAATGAAGCGACCTATTTGATGCAGACGAGTGTAGCGAAATGGTCGTTAATTTTTGGAACTCCTGAAAAAATAAAAACGCCGGAGGGGTTAGCTCCGGCGTTGGGTCGGGCAAAACCCGATAATGCAATCCCTCTTTACCGTCCAAACCCGATCGGTTTTTTTGGTTTGGGTGTAGGCGGTTCCATTAATTGCCGAATGGCGTCGAAAACATATTTGAACCGTTGATCGTATTTTCTTTCGAGTTGTTCCAATTTCTGCGCGAGATCTTTGGGGGTGGCGAGTAATTCACGCAAACGACCAAACGTTCTCATTATTTGAATATTAACTTGGATGGCCTGTGGACTATTGAGAACACTGGAGAGCATGGCAACCCCATACTCGGTAAAAGCATAAGGCAAATATCTGCGCCCACCACGCCCTTTGTTTGAGGTCACAAATTGTGACCTCAAATGTATAACTTCTTGATTTTCCACTCCATAGAGTTCGGCCAGATCAGCATCGATCATCACTCTGTGCCCCCGCATCAGAAAAATCATTTTTTCAATACGCTCTGCTACTATAATTTCAGTCATAATAATTTCCTCCCGCCATTCCATAAGCAATTCGCATGCCAACTATTAAGATGGATTATATTCGGAGCTGGAGGATTTTTGAAAAATGAAGAGACCGATTTGCGCAGGGGAATTTTGGAATGGATACATTTATATAACATCTGAACTTCGATTGCGGAAAGCACCGCCAATAGCGCGTTTTTTGCGCAAAGCGCGGTTCCAATCTCTGGCGGCCAGGCGATCACTAAAAACTTGTGGAGGCGTATTATCCCTGTAGGCTCCGATCTCTTCACGCACGTCCTCGCCAACTTGTTTGATTTGCAGAGCCAGACCGGCAGAACGATCAAGATCGATCATGTCAATCATGCAAGCCAATGCCCCGATGCGGTTGATTCTTGAATCATTGGGAACACAAACGCCGCCCTTCAAAAGGCGTCTGGCAATAGCAAATGGAGACCCCTCTTCTACAGCCACCATATTATTCGCTGCCCCCACCACCGCGCGAATTCCCGCGCTAATCAAATAATCTGCAACTTGCCCGGAAATAGGATGTGGGCCGGCGTTGGGGGAGAGAATTTTTGTATCCGGAGCATGCAACAAAGCTTCTACAAGACTGTGAACAACAGTAATTTTATTTGCTCTGGCTTTGGCCTCTTCTTCGGCCCTTCTATCCGGTCCAAAATTAGCCTCCG
>JAUSII010000098.1 GCA_030648035.1 Deltaproteobacteria bacterium | reverse complement strand
AAAGCGGTCTCGCATCGGGCGCCCTCATCAATCTGGACGATGTTACACTTCTCCCGCGCCTCATGAAACAGGGTCACCCGGAGGTGGTCAGTTTTCGCATCAATCCGGCCATCGGCAAAAGCAATGTGCACGAGAGCGATGTGATGGCCGGTGTGGAGGCCAAGTTCGGCATACCGTGGGAGAGAGCCGAAGAGGCCTATGCAAAAGCCAAAGAGAGCGGCATTAAAAAATTTGGCGTCCACATGATGACCGGGTCCTGCGTGACCGACCCCGAATATTTTGAGGCGATCACCAAAAAATTGCTCGACTGCGTGGGACCCATCGCCAAAAAATTAAAAATTGAATTTGAATTCATCGATATCGGCGGCGGTTTCGGCATCCCCTATCTGCCGGATGAAAAACCGCTCGACATCGAAAAGACAGCCCAGTTGGTGACCGATGTTTTCAAAAGCAAAACAAAAGAATATGGGCTTGGTGAACCGAAACTCGTTGTGGAGCCGGGCCGCTATCTGGTGGGGGATGCCGGTTTTATTCTGGGCCGCGTGCATGCGATCAAAGAGAGCTACAAAAAATTTGTCGGCACCGATGTGGGAATGAGCGTGCTGGCAAGGCCGGTTTTGTATGGGGCGTATCACGGAATCCATGTTGATCGTTCATCGGACATCGAACGTCGAACATCGATGTCCGATGTCCGAAGTTCGCTGAACGAAGCAGTTACAATCACCGGACAAGCCTGTGAAAATGCCGATGCGTGGGCGAAGGATCGCGAGCTACCGCAACTCGAAGTGGGCGATCTGATCGTCGTCGAAAATGCCGGGGCTTATGGTTATGTGATGAGCTTTCCCTACAACGGTCGCTTGCGCCCCGCCGAAGTGCTTATAGAAAATGGCAAAGCCCGCCTCATCCGCAGGCGCGAAACGCTGGAAGATTGGCTCTCACTTACACAGTAGCCAAAATCTCGTCCATTTTGCGAAGGGTGGTGCGAATGAGGTTTCCTATTTCGTCTCTCCATTGGGGATTGGCCAGAAGAGTATATTGATAACGGTGGAGATCGGATAAAATGGCTTTCCAGTTCGGGTTGCCGACCCATTTTGTTTGCAGAATCGATGCCAGTCTTTTTTTTCGCAACAGCCATTCAAAACGTCCGCTGAATTCCCGCAACAGTCGGGCCATCTCTTTATGTTCCTTGGCATACGATTTTAACATTCCCAGAGCCCAGACCGTCTCTGCCAGCGATTCCACTTTTTCAAGAAAATAGGTCCGTTCAAATTCCAGAAAGAGGCGGGTTTCAAATTCTCTTTGGGAATGTTTTGCACCGACAATACTTATGTTGCCGCGTTTTGGGGGCTCCGTGATAGCCAACCAATCGGATTGGGAGGGATACCATATAAAAATATCGCGCCTGTCTCCCAGTTGGAGTCGGACATTGATGGAATGGTCCCGGGGATCGGCCCCCAGAAATTCCGGCCGTTGTTCCTTCAGGAATTTTCTCCGCTTTGTGTCCCATTCCCCCAGTTTCCCCTCGGGTAGCTCAAAATATTCCGGGCGGGGAGGGGAGTGAAACTTTAAAAATCGGTATTCATATTTTTGCTGTCCACCAATGAGATTGGGAACAACCAGTGCACACCAGTTCAGTGCTTTGGAAAAGGTGACCTGTGCTGGAAAAGGATAAGGGAGTTGCAGGAGAGAATGGACCGCCAGGGCAATCGGTTTCAATGCTTCGTCCGCTTCGCCTTGAACGATGAGACTCAAGCGAACATATTGCGGTTTGATGGAGGTCGAAGTCTGAAGCAGTTCAGCCGCCATTTCGGCCAGATGTCTGGGGCTGGACATGGGCCAGAGAGAGACAGGATTGTTAAAATCGACGCCTGAAGAATAACCGGTGGCAAAACCGTGCGCTTTCCCATCCACTTTTTCGGTATCATAGAGACAAGCGGTCATGTCAAAATTCCCTTCCCGTTCCAACGCGATCAATTCTTCTGCAAGGCTTTGCAGTCTCTCTCCCCGTGTTTGATAGCCAATCTCTCCATTATCCTCGGCCAATCGAATCAGTCTCGATTCTTGTCCCTGCATCACCCGGTTTCCCTGCATGATAAAGAGTCGTTTGGCACCCAATGTGAGATCGCGGCCATACGCATAGGTCAAATTCACTATCCCTTCTTCTATTTGTGCCTCACTCAAATTTTTCTGACTCAAAAAAAGAAGCAGTTCCGCCTGTCTGGCGGGGTCGGGTTCCAGCAGGGGTTCATAAGCTTTGAATAGTTTTAAAGCATAATAGTCGCCGTTATACAGCCGATATATAAAAATAATCCATTGGGTCAGGGCATTCTTTGGAAGAAGCTTATCCATCTTCTGAAGACATTGAAAAGCCGTTTTCCTTCCATCTTCGTCGGAGAGTGACAGACTGATGGACTCCACTTTTGCGAGGCGTTCTTTTTCTTCGATGAAGGGGAGGCTTTGTCTTAAAACACCCAAGGCATGTTTTCGCATGCTGACACTTCCGTAACGAAGCACATGTTCAACAGCTTCAACAATCACCAGACGATTTTCAGGTTTGAGTTTTCGGATTCTTCGGCCGATCTCTTTAAGATGGGCAAGACGAACTTTCAATAATAGTTCGGTCGTTATTTTGGAAGCGAGGTCCAATGTCTCCTCAAAAAAAGCCTCATAATTGACGTAAATTCCGGTACTCGCATCTGTGGAAGTCTCATTGCGCCTGCCCGCCGGTGGTGTGGCGGGAGGAGCGCTGGCGACGAGGAAATCCCGTTGGATGACGAGATTGCTCAAGACATGCGCCATGACGATGGAGGGAGGTTCAAAACGTCTCTGTCCAATCAGAAAACCGGTGGGAACTGTTTTTAGAAATGAATTTTCTCCTGCTGTTTCGGCAACGGCGTTTTGCAAAGCAATAGAAGTGACCTGTGGCAGGGTGGTGTTGGCCAGAAGGAGACTCCCCGAAAGCGGTGCGAGAAGATCGATGCCCATCAGTTCTATTCAAATGGTATAAACTGGTCCCTCTCATTCAATGGTGCCGTGGCCGTGGCCTGGGGGGACGCCGTCGGTGTGACGGCACGGGTGACACCCCGCTTTTGATTCTCCCGCCGGTCCAGATCATGCGGCCCGCTATTGGTATAAATATCGGGTCTATTATTCGATGCGCGATATTCGATGTTCGGTGTGCGGTTTTTTGTTTTGGCTCTTGCCTGTTTTTTAACTTTTATCTCCGGTTGTTGGATGGCGACTTCTGTCACGGCCGTCTTCGCCAACTCGGGGGCTATTTCTTCTGAAGGAGGAATCTCCGCTATGGCCTCGGCCGGGGGAAGCATCTCCACTTTTTCCGCCTCGGCAATCGGTTGTTCATTTTCCAGATCTTCCATCACAATCTGTTTTTCCATGTCTTCAGGCGGAGGCGATTTGCTCAACCATGTTTGGGATAATTTTTGCGCTCCCAATATCATACCGAAGAGCAGAACGAGAACCAGAAGATTGATCCATAGGGATGGAGCTTTCACCGGTTTGGGATTGATAATGGTGATCTGATGCGTTGGTTCTTGTGGGTGTGTCTCTTGTGACATAAATTCCTCCTGCATACTTATCGGCCGAGCTCAAAAAAGGTTGCTAACTTTCTTTTGTTGGGTATAGTCCGGACCCTTAAAGTTTGGCAAGATCATCCAAAAGGGGGGAGTCCAATTGGTTGAAGTTAAATCCATTATTCTGGCCGCAGGCGAAGGATCGCGCATGCGATCATCCCTTGCAAAAGTGCTCCACCCCTTGTGTGGCCGTCCCCTGATCGATTATAGCATCGAGGCTCTTCGGCAAGCCGGCTCCAAACAGGTTTTTCTGGTCGTTTCTGCGGGCAAAACGAACCCCTTGGCAGGGCATGCGCGTCAGTTTCCGGGTGTTCATATTGCCGTTCAGAACAAACCACTGGGGACAGGCCATGCGGCCGCCTGTGGTGCGAGTGCATTGAAAAATTTTGAGGGCTATATTTTTATTCATTATGGTGATTGCCCCCTCATCCGTCCCGAGACGATCAAGGCCCTGCTCAAAACAGTCATCAAGGAAAAGGCCGATCTCGGTTTTGTGACCGCCATTTTGCCCCACTCCAGAAACTACGGTCGCGTGGTTCGCGATGCGGATGGAGATGCGGTGCGTATCGTCGAGGAAAAAGAGGCGACCGTCGAGGAAAAAACAATCCGCGAAGTGAACATGGGTTTTTATTGCATCCGCGCCAGAGAGTTGCGTTCGTTTGTTAAAAAATTGTCTCCCCATGCAGATACAAAAGAATATTATCTCACCGATATTGTCGAAATGGCGGCAGAGAAGGGTCTCAAGGTGATCAGTTTCCGGCATGAAGATCCGGTGGAATTTTTGGGAATCAACACCCAATCCCAACTGGCGGAGGCCGCCGCTATCATGAGAAATCGCGTGACAGAAGAATGGATGTCAAAGGGGATTTGTTTCCTCGACCCCAGATCGACTTATGTGGAGTCGCAAGTAACGATTGGCGCCGATACTGTTATTCATCCCCAAGTCTGTCTTCATGGAAAAACCCGCATCGGAAAAAATTGCATTATCGAAAATGGTTCTGTGCTGAAAAATATGGTGGTGGGGGATGGCGTTCATATCAAGTCTTATTCCATTCTGGAAGAGAGCGTGATTGAAAAGGGGGCGCAGATTGGGCCCTTCGCAAGGATACGTCCCCTCTCGCATGTGGGTGCGGGGGCGCGTGTCGGCAATTTTGTGGAGTTGAAAAAAACAAAGTTGGGGCCAGGGGTGAAGGCCAACCATCTGTCTTATCTGGGAGATGCCATTATCGGAGCCGATACAAATATCGGTTGCGGCACGATCACCTGCAATTATGACGGAGTAAAAAAGCATCCGACAAATATTGGCAAAAAAGTTTTTGTCGGAAGCGACGTTCAGTTTGTCGCTCCCGTGCGCGTGGGAGACGGGGCCTACATCGGCGCCGGTTCCACCATCACCGACAACGTGCCGCCCAAATCGCTGGCGATTGCAAGAGGGAGACAGGTTATCAAAAAAAAATGGGCCAAGAGACGTAAATCGTAGATGTCATTGCGAGCAAAGCGAAGCAATCCCGGTAATAACGAGATTGCTTCGCTTTGCTCGCAATGACACATTTTCAATTATGTGCGGAATCATCGGATACATTGGCAATCGTGAGGCGACGGATGTTTTGATCGATGGCCTCAAGCGTCTCGAATATCGTGGCTATGACTCGGCCGGCATCG
Source organism: Deltaproteobacteria bacterium (assembly GCA_030648035.1). Classification (GTDB taxonomy): domain Bacteria; phylum UBA10199; class UBA10199; order SPLOWO2-01-44-7; family SPLOWO2-01-44-7; genus JAUSII01. The sequence continues at coordinate 39,045 of JAUSII010000098.1, read as the reverse complement.
CCGTGCTCAATGGGCACGGCATCGAGGTTGAGCGGGCGGAGGGGAAGCTCTCCCATCTCGAGGCCAAAATCCACAAGCACAAACCAAAGGGTCACATCGGCATCGGGCACACCCGCTGGGCCACGCATGGTGTCCCGTCAGAGCGCAACGCCCATCCCCATCACGTGGAAGACGTCGTCGTTGTCCACAATGGCATCATCGAAAATTATTCCCAATTGCGAAAAGAGCTGATCCAAAAGGGGTGTCATTTCAAATCAGAGACCGATACCGAAATTTTTTGTCACCTCATCAACGAAGAACTCAAAAAAACAAAAGAGATTCAAAAGGCAATTGCCAATGCACTCAAAAAAGTGCGCGGGGCTTATGCGATTGTGGTGCTCTATGCCAAAGAGCCCCACAAACTTTATGTCGCCAAGCTGGGGTCTCCACTGGTTTTGGGTTTTGGCAAAAAAGAAAATTTTGTTGCCTCGGATGTTCCCGCTCTCCTCCCGTATACGCGTGAGGTGGCTTATCTGGAAGATGGCGAGTTCGCCGTGGTGAGCGATGGCTCTTTGAATGTCGTTGATAGTCACGGCCACCCTGTCACCAAAAAGAAGACCCACATTGCGTGGGATGCCCTCATGGCGGAAAAGGGGGGCTACAAACATTTCATGCTGAAGGAGATTTTCGAACAGCCTCGGGTGGTGGAACAGACGATCATGGGACGCATCCAGCTCGGCAGTACCCAGCTGACGCTGGAGGGGATCCCCAAATTATTCGGAGCCACCGGGTTTCCGTTCAAGCAGGTTGCCATTCTGGCCTGCGGCACTTCGTGGCATGCCGGCATGGTCGCCAAATATTGGTTCGAACAATTGGCGCGCGTGCCAACGACGGTCCATCTGGCCTCCGAGTTTCGTTATGCCAATCCGCTGATCGATTCCAAAACGCTGGTGATTTCCATTTCGCAATCGGGCGAGACCGCCGATACGCTTGCCGCAACGCAATTGGCGAAACAGAAAAAGGCAAAAGTGCTCGCGATCTGCAATGTGCTGGGGAGTTCTCTCACGCGTGCGAGCAACGCGACTCTCTATACGCACGCAGGTCCCGAGATTGGTGTCGCCTCGACCAAGGCTTTTGTTTCGCAGATGACGGTTTTGTATCTGCTGACGTTAGAGATGGCCTCCAGAAAAAAAATTATGTCGAAAGAGGAACTCCTCACAAAAATGGAGGAGATTCGCAAACTGCCGCAAAATCTGGAAACCGTTTTGCAAAAAGCCGATGCCATTAAAAAAATCGCCAAAGAATGTGTCAACGCCTCCCACTTTCTGTTCATCGCCCGGGGCTTGCAATATCCGGTGGCGTTGGAGGGGGCATTGAAGCTCAAAGAAATTTCTTATGTGCACGCTGAAGGTTTTGCCGCCGGGGAATTGAAGCACGGGCCGATTGCCCTGGTCGACAAAGGGGTGCCGGTGGTGGCTCTGATCCCCCCGAGCGAAACCTACGAAAAGATATTGAGCAACGTGGAAGAGGTTAAAGCCCGGGGTGCTTTCGTCATTGCAGTCGGTGAAAAGGGAGATGAGGAGCTGGAAGAGAAAGCCGATGCCGTGATCGGCCTCCCCAAAACCGTCTATTCGCTAACCCCCATCCTGTATGCCGTTCCGCTCCAGCTGTTTGCCTATTATATCGCCGATTTCAAGGGGACCGACGTCGACCAACCCCGAAATCTCGCCAAAAGCGTCACCGTGGAATAGAGGTAAAAATATTTTAAAATTCCAAGCAACTTTTTTGGGAAACTCACGATAATAATAGTGAGCCCAATAAATGGGCAAGGAGGTCCATATGGAAGACTGGATACTTGAGGTAAGAAGCGAGTGTAACATCGCAAGAGCCTCTGCCGAGGCGGCTCCCGCAGTCCAACCCGAAAAAAAAGCTGCTCCAAAGCCAAGTGAAGCTGAAAGCGCTTCCGGGATTCGGAAGATGTGGGAGTCTTTCAGATCCATCATCGGCGGCACCTATCGCAGACAGGGTGAAACGCAGATTGAAAAAAGAGGCGGTTGCGTTGGCAATAAGTGCTGATTAGAAGTTGAGAGTTTCATCTTGCCCTTTTGTTTATGAGTTGGTAGCTCCGTCTGCCAGCATGAGTTTAAATCCACAACAAATCGAGGCCGTTCACCATGAAAAAGGTCCCCTTTTAATTTTGGCCGGAGCCGGCACTGGAAAAACGCGCGTGCTCACCCATCGCATCGAACATCTCGTAAAAAATTGCGGCATCTCTTCCGGCAGAATTCTGGCGGTCACCTTCACGAACAAGGCCGCCGGTGAAATGAAAAAAAGACTGGAAGGGTTGATCGGCGTAAGGGCCCGTGAATTGTGGGTCGGCACATTTCACTCCGTCTGTGTCAAACTCCTGCGTCGTCATGCTCTGGAGGCTGGCATCGCCCCGTCTTTCATCATTTACGACGGAGCCGATCAGTTGAGCGTATTGAAAAAAGTTTTGAAAGATCTCAATCTGGACGAAAAAAAACTCCCCCCGAATTCACTGGTCCACCGCATCTCCAGGCTCAAAGACCAGTTGACCTCCGCCGCAGATCTTCTGGATCAAGCCACCGATCCGTTTCAGAAAACCCTGGCCAAAGTCTATGAAGCCTATGAAAAAACATTGTCAGCCAACAACGCGCTCGATTTTGGCGACCTCATTTATAAAACCGTTCTGCTGTTTCAAAAACAGCCGCATGTTTTGAAATCGTATCAGAATTTGTGGCAACAGATTCTGGTGGATGAGTATCAGGACACCAATCATGCGCAATATGAGATGATCAAGCTGTTGGCAGCCGGGCACAACAATCTCTGCGTTGTGGGAGACCCCGATCAGTCGATCTATCGCTGGCGCGGGGCCGATCTGAACAATATTCTCAATTTTGAAAAAGATTATCCCCAAGCCATCTCGGTGCGGCTGGAACAGAATTATCGTTCGGTTCAAAATGTTTTGAGTGCCGCGAGTGCGGTGATCGCCAACAATGAATTGCGCAAAGAGAAATCACTCTGGAGCGACAACGGCGCCGGAGAAAAAATAACAATCGTCGCCACCAACAGCGAAAAAGAAGAGGCGAAATATATTGTCGAGACGTTGCGTCAGTTGCACGTGATGGAAAAAATAAATTACAGCGAGATGGCCATTTTCTATCGGACCAACGCCCAGTCACGCCCACTGGAAGAGACCCTGCGGATGGCGGGCATTCCCTACATTATTTATGGCGGAACCCGGTTTTATGAGCGTGCAGAGGTCAAAGATGCGCTGGCCTATCTGCGCATTTTTCTCTCTCCCGAAGACAGTGTCGGTTTCAAGAGGATCATCAATGTTCCGGCGAGAGGGATCGGTAAAACCACCATTGAGAAAATCGAGATGACGGCGACACTGCACAGCGTCTCTTTTTATGAAGCATTGGGTCTGATGCGGGATCATCCCAAACTGAAATCTTTTTTGGACTGGTTCGAGACGTTAAAGGGGCAGATGTCGGGTCTTTCCCTGACCGGTCTGCTCCAGCAGATTCTGGAGACCAGCGGTTACATCACTTCTTTATCGGCGCAAGGGTCTGTGGAAGCACAGGAGAGACTTTCCAATTTGAATGAGTTGATGGCCTCCGTCGCCGATTTTGAGGCACAGGGCAACAAATCTCTGCAGGATTATCTCGATCAGGTGGCGCTGATTTCTGATCTCGATCAGGGGAGCGAAGGAGGCATTCTGCCGCTGATGACATTGCATCTGGCCAAGGGGCTGGAATTCAAGGCGGTGGCGCTGGTCGGTTTGGAAGAGGGGTTGTTGCCCCACTCCCGTTCGCAAAATGAGATTGAAGAGTTGGAAGAGGAGAGACGGCTGTTCTATGTCGGCATCACCCGTGCCAAAGAGCGTTTGTGGATCACGCATGCGTGGCGGCGCTACATGAACGGGCAGGAGCAATATTCCCTGGCCTCACGATTTCTGGAAGAAATTCCGGCAGAGCTGGTTGATCGTGTGGATCGATCGACCCGACTGGAAGTGAAAGAGGAGAGGCGTTTTGATAATGATGACTTTGATCAGACGGGGGAGTGGGAAGTGTCATTGCGAGGTCCGAAGGACCGAAGCAATCCCGATGACACCGGGATTGCCACGTCGCCTTCGGCTCCTCGCAATGACGGTTTTCGCATCGGCACCAACGTGCGTCATCCCGATTTTGGTGTCGGTTATGTCGCCGCGACAGAAAAAACATCTCTGGGAGAAAAAGTGACGGTGAAGTTTGCCAACGGGATGATCAAGAAACTGATCGCCGAATACGCCCACCTTGAGAAAATCTGAAAATTTACAGCGTCCACTCCGTGATTTCGGGATTGTCGATATTTTCGGAGAAGGAATCCTCGTCCATATCCGCAAAAACATCTTCGCCGCTTAAAAGACGCTCCAGCAAAATGCAGACATCCGTCAGATTATGATAAGGCTTGTGCAACAGGTGGCATTTGAGGCCGACCAGATCATATCTTGAAAGATCGGTCTGATAACCGGTGGTGAGCAGAATGGTGATGGTCGGAAGAATTTTTCTGGCCAGTTTGGCCAGTTCGTAGCCGCTCATATCCTTCATCACAACATCGCTGATGAGGAAGTCGATCTTTTTCTCTTTTAAAATTTTGAGGCCCTCTTTGGGAGAGCTGGCCAGTAAGACCTTCTTAAAACCCATATCCTTGAAGAGCCTGCCCCAAAGATGCAGGTAGGTCGGATCATCTTCCACCACCAGAATGTTTTTCATATTTTTTCCCTCAGTCTCGTTCACTAAAGGGATACATTACAAATTTTGTGCCAAAGAGAACTCCCTAGAGGAATTTTTTAATTATATGATATTACTGTGTATTTTTAATGCTTTGGGCAAAAGAGAAGAGCAAGACGGGTTAAATACAACCTCTTTTAGTGACAAATACCCCACGCCACCAGACGGGGTCGACGGTTTTTCCGGTCCAGAGTTTGCAATTGAGGGCGGCCTGGTGGAAGAGCATCCATAATCCATCCATCGTTTCCAATTTCTGTTTTTTGGCCTGGGTCAGAAATTTTGTCTGCACGGGATTGTAGACGATGTCGCAGACGAGGGCTTTTTTGGGGAGACTCTGAAGAGGGAGTTTGACGAAGACCGGTGTGGTTTGGACAAGCAGAGTGGCATTGGCGAAAATAGTTTGGTAATTTTTTGTGTTCAAAGGCAAAAATTTCCAGAGGGTTTTTGGAAAATAACGGTGCAAATGTTTGGCCGCTTTTCTGGCGCGCGCCAAGTCTCTGTTGAAAAAACAAATTTCTTTGGCACCGGCTCCGGCCAGCGCGGCGGCAATCCCTCTTGCGGCGCCACCCGCACCGATGATCACAATCGTCTTACTCTTGGGAGAGAATTTTTTTTGCGTGCGCAAGGCTTTTAAAAACCCCTGTCCATCGGTGTTGATGCCGATGAATTTGTTTTTCTTTCGCACAATCAAATTGACTGCGCCACTTTGTCTGGCGGACGCCTCCAGGCTGTCCAGAAACGGAAGAACTTTTTCTTTGTAGGGATGGGTGACGTTCAAACCCTGAAGGTCCGAGAGTTTCATGCAGAGGAGAAGATTTTTGAGATGCTCCGCTTCCACCTGAAAGGGGAGATAGCGCCAGGGGGTATCCCATTTTTGAAACAGGGTGTTGAACATTTTTGGGCCAAGTGTTTTGCCCAGTGGTTTACCGATGATCCCTAAAAGTTTCATTGAATCTCCTGGCTATGTTGATATCTTTTTTGATCTGGTCTGCCAATGTTTCAGAATTGGGAAAGGTCAGCTCGTCCCGCAGGTATTCCAGAAATTCAACCTCGATTTTTTTCCCAACCAGATTTCCCTTGAATCCGATCAGATGTGTTTCAATAGAAAACCCCTTGCCCGGAAAAGTGGGATTCCATCCAACGCTGGTGGCGGATGGCCAATTTTTCGATGTCCGACGCCTGCCCCCCGAAGGTCGGGGTCCGACGTCCGCTGAACGGATGTTGGTTCTGGTAATGTAAATTCCCTTTTTCGGCAGGAGTTCGTTTTCCACATGAAGGTTTGCCGTGTGTATCCCCATCTCTCGTCCGATTCCCATACCCTTTTCAACAGTGCCGATCAGGGCGAAGGGTTTGCCGAGCAGTTCTTTGGCGAGCCAGACTTTGCCTTTGGAAACCAGCAAGCGAATCTGTGTGGAACTGACCAGAGTCTCTTTTTCAAAGTGGGCCGTGGCGATGTGCATTTCTATTCCGGCTTCTTTGCAAAATTGTTTAAGCAGGGCGACATTGCCGCTTCGCCTGACCCCAAAGGTAAAATCATAGCCGACCCAGAGGCTCTTTGCTTTCAGACGTTTGACGATAATTGTGTCAAAAAATTTCCGGGGTGTGAGATGGGCGAAGGCCGGGTCGAATTTTTCAAGAATCACCTTCTCGACACCCTGTTCTTCGAGCGATTCCAGTTTTTGTTCCACCGTCTGCAAAAGGGAAGGGGCCGTTTTGGGGCTCAATATTTTTGCGGGATGAGGGTCGAAAGTATAAACGCCGCTGGTCCATCTGTTTTTTTTGCAGGCGGCGAGCAGTTTTTTCAAGATGGTCTGATGGCCCAGATGGACGCCGTCAAAGTTCCCCAGGGCAAGTGCCAGGGGTTTTTTTGCCGACTTCCATTTGGATGAATTGCGAAGGCACTGCATTCTGTTTTAATCCTCCAGGCTCGCGGCAATATCCTCCGCAGAGGGCGGATCATAATGAATGACGATGAATTGTCTGGAGACGAGATTGAAATTATCCCGGGCCGTGATGCTGATAATGTTATTCCCCTTTTTGAGTTTGAGCGGCGCTGAAAAAGGGAAGGTCGTTCCGCCTTTGGCATTGGATTCGTAAAAACTCTTCTGGTCATCCAGAAAAATAAAAAGATCCCGTACATTCTGGTCGTCTTTGGCATCTCCCTGAAGAATATAGGGATTCTTTCTGGTATTTTCCTCTTTGCTAATCAGCGTGATAACCGGCGGGCTATATAGCTTTCCGGCTGGGGGAGTGATCTGGGCGTTGGCCATGTTGAAAGTCAGGTCTTGTTTGGAAAAGACAAGCAGATCGGTGTCGGTGATGGTCAGTTCAAGTGGAAAACTCTCTCCCTTCCACGAAGGATCAATATGAAAACGGAGATTGGCAGTCAGTGTTTTTCCCGGTTCCAGTTTGTCCAGTGAAACTCTCCCTTTTTCAATATAGATTTCTTTGCCCCCCGGATTTTTGATGGCGACCACAGGTTTTTTGGAGACACCACTTCCCTGATTGGTCACCCATACTTTCAGATCGACCGCTTTGCCCAGGGGAATCTGCTTCAAGTCCCCCTCCAGAAAATACTGGTGGGCAAAATCGGGGCGTTTAAGTCCCTGGATCGGGACGATGACATCCACATCGGGCGGAATGTTGCCGTTGGCCTCGCTGAATTTGAGTGTGAGCGGAATCTCTTCGGTGAGAGCGGGTTGCGGAATTTTGAGTTTCGTCTCCCAGCTTTTTGTCTCGCCCGGTTCGAGTTTTCCAAAAGCAAATTCGATATTTTTAAGGAGCGCCTCTTCGGAAGTCGACTGGGCCGAAAGACGATAAAAAGGGGATTGACCCACATTTTTGACGCTTATGCGCAGGGTGACCGTGTCTCCGGCCAAAGCCCGTTTGATTGGTTTGCCGCCTTTCAAAAGATGAAAACTCATTTCGGCCTGAGAGTTTCCCTTGCCAGCACCCAGACTCCAATCGGTTCCCAATTTCTGAAAACTCGCCGCAATTTTTTTGTTTTCCTGGGATTGTTTTTCAGCCAGCGGTTTTTGGGCCTCTTCAATCATCTTTTGCCGATCGGGACTGGAGAGACCGTCCATCAAAGTCAGAGCGACTTCTGCCGTTGTATCACCTTCCACTTTCAGCTCGGGGTGATATTCAGGCTCTTCATCGTCCTTGGGTGTTGGGGCCAGGAAGCCCAGCTTGTAGACCGATTTTTCAGCCTCGGAAATATTCATCTGGCTGAAATGTTTTTCGAGATCTTTTTCACTCATCAAAATATTTTCAACGGTGTCTAGATGGTCTTTGTCGATAATGATTGGCAAAAGCTCCACATCGGGGGGGATGCCGACCGATTGGATCGACTGGTTGCCGGGAGTGAGATATTGGGCGATGGTCAGTTTGAGTGCCGACTCCATCGCCAGTTCATAAACACTCTGCACCGATCCTTTGCCGAAGCTCCTGTTCCCGACGATGATCGCGCGATTGTTATTTTTGAGCGCACCCGCAACAATCTCCGAGGCGGAAGCCGAGCCTTCGTTTATCAGAACGATCAGGGGGAGATTTGTTTCCATGCCGTCGTCACGCGCCGCTCTTTTATCGAGCACTTTGCCTCCGGCCCCGACGGTGGAGACGATGGTTCCTTCTTTCAAAAATTCATCGGAAAGGGTGACCGCCTGATCCATCAGGCCGCCCGGATTATTGCGAAGATCGAGGATGATGCCTTTAAGATTGTTTTCCGGTTTGTTGAGGGCTTCCAGTTGGGTATGAAAATCCTGTTCGGTATTGGCCTGAAAACTTTTGACGCGCATAAAACCGACATTGTTTCCCCCGGGTGTTTTGACCATTGTGGATTGCACCGCCTCGATGTTGATCACGGCTCTCTTGAGGGTCAGGCTGATGGGTGAGCCGCGCCCATTGCGCTCTATTCTGATGGAAACTTTTGTCCCAACCGGACCGCGTAGTCTCGACACCGCTTCGGTGAGTGTCATATTGATCGTCGATTCTTCGTTGATCTGGATGATCTGGTCACCGGCTTTGACACCAGCCTTCCACGCGGGTGTGCCGTCGAGCGGGGCCGTCACGGTGAGGTGTCCGTCTTTCAAACCGATGACAATCCCAAGCCCCCCGAATTCTCCCTCGGTGCCGACACGAAATTCGCGATAAGAATCTGGACTCAAAAAATTGGAATGGGGATCAAGTTCGTTCAAGTAACCGTCGATCGCCGCAAATTCAATCTCACGTTTGTCGGTATCCTTCTCGACATGTATTTCGATAAACTGAAACACCTCTTTTAGGGAGGTGGCCAAATCGGAGAGATCTTTTGTGGGATAACGGAAGCGCTTGGTCGCCTGTTGCACCGTGACGGTGCAGTAGAGATTTTTTTCGCATTGCGATGAAATTTCCGGCACTGTTTTTTGAATCTGATTCAGGCTGGCTTCAAACATCTCGCCCGGATGGATTCGGGAAGGGTCCACATAATAGCGCTGAATGTGCGACAGGGTCTGGACCACCAGCCGGGCGTTTTCCAATGGATAGTTGGGGTCGGGAGGGGAGGCATGGACTACAGGGACCAGGAACAACAGTCCCAGTGTCATTGCGAGGAGCCGAAGGCGACGTGGCAATCCCGGTGTTTTTATTCTCATAAGCCAGCGCATCCTATGGGTTGTCAGGAATTTTTCAAGTGAAATCATGTAGTTTTTATTATTTTTTCTGATATTAGCAACTTTGGGCTCTCCAACAACCGAAAACTTTAACAGAGACGAAAGAACCGAATTTATTGTAACATGCTCACTATGCGACTCACTAAAACAGCGATAAAATTTTTTGTCTTCCTCCTCCTCGTTTTTTCCCCCGCTCATCCCTCACACGCCTTTATGGAGTTGCCCGTCGATCTGATGCAATTATCCCATGAAGCCGATCAGGTTTTTCAGGGGGTATGCCAGTCCAAACGGTATGAAAATTTTGTGACCCCCGACACCGGCGAGACGATTCCGGTCGTCATCTACACCTTTAAAACCAAAGACTGGATTAAGGGAGACCCCAAAGAGACGGTGGAGGTAAAACAGTTGTCTGCCAAATCGAGGGGGGAGGCGATGCGTCTGGGGTTTTTGGGATTGTATGACCCGATTACCCTCGATGTCGGCAAAGATTATCTTTTGTTTCTGACCGCCCCTTCCAAATGGGGTTTTCAGTTTACCGTCGGATCGAACCAGGGGAGATTCAAGGTTGAAAAGGATGGGCAGGGCAAGTCGGTTGTTATCAATGGTTCCGGCAACCGGGGCCTCTTTGAAGGGATTTCGCAAAGCAAGAGTCTGGGCAAAAGTGAACAGGCGGTGGTGGAAGCCCCGCCCGGGCCAGTCTCTTATGATGATTTCACCTCTCTGGTGAAGAAAGCGCTCCAATAATGAAATTGAAATTCTTCTTTTTATATCTGCTTTTGTTCACCAGTTCGGTCTTCGCCGGTGGTCCCTACGTCAGCGATCTGGTCGGTCACACCGGATCAGCGGCCCACTGGCCCTATGATATCGTCGGCAAAACCTGGGTGATTCACTGGAAATATGACAGCGGCCCGCTCACCTCGGGTGGCCCGGTCAACATCGACAATGCCACCGCCATCAGAGATTGGGTGCGGCCCCTGTTTGATACCTGGAAAAATGTGACACTCGATCTTCCAAGCGGAGAACATGTCTCGACCGTGGCCATCAAATTTGTGGAGGATGGTCCCATCGGATACGACATCACCAAAGAAAATCATGAGACCTTTACCAAAACGCCCAAGCCGGGCGATCCGATTCTTCCGACCGTTGTGATTTTTGATGCCGATGGGTCGATCACTGCGGACTATATGCAGGATAAAACCAAAAGGAACAGCATTGCCGGTCTGGGGCAACCCTTTGTCGACAGTAGTGGCGTGCTCATCCAACGCGGCTTCATTATTTTGAATGGCCGGATGATCGACGGTGTTTATAAAGCGGATGGTAATGATGATACAAACAATGGAGAGTTTGTTCAAAACCCTTCGGCCTCCAATCAGGCTGAAGTTAAAAAAAGATTTCAGGCGGTTATTTTGCACGAGTTGGGCCACCTGCTGAATCTCGATCACGCCCAGGTCAATCTGGATATCGTGATGAACTGCAGTCTGGGCTCGTGCGATCAGCCCGAAGCGGTCCCCACCCTGTTTCCCAATTTAAAAGTGACCGACCAGTTTACGCCCCATCGCGACGACAAAGTGGCCCTCTCTCTTCTCTATCCAACGCAAGCGTTCAATTCCAAGTTTTGCAGAGTCACGGGCGAGATTGTGAATAAAGACGGGAAGGGGATGCAAGGAGTCAACGTGATTGCATCAAGCACGGACGATGCAGTCCGCGATGCTCGCGCGATGGTTTCGGGAGTCTACTACGCGCCCGAGACAGAAGATGGGCATTATGTTCTGGCTGGCCTTGTTCCCAATCAGGATTATGAAATTTCTTTTGAACCGTTGAGCAAATACTACAATGACAAACCGGCATCGGGTTTTCAACCGCTCGGTCCCACTTCTCCCGTCGGTTTCACGCCCGGGGTTATTTCGGCGGCGGATGGAACGCAAACGGTCCGTTGCAGTCAGGGAGGGCAGACTATTGCGATGCCAGCCTTCACCGTCGACATCACGCAACCGAGCACCGGTGAATCGCCTCCCGAAGGTGGTGATGACGGCTCCGCCGCGACGGGCAAGGGATGGTGGTGCAGTTTGAACAGGAATCAAACCGGCAATGTGTATGATGCGCTTGTTTGGATGGGGATGATGGTTTTTGGAATCATAAGTTTACATCGGATAAAAAGAAAATTATAATCTGCTGATGTTACGCCGCTACTCTGTTCTGTTCTGTTCTGTTCTGGCATTTTTCTGTCTGATTGCTCCTGCCTTTGCTGTTGATTGTGTCTCCAACTCTGATTGCGAAAGCAGACATTGTATTTTTCCGGTCTTGCCAACGGGCGAGGTGGTGCCGAGAGGGACTTGCGATCCGGCCCATTGTTACAACGGTGTTCGCGATACCCTCACAGAGAAAGATGTCGATTGTTGGAAGGAGTGCAGTCATTCGTGTGTTCAGCCTTGTCCCACAGATACCGATTTCAATAATGATCCATCGCTCCCCGGTTATCTTGTCGATCGGATGGGGAATGAATATTTTGATGAGTGTGCCAATGGTGGCCAGGCGGTCCGGCAATATTTTTGTCACGACAAGGGAGACAGGGCTTTGGCGGTCGTCACCGATTGCGGTTCGCAGGGCGACACCACTTATCACTGCCGTATTCGCCAGACCGTTCTTCCGGATGGAACAAGACAGGCCGGGATTGGTGTATGTGAACCGATTCCTGCATCCACAGCCACAACGACAACCTGTTCAGAAACAGACCACGGTGACGACCCCGAGCACACGGGAACAGTGACAGAAGCCAATGGCACGACGCATACTGATGGCTGTTCCGGCACGACGTTGGTCGAATATTTTTGCGCGGCGGAAGGATATCTGCAGAGTCATTTGTATCCGAATTATTCCAGTTGCACGGGGGGTGGAACGTCGGGATCGTCGGGATCATCGGGTGGGGGAGGGAATGGACAACCTCTCTGTCCCTGTTGGATGATGCAGGGAAATCTATGTCCATACCTGTTACCCTGCACGGTGGCGCTGGTGAACACCATTCATAATGGTGTGAAGGCTTGTATGGAAGCGGAGGGTTTTGCTTTTACGCCGTTTGCAGGAGACTACTGTACAAGTTATCCCGAACAAAATATTCCTGCCGGTCCTTCACGTCATCGTGCGGAAGTTTGCATTCACAATCTCCTGATAGATACTGTTTTCCAACCTGGAGTTGCGGGATGTCTTGCGGGGGATGAACACGCAAGATCTCTTATAGATACTTCATCTTTGGATTCGGACTATGTATTTTTTGATATATTCTCCCGATACCCCCCCGACAATTGCCCTTTGACCACCAATGGCAATCAGGTGGATAGAGATCGTGATGGATCGGGGGATGCCTGCGACAATTGTTCTTCCAAAACCAACGCCGATCAAAAAGATACCGACAGCGATGGTATTGGTGATGTCTGCGACAATTGTGCGACGGTTTCCAATCCGCCGGATTTCAATAAAAATCATCCGCTGTGGGAAAAAGCGCATCAAAAAGAATCGTGTCTGCCCAAGGTGGCCGGGCCTTCGGGAAAATTTCAACCGACCCCCGGTGCACAATGGGATCTGGACAATGACACCCTCGGCGATGCTTGCGATAATGATCCCGACGGCGATGAAACTCTTTTGACCCAAAAATTGGGAGCCAAACATCCTCCCGACAATTGCCCCTGGTTTTATAATCCCGACCAGAAAGACAGCGATGGGGATGGCGTGGGCGATGCGTGCGATAACTGTCTGAATATTTCCAACACTGATCAGATTGATGACGATTGCAACGGCATCGGCAATGCATGCGACACCAAAAAAGGAATTATTGAAAGGGTTAAAAGCTTTTTTAGAAAATGAAACAAGAACATACTCACATGTCATTGCGAGCGAAGCGAAGCAATCCCGTTGCTTCACGCTGGATTGCTTCGTCGCTGATGCTCCTCGCAATGACAACAATGTTTGCAACGACAGCGGTCGCAGAACAACTTGGCGGTGGTCAAATCTGTCAAACCAACGAGGATTGCCAAAGTCACTTGTGTCTTTCCAAAATAGTCTGGCAGAGTAGCGGGCCGGCTCTGCAATCTTCTTGCGAATCTCCAACTTGTAACAACGGCGTGCAAGACAGGGGAGAAGATGGCATTGATTGCAGTTCTCGCGGCACAACCTGCCTGCGCGGGTGCGCGTGCCATCGCAATCCCGATCCGACTGCTGACGTGTTGATCCCCGGTCTGCTTCTGCCCCGCAAAAAACCCGACGAATGTCTGCCGGGCGCTGTCGGTGTGAAGCAATGGTTTTGCGATGCCAAAGGGAATGCCGAATACTTCACCAAACAGAATTGCCAACCCTCCAGCGGCGTGCCGTTTAGTTGCGAATTGGTTTCCATTTCTTTGTCGGGCGATCGTTCGCAATGGTTTGATTCGGCCGAGTGCGTGCCGTATCTGGGTGGAGCTTGCACGGAAACCGATGGTGGCGATGACCCGAATCATTTGGGAGTTTCAACCGGGAATGATGGCTCGCCGCATGCCGATTTTTGTCGAGGCGGATCGATGGTGGAGAATTATTGCACGCCGGTGGGGACAGTGCTGATCAAGGAATATCCGAATCATCCGCTCTGCATTGCCGACTACTGCGACCCGACGGCAACATTGCCTGTCGGAGCCAGCGTTCAGACTGTCAATGGTCACCGTTTCGTTCATCTCTGCACAGACCTGCATGGCAGTCGCGTGATTGATTGCACCGGCTCTTCCAACAACACCCCCACCGCCAATAATATCGCCTGTGAAAGTACCGATGCGGTTCCTGCGCATTGTGAAAACGGCGATTGTCGTGTGAGTCCTTATTGTGAATATGTTGGCGCAGATCGTGCAATTATTTATTGGGTAGGGGATGATGGAAGGGCTCATCTGGAGGCAGTCGCTAGTTGTATGCCTGGTCTATTTGGTGTCGTTTCTTTACGTTGCACGCAGGATCACCATTTGCAACGAACCGAAACCCTTTGCGATACAGAAAAAATTTGCGTCGTTAATCAATGTCTACCGTTTTCCTGCGAAGAACGAGTTGTGAATGGCGTACGGCAAATTCATGCTACAGAGGACACGAGAGATTGGTTCAATGCTGACAGTTGCGGCAACGAAGGCCAGATTGTATCTTTTAGGTGCGATCCATCTGGTAATGGTCGAAAGAATTGGTCTTCTGTTTCTTGTCCTCCCAATCAAACTTGTTGTGAAGATTCGAATGCACAACCTGCTTGTGTAGCTCCTTCCCCTGTTACTTGTGTGCCAGGAACATACACATCTGGAAGGTCGATATTAACTATTACCAATAGTTGTGGAGGGGTGGAAACAAAGTTGGTGAATCAGTGTGTCTGGGAGGACCAAATGGTAAGGCATAATGTTTGTGTGGGAAGAGCAAACGACTCTCCCTGTCCCCAAGGGCAAGTGTGCCAAGAGAGTCCTACAGTTGATGCCCACTGCGTCCCTGTCTCCACTTCCGCTTGTGCTTGGCAAGGTCGTTGCGAAGACACCGACCCCACCAACAGCCCGACCACATTGGGCTGGGTCCACCTCCCCGATTGCAGTGCCATCCCCGATCACTGCGTGAGCGACACGCAAGTGAGTGAATATATCTGCGGCGCTAACAATGCCATAGCCGACGCCCCCGGTTCTCCCGTCACTTGCCCCTCTGGAACCCATTGCCGAGACGGCGTTTGTCGGTGATCCTTTGTGAGTGGAGAGGGCCCTTTTTCTTCTATTGAGTGCTTCGCCTGATATCCATATAATGTAATCCAAGTTATGAAAAAAAAAAGAACTCGTCGATTTGTGGTTGGAACGTGTTGATTATGATTTGAATGCCGCTGCTTCCATGTTCAAGGGAGGGCACCTTCTCTATGTGGTTTTTTTATGTCAGCAGGCTACAGAAAAAACTCTAAAGGCGTTGTGGGTCAGTCAACGAGAGGATTCTCCCCCATATACGCACAATCTGGGCACGCTTGCGGAATCGTTTTTATATTGTTGGACGCTACCCTTCTTTCAAACAAAAACTGGCATCTGATCTTACAAAACAGGATGCTTCTGACTTGTTGGAAAAAATAAAGGAGCTTGTGCAATGGTGTAGGACATTTATCAAAACGTAGAAGAGATTGTGAGTCTGTTTGTGGAACAACTCAAAAAACACATCCGCGTGGAACGTGTTATTTTGTTCGGGTCGTATGCACGCGGAAATCCCAGACCCTGGAGCGACATTGATCTCATTGTTATTTCACCGGACTTTCACGGGGGCACAATGGAAGATCATCGGTTGCTTGCACGAGTAGCCCGTGATGTGACTCCCCAGATTGAGGCGCTCCCCTATCTTCCACAGGATTTTCAAAATGTCGATGGACGTACGTTCGAAGGATCCATTCTTCGCGAGGGGAAAACCCTTTATTCCAAAGCGGCATAGTCTAAAATATCTTCAAAAATCAAAGTAACCTTTTTCAACCTCTGCCGAAGAACATATCAGGAGGATGATGATGAGCGGCGAAGAAGAAACAATACGAAAAAAAGTTCAGCCAGATTCCGGCCAGACCACCATCTGGATGCATTATGATGAGAGTGGACAGGTCTCTCTGGAACTGGAAGGCAAAGAGGTCAATAGCGTTGTGGTTGATGTCTATTGCGGCTTTGTGCCGAAGGAGAGTTTGAAAATCAGTTTTCAGATGCCTGTGTGGGGGCGAACACCTCCCTATCCCCTTGCTCAATGCCCCGCCAATGCACCTGCCAGTTCTCAAGTTATTCAGATCGATTATCCCAAGGAAAAACATTCGACAGGAATTGCCGTGGGGCATCTCTTCCCTAATCCCAAAAAAGATATGGTCGAACGGTCGAAAGAAAAGCCGTTGGCTTTGAACGCGCACCGGTCCCATTATTTTTCACATCGCAATCGGACAGTGGGAGAGGCCGACTTGGGTCGCTTGGCGCGAACCGCTCCAAAGGAGGAGGGGTTTTTGTTGGCGGAGGGAACCCGTTTTGGAAAAACTGCTGCCATCTGGTATGAGCTCGGAGAGAATGAGAAGTTAACCAGCGCCGAATTGCCTACATCCCAATTTATGCTCTGGTTCTTAAGGACCGAACTCGATTCTGTCACTGCGATCAGCCACTATCACTATCATCCCAAAAATGCCTTCAAAGGGGAGACCGATTATTTTCCATCAACTGTCGATTTTGATTATCTGTTGAGCTTTTCGTTTTTTGTTTTTATCAACAGCAAAAGTGGCCCCCTGAATTTTGATCCGGAAAGTTATGATTCCAGAGTGGTCACATCGGCCGGTGTGTTCATTCTCAAACCCGGCATCATGCGAATAGGGTTGGACCCTGCTGAAGTCATGCGTTCCAGAGAGCATTACCAATATATTTTCTCCAAATACACCGTTCCCAACCGCACTGAACTGTTTGGTAAAACGCCGGAAGAGAGAGGGAAGAAATTTGCAGAAGAGGCCTCCACCCCTGCGGTCAAAGTCACCTTCATCCCTTTTGCAAAAAAATAGTAGCATTGACTTGAGGCCTGGCTTCCCTTAAATTCCCCTCATGTCTTTTGTTAAAAAAGTTTTTCTCTCTTTGCTTTTAGTCACCAGTCCCTGGTCCCTAGTCCCCAGTCTCTCTCACGCGGCCAGTCCATTCCAAGTCGTCTCCCCCGATATTCCGGTGGAACTCAAAGCAGGTGAGACTGGGAAGGCGACTTTCACATTAAGCATCCCACCCGATTATTTTGTCTATAAAGACAAAACCGATCTGCAATTTTTGAATCTGGAAGGGGTGATGGTCAAACAGATTCAATATCCACAGGGAGTCATCCATCACGACTCTTTCTTCAATAAAGATTCTATCGTTTTCAGGGGGGAGACTTCGGTTGAAGTCACTTTTCAAATGCCGCAAGGGTCTGCAGTCGGCAAAAGAGATTTGGAAGCCATTTTAAAATTGCAGGGATGTTCGGAGACACTCTGCTATCCCGAAGAGAGTCATCTGATTGTTTTTCATCTCGATATTCCCGGTGCAGGTGCGGAGCCCAAACCTTCTTCGACGACCTCTTCCGCTGGAACAGAAGAACATTCTCTGGTCGATCTTTTGGATATCCAGCATTTTGACCATCTCTTCGAGCAGAACTGGTTTATTATTCTTTTCGTCGTTTTTTTGGGAGGTGTTCTGACCTCGCTCACGCCCTGCGTTCTGCCTCTCATCCCGATCACGCTGATGATCATCGGGGTGAGGGCGCAATCACCCGTGCGACGCAATCTGATCCTTTCTTTGAATCTGGTGTTGGGTTTATCTTTGACGTATGCCGGTCTGGGGGTTTTGGCAGTAGCACTCGGAAAAAGTCTCGGGTTTGTGTTTCAGCAAAAGTGGTTTGTCCTGACCTTGGCCCTCTTCTTTTTTGTACTCAGTCTTTCGATGCTCGGCTTTTTTGAAATCCATCTCCCCAAGTCGATTCGACATCGCCTGAATCATGTGAAGGGACACGGAAAGTGGGGAGCGTTTATTTCAGGTGCCATATCAGGAGTGCTGGCGGCCCCGTGTGCGGGACCGGTGGTCGGCTCACTGTTGCTGTTTGTGTCTGCGACCAAAAGTTATCTCGAGGGTTTCGGGCTTCTTTTCGTTTATGCCATGGGGATGGGGGTTCTTTTTGTGGTTCTGGGGACTGGTTATGGCACCTTGCAAGGGCGGTTTAGAAAATTTCCCTTAAGCATCTGGATCAAAAGGGGATTGGGTGTTGTTTTGTTGCTCGGTTCTTTTTTCTATCTCAATACCGTTATCCCGATTGAAAAAACGCTGACATCGTTTATGCGGCCCGAACAGGTGGCCTGGATTCCCTCGGAGAAGATGGGGCTGCAGAAGGCTTTGGCAGAAAACAAAATCATCCTGCTCGATTTTTATGCCGATTGGTGCGCACCGTGCAAAGAAATGGAGACCGGATTTTTCAGACGGCCGGAGGTGGTGGCCCTGCTTCAAAAAATGGTTCCCGTTCGTATTAACGCCACGTTCAGTGGCAATCCGGAAATCGAGGCGATCCTCACCAAATATCGCATTGTCGGTTGGCCCACCGTTTTATTTCTGGATTCCAACGGAAAGGTTTTGAAAGATTTGAGCGTTATTTCCTACAACCCCGCTCTGCTACTCAAGAATATGCAGAAGGCTTTGGCTCCTTGAGTTCGTGATACAAAAGTGTGCCACCGACAACCATCGGGGCCTGTAAAAGTAGCGGGGCAAAGGGGATCAGAAAGGGGAGCCCAAATCCGATCAACGCAAATTTGGACTGGCGGGCCAATTGAAACCGCTGGCGAAATGTCCATATCTCCAAGCCCAATGTATAATCGACCGCAACAAAACCGAGCGCCCACATTCCAAAAAGACAGGTTGCCATTGCATAGATCAAACCACCGACACCTGGAATTAAATTGAATAGGAGAAAGACAATGGGAAAAATCAAAAAGAGGACCGCCTTCTGACTCTCCACCGTAATGGTTCGACCGATACTTTTAAAAAAACGGGCCCATTCGAACGGGATGGGCGTTTGACCCTTCGCCAGAATCCCCGTTTTTTCGGCCAGTATGTCGCAGAAGGGGGCTGAAAGAATGAGTGTGACGGCAAAGGTTACAATCGAGAGGAGAATCAACCCCAAAAGGAAGAGGATCACCTTCAAAATCTGCCGAAGAACCCAGAGAGCCCCATACCCAAAAGTGGCCCAAAAACCGTGTTCTGGAGCAGTGACTTGAAGTCCTACATGAGCCAGAAGAAATTGATAAAAATCGGGATAATAATGGACAAAAATGCCCCAGCTGAATGCCAGAAGCAAAATGGCAATGATCCAGGGGATAAAAACCCAAGGCCATAATGAGGGATGCTTCAAAAGAAAACCGAAACCGCGAAACAACGTTTTGATCCCCAAAACAAATTGGGAAAGTCTCGACATGGGAGACTATCTAAATTAAAATCAACCCCAATGCAATCACGCAAACCGACTTGGGATGCCTGTCTCGATCAATATCTGAATTATCTGCGGGTGGAGCGGCGTCTGGCCGTTAATTCTCTGGAAGCTTATGCGAGCGATCTCCGTTTTTTCAGCGCATTTGTAAAATCGGAAAAAGTTTCCTCTCCGGGCAAGATCACCGAATCGCATCTTCTGGCCTTTCTGGTCGATCTGCACAGAAAAAAATTAAAGGGGAGAAGCGTTGCCCGCTATCTTGTCTCTTTGAGGGGCTGGTTTGGTTTTATGCTGAACGAAAAACATATCGCCGCCGATCCGACGGCACAGATTGAGATGCCGCGTGCGATGAAAAAACTCCCACACTTTTTATCGCTTAAAGAGATCGACCAGATTTTGCAAAGTTGCGATGTGAAAAATCCGAAGGGGTTGAGAAATTTCTGCATCCTCCATTTTTTGTATGCCACGGGTTTGAGAGTTTCCGAATTGACCGGATTGAAAGTGGGCCATCTCGATTTTGAAGCCGGCTATCTGCTGACGATGGGCAAAGGCTCCAAAGAGAGGATCGTTCCCATGGGGCGAGAGGCGATGGCGGCTTTAAAAAAATATCTGGAAGAGGGACGGCCCCTGTTGCTTGGCAAAAAACAGACCGAGTCGGTTTTTATTTCTTCGCGCGGTACGGCACTCACGCGCCAGAGAGTCTGGCAGATTTTGATCGCCATGGCCCGGCAGGCGGGACTGAACAAACGGATCACGCCGCACATGTTGCGACACTCTTTCGCCACGCATCTGTTGGAACGCGGCGCCGACCTGCGCAGTGTGCAGACCATGCTGGGCCACTCCGACGTCACCACCACGCAAATCTACACGCACGTTTCCGCAACGCATCTCAAATCGCTCTACGATAAATTTCATCCGAGAAGTTAGGCGGGGAACTCCATCAAGAATTTCTGCATGAACAGATCCAGATCGCCGTCCATCACTTTGTCGACATCGCCGCGCTCCGTGTTGGTGCGATGGTCTTTGACGAGGCGGTAGGGTTGCATGACGTAGGAACGAATCTGGGACCCCCACTCGATTTTCTTTTTTGTTTTTTCAACCACATCGCGTTCCTTCTGGCGTTTCGCCAATTCGGCATCATACAATTTTGCCTTGAGGAGTTTCATGGCGGTGGCCCTGTTCTGGTGCTGGCTTCGTCCGTTCTGGCAGGCCACGACAATGCCAGAGGGCAAGTGGGTCAGACGGATGGCCGATTCGGTTTTGTTGACATGCTGGCCGCCAGCGCCGCCGGAACGAAACGTATCGACGCGAAGGTCTTCGTCCCGGATTTCAATCTGAATATCTTCTTCGACATCGGCCAAAACAAAAACAGAGGCGAAAGAGGTGTGGCGTCGTTTGGCGGCATCAAACGGGGAGATGCGGACCAGACGATGCACGCCGATTTCGGCTTTCAGATATCCAAAGGCATAATCTCCATCCACCGTCAGCACCACACTGCGAAAACCGGCGCCATCGCCCGGCGTGAAATCGATTACTTCGTTTCGAAACCCGTGCGCATCGGCCCAGCGCCGATACATGCGGAGCAGCATCTCCGCCCAGTCGCACGACTCTGTCCCTCCCGCACCGGCGTTGATGAACAAAATGGCGTTGGCCTTGTCGTGTTCACCGGAGAGCATCTGTTTGAATTCGAGTTCTTCCACGGAGGATTCCACCTGCGCAAGTTTATCCACCGCTTCTCGGGTCAGATCGTCGCTTTCTTCCTCCTGCATCAAATCGAGAATGGTCTGTACATCTTCCAGATTTTTCTCAAGCCGGTCCCATTTTTCGAGCAGGGCCTTGAACTCATTTAATTCCTTCATGATGCCTTGGGCCTTCACGGGATCGAGCCAGAACGATTCGGATTGAGAATCATTTTTGAGTCGTTCCGCTTCCGAGCGCGCGCGTGCGATGTCGAGGTGTTTTTCGAGGCCTTTTATTTTTTTTTTGGCAGGCTTGGAGCCTCTCTTTGATCTCTTTGGACATGGCTAAATATTTCCGCTCTTCTTTTTAAATAGGAGGTTGAGAAGTTGCCAGAGTGTGAAAATGGCGCAGGCTAAGACAAACCAGTCCCCCAATTTTGTATAAACCGTCTGTCCGGTCAGCAGGGGCACTTGATAAACGATCACCCCTTTTTCAAAAAGGGCCGAGGCAATGGCCACTTTCCCCGTCGGTTCAATCACGGCGGTCACGCCGGTGTTGGTGGCGCGCACCATCGCCCGTCCGGTTTCAACGCTTCTCAATGCGGCATGCGCCAGATGTTGCCAGGGTGCAGACGAGAGCCCATACCAGGCGTCGTTGCTGATGTTGACCAACAGATTCGCGCCGTGTCGGACCATTGTCCTCGAAATTTCCGGGAAAATATCTTCAAAGCAAATCAGTGGAGCGATTTTGAATTGTTCCAGCTGTAATGGAAAATAACCTTTGCCCGCCTCAAAATCGCCGATCGCCGCCACCGGTTGCAGAAAGAACAAAAGGTTTCTCAAAGGGACATATTCACCAAACGGGACGAGATGCGCCTTGTGATATTTTTCCAGTATGTTCCCCTGGGCATCGAGCAGGGCGGCACTATTATAGAGACGCTGATTATTGTTCTCGATGCCGGAGAAAACCAGACCCAAAAGAGTGTAGGGGGTTTTGCCCCGTGCTGTGGAGAGCCCCAGATCTTCTGCGTTGAAGCGGGTTGCATCCAGACTCGTGCTCTCTGTCCAGGCGGCCTCGGGCCAGATGATCAGATCGACCGTTTTCTCAAGACTCTCCACCAATCCCTTAAAAATATTTTTCTGTCGGGTCAGGGTCGTCTCATCCCATTTTTCGTCCTGCGGAATGTTGGGTTGGAGGAGTCCCACTTTCATGTGCGGCGCCTTTGCCGATAAATTCCGGGTCTGATGTAGATGATAAAAACCGTAGCCGAGCACCAGTATCGCTATCAACGCGGTAACAATTGTTTTGGGAACAAAGAGGACTGATTCTTTTTTTTGTATTTTGAAAAGGGCCTCGGTGAGCCAGACGTTGAACCAGACGATACAAAAAATAATGCCATACGATCCTGCGATTCCGGCAATCTGCACCAACGGCAGATAGCTAACCTGCGTGGCTCCCAGGTGAACCCACGGATATCCTCCAAAGGGGGTGACGTTTCTGGCCCAGTCGGCCAGCACCCACAAAACGGGAAGCCAGAGCAGGAGCGGAATTTTTGTTTTGATGACGAACCATCGCGCAAGCGCGCATACCGCACCCACATACAGAGCCAGAAACAGGGCCAAGAGAAACATCGTCAAAAAACTGGGGAGGGGAGAGATGTGGCCGTAAGTGTGCAGGGCCGTGTAGAGCCAGTGAAAATTGACAACATTGCAGACCACCGCGCTGACAAAACCGAAAGCAAAGCTTTGAGAAACTTTTGCGTCATAAATAATCCAGATGAGAGGAACAATCGCGATCCACGCCAGAAACCCGAGATTGGGAAAATGCCATCCGAAAAGAAGCGTCTGAAAAGAAAGCCCCGTCAAAATTCCGGAAAATGCGGCCCATCCATACTTTTTCATAGCAAATTCATAGCGTTATCAATATAAAATAGCAATCATTAACAGAAGGTGCCCGTGACATTCTGCCCCAAGGGGGCCCCTTCGGGGTTAAATGAGAGCAACTTTATATAGAGATCTGTCGAAGAGATATCGCACATTATGGGAATTGCTCTGATCAATCTTTTCATGCCTGTGGGAACGCTGGGAACGGCGAATGCCTTCGATCATCCAGACACTATCGCCCTGGTCGATGCCCTGCATCCCGATATTTACACGGTTGTAGCACAGGGCCCCGCCTTTTTAACGACTGCGTTGCCACCTGCAAATCGATCCACTGTTTCTGCGGCACCTGGCAATTTTGCGGTCACCGCGGCTTCTGCGCGCATTCAAATTTATCGGGGTGGAAGCTTGGTTCGGGAGTGCAACACGCTTCCCAAAAAAGATTTTACCGGTCTGGATAACGTTGTCATTCGCATGCCACTCGATACCAACGGGGTATTAACGATCGGAGGCAAAATCAGGGGCCATTTCATCAATCATCCGAATGCTATTGCAGAATTGCATATGACCGATGGCTTTATTACAGAAGTCCGCTTGCCCAATGGCAAAGAGACTCTCCGGTGTGAGTTTGTTCTGATTTACCGCGACGGAAAGCTCTTTGACTCGTGCATAAGCCAGATCACCAAAATAAAATTGAGTCGAATAGGTACCGTGACCATTCGCAAACGGTTTTCGAAAGATGGGCAAATGAGAATCGCTGGTAGCTCATTGATGTTTGAAAAATTTCCAAACCATCCGGTTGATATAGATGTGAAAAATGGGGTCATCACCGAAATCCGGATTCTGAAAAATGTTCTCCGCTTGATAGATACTGCAGAAGAGTTGGAAGAAGGCCGATTCGAGATGGCTCTTGTTTATAAGCCGGATGAGGTAGGAAAAATGCAACTCTCAAGTTCCTATTATGGGGCTCTCATAAAAAGAAACCTTGCCCATCTAAACGGGGCAACCATTCGGAGACGTTTTAATGGGGGAGGACATTTTAAAATAGGCGGGCGTGTTTGGGCGACAATCCAACAATATGTTGGGTATCCTGCCGAGGCTGATATTCGAAATGGGGTTGTGACCCGTATCCGTGTTTTCAAGAACATAAAAAAAATGATCGATGCAGACGAGATTGTTGAAGATGTCGAACTGGCTCTCATTTATCAAAACAGTCTACTGGTCGATTCTTTTTATGAAGGGATCGGAGAAAAAAGATTTGAAGCATTTGAAAAGGCAACGATCCAGACTCGCCTTGATCGTCTGGGGAGGCTGTGTATTGGAGGCGAACCCAAAGCCGCTTTTAGCAAATACCCTGACCATCCGATTCAAATCGATGTGCAAAATGGGGTTGTGCTCGAAGTTCGAATTTTAAAACCCACAAAAAATTTGGCGGAGGCCACCGAGTTGGTAAATGGCGGCAAACGGGGATTTTCCCTGATCTTTAATGAAAAAGGCCAACTCGTCGATTCTTACAACGAAGCCTTGTCGGAAATTCAATTCAGCGCTTTAAAAAATCACACCATTGTAACCAGGCTGGATAAACAGGGGAATCTGACCATTGGAGGAAGATTGAGAGCCTCTTTTTCAAAAAGAAACTCTTTTGCCATTTTTGCAAATCGACCTGTTGTCGTGCGAGCGCAAAACGGCATTATCCTGGGCATTGATATTTTGAAACCTTTTGTTCCCTTTGGTCCCGATACTCTCAAACAGCCCGACCCTTTTGAAAAAAAGACTTCCTTTCAGCTTGTCTGGGATGCCCAAGGAAAATGTATCGATTCTTTTTATGCCTTCACCTTTATTCCACCCCGCTTTCGCAACCATGTCGGGAGAATAACGGGCGATTTTAAAGTCGACCGCTACAATGGATTTTTGCACGGGCGGAAAAGCTATTTTTTTGGAGACGATGTCGATTGGAGAGGCCACTCCATCAAAGAAATTCTTTTTGGCGATGTCAACGCTCCCGGGGAAATCACCGAATTTGTGATCGAAGATCCAAAGACTCAAAGAGTAACGCGTGTCGATGCCCGCAAAGTTCTTCAACATTTTGAGCCGGAAGAGCTCATCGTCGAAATTATTCCTTCATCTGAAAAAGAGCAAGGCTCTGCCTATCGATTGGGCCCAATGATACGTATCGGCCCCAAAATTCGAAACCCGGAAGAAGAATTGATCCGGACAGAAACCGTCGCCATAGTTCGTCGAGCCCTGGAATCATTTTCAGAAGAGGAACAGGATATCCTTTTGGGTATTGCGGTGGCTTATCACGATAGTGAAATTCCAAAAGAACCACGACCGGGCATCCAACTGGGAGCCTCCTGGTTGATAGAGACTTTTCTGGAAGAGTGGAAGCTTTTGGACCAAATTGCCGCTGAATTTGGTGTGTCACGAGGCTGGATTATAGAAAGTTTCCGGCGGATTCGAAAAGACATTTACATAAGAGTATGATGGCCACCTGAAGGGATCTTCAAAAAATTTTTGCCAGTGTTTCGAATTCCGCCTGTCGCATTTTCAACGCCTCTTTTTCAGTGAGATCGTCAAAACCCTTGGCGTGCAAAAGGGCGTGGCACATGAGCAGGGCGACTTCGTGAAAAAGAGAAATGCCGCGCGGTTTGGCTTGGGCTTGTGCCTGATCGAGGGAGATGACCACATCGACGGAATTTTTGTCGGCAAAGGTGATGACGTCGGTAACACTTGGGTCGTTCATGAAACGGCGGTGATAGGTGCTGATCTCCCGGTTGGTGGTGAGGAGAAACGAAACATCAACCCCTTGGAAATTTAATTCGGTGCACATTCGCCTCGCCAGTTTTTGCAAGCTCTTCAGCGATGGCTTTTTGCGGGGATGACGATTGTCCAGGTGTATTTGCGGCATAGTCAATGCGCTGGTGATACATGCCGATCAGCACGCGCGTGAAGGCTTTGGCAATCTCATGCAGGTCGCGCAAAGTCAAGTCGCATTCGTCGAGTTGCGCTTCCACAAAACTGCTGTCGATGATTTTTTCCACCGTCTGCTGGATTCGGGCGGGCGTTTTTTCTTTCAGCGATCTCACGGTGGCCTCGACCCCATCGGCCAGCATTAAAATTCCGGCTTCGCGGCTCTGTGGTTTGGGACCGCCGTAGCGAAAATCCTCTTCCTTTATCTCTTGTGTCTCCGGATCATGCTGTTCCTTTGCTTTCTCATAAAAAAAGCCGATTTTTTTGGTGCCGTGATGTTCCGGAATCATATCGATGATGCGTTGCGGGAGTTTGTGGGCCTTGGCCAGTGCGACTCCCTCTTTCACATGGGACGCCACAATCAGTGCCGACATGTGGGGTGACAAAGTGGTGTGACGATTGTCCTCCACTCCGGTGTTTTCAATAAAATATTCCGATTTTTTCATCTTTCCGATGTCGTGATAATAGGCGGAGACTCTTGCCAAAAGGCTATTTGCTCCGACCGCTTCGGCCGCAGCTTCTGCCAGAAGCCCCACCACATGGGAATGATGATATGTGCCGGGGGCCTGCACGACCAATTCTTTCAAAAGAGGATGACTCAAGTTGGCCAATTCCAGAAGTTTGATGTCGGTAGTGTAATCAAAAAGCGTTTCGATCAGGGGCATCATCACGAGAACAAAAATGGAGGATAAAATACCGCCCATGAATGCAAAACCGAGATGGGCTGTCAGCATCTTCATTTGGAACGACTCTGTGGAAGAGGCCATTTCAATCAGCAGAATTCCCAAAACGGTGACGGCGTTGATAAAACCGGTCCAGACGCCGGCTTTGATAATGGCCGACCGGTGATCCACTTTGACGATCGCCGAGCCGGCGGCGATACAACTGATAAGACAATAGGTGGTGTAATTGATGCCGCTCCCGACGGTGAGACCTGCGAGCAGACTCAAAATAACGGCCAGCACCAGGGAAATTTCAGCCGTCAGCACCATGCGCACCAGCATCACACCGCCCGCCACCGGAATGGCGTAATACAAAGCGGAGCGGGGGAGGTTGTAGAAAAAAGCCTCATGAATGACGCCCGAAACAAGGAGTGAGATGCGCAAAATAAGCAGAACAATCACAATCACCAGACCCATCAAAAGATAATCTTTTCTTTCCGGAAGAAAACGTTTAACGAAGGCCTCCGAAAAATAAAAAGTGGCGCCGATGGCCAGTGCCACAAACAAAAAAGTTCCCATAAAACGGACCGGAATATTTTCAAGCCCTCGTGCCCGTTTTATTCTCTCAAGCAGATCGACATCGGAGGGTTCCAGTTTTGTTCCCGCGCGCATGATGTAGTCGCCAGGTTGGTAGGTGATTGTCTTTTCCTTGACGCTTCGGAGGGCGGCCTCTTTTCGCGACTCGGTCTCCTGCAGGTTGAAAGTGGTGTTGGGAACAATCCACTTGTGCATGGCGGGAGGCAGGGCGCTTTTAAGCTGATCGACGGTCAGAATTTTTGAGAGGTCGCGAATGACCAGTTCTCCCTCTTCACCCCGCCCGGGGTGGGTGCGCTGTAGCACAATGCCAATATCGCGATAGGGAAGGAGAGACTCTTTTTCAATGACGATCGGTTTGGACAAAACGGCACGGGCCTTTGTGGGGATCTGAACGGAAACAATTTCGTCATAATCATAGACCGGCAAGACATTTTGGGCCGATTTTTCGCGACCCTTTTTCGTCTCTTCCTCATTCACAATAGAAAAAAGACGGTCGGCCCGAATATCCCGGTTTAAAACCTGGCCGACTTCAATTTTTTCAGGGAAATTGCTGACCGAAAAACTGGTGAGCCAGGTGATGGCCAGACAAAGAGTGATGAAGCCGAGCCATCCCGCGATGGCCGAATCCCGGAATCGGGCAAGATTTGAAAAATCAGATTTATGAACCGCGCCGAAAAAATCTTTCAGTGTTTTAATCGTCGGTTTTTTCATAAGCCCTGACCACTCTTTTCACCAACGGATGCCTCACAACATCGACTTCTGTAAAATAATGGATGTTGATTCCTTCGACTCTGTCGAGCACCCGAACGGCGTCCAACAGACCCGATTCCTGTCCTTCTGGCAAGTCTATTTGTGTAATGTCCCCCGTCACAATCATTTTGGACTCCGTCCCCAATCGTGTCAGGCACATTTTCATCTGCATGGGGGTGCAATTCTGCGCTTCATCGAGAATGACCACGGCATGATGCAGTGTTCGGCCTCGCATAAAAGCAAGCGGGGCGATTTCAATCACCTGTTCCTCTATCATGCGATTGACCTGTTCAAACTCGAGCATGTCATAGAGAGCGTCATAGAGAGGCCGCAGATAAGGATCAACCTTGGCCTGCATGTCGCCGGGTAAAAACCCCAAACGCTCACCAGCCTCCACCGCCGGCCGACTCAAGATCAGCCGCTGGTATTGTTTTTTGAGAAGTGCCGCCACTGCGACCGCCACGGCCAGATATGTTTTTCCCGTGCCGGCAGGCCCGATACCGAAGACCAGATCGTTTTTGCGGATCGCATCGATATATTCTTTTTGTGCGGGCGTTCTTGGGGTTATCGCTTTTTTGCGCGCCGGGATGAAAATGGAATCTAGAAAAACGCTTTCCAGATTGGCCTGACTGTTGCGGGTAAGGGTGCGAATCGCTTGTTCAATATCGGAACCCATGATCGGATAACCTTTCTTGATCATCTGATAGAGTTCATTCAAAACTTTTTCTCCAAGCTGGACATCGGTCGTGGAACCCTCGATCTTGAGATCAGAACCGCGCACATGGATGTCGAGCCCCAGCGATTTCTCTATCGACTTGAGATGTTCATCCTGACTGCCGAAGAGATCTCTGGCCAGTTTGTTGTCTTCGAACTTCAGGTGAAGCACCTTCTGTTCTGCGTGTCTCTGTTTCATCGGCGTTTCCCTCCCTTGGGTTCGTTTTGTCCCTGTGGTGGGCCTTCTCCCATCACCTGAACATAAAATTCCCTGCGTTTGGGCTGTGCTGTGAAATCGACAAGATAAATAATCTGTTTGGGGTTTAAGATCAGTTCCTTTTTTTGAAACGGAATGGAAAGAGACATATTGAAACCCTCCACCATTTTCAGTTTTTCTTTTCTCTCCAACAATTCTTCCAAACTTTGCGTTGTCACCAGCAGGGAGGCCCCGCTTTCCGGAACGCCGATTGTAGCCAGACCATCTGCAATTTGCGAGTCGTGAACGGCAAAGCGGACGTCATGAATAATGGGAATAAAGTCGATTTCCTGTGTGGTTCCAACAAAATAATTTTTTAAAAAGACCACGAAATCATTGTAGTCGAAAAACCCCCGAAATGGTAGAATTCATTCATGAGAAATTTAAGATTATTCGTCGGTTGTTTGTGTTGTGCTTTTTGCCTCTTCTCCTTTGCGAAGCAGGGCTTTGCCGCAGATGGGGGCAACAAGGTGATTTATGGTCCGGATGGACTGCCTGTGGTTTCCATCGACGCAGGTTGTATCAAGGGTCAAAAGGGGAGTGGAGATTGCGATGTCAGCGGTACCGGGTTGGATAATAGTGATGTGGATGACAGCGATGTAGACAACAGTGATGTCGATGCCGATGACAAGATGGTTTATCCTAAGCCCCGCACCTCTTCTCAAAACTGATCAGTTTCCGTTTCCAATTTAATCCGGAACTGAAGCCGCCGATTTTTCCATCACTCGCAATCACGCGATGGCAGGGGATCAACAGTGAAAGGGGGTTTGCGCCGCAGGCTCCACCCACGGCACGCACCGCTTTCGGGTTTTTGATGTGACGGGCCACCCATTGATAGCTTCGCACTTCGCCGAAAGGAATTTTAAGAAGTGCCGTCCAAACTTTTCTTTGAAACGCCGTTCCCGTTTGCAGATCCATTTTCAGTTTTAAAGGGTGCGTCCCCTCCAGATATTTTCCAATTTCCCTGAATATTTTTTGGACCTGAAGGGTATGTGGCGTAAGCGTCGGACGCTTATGTGGTGGCCCCTGCAGTTCAATTTTGCAAACGCCTCTGTCCGTCACACTCACACCCACGTCTCCCCAGCCTTTAAATTTTTTATAAAAAGTTTTCATCGCTGTCATGTTTTTGACTCACCCATTTCTCATTCTGATAGTCTTTTTCAAAATGAGAATGAGATGGAAGAGAGGTGTTTTATAAACCATTGAAAATCCAAGTCAATTTTAAATTGTTTTTTGAGTTTCTTGGCATGAATTCTGCACTGTTTAGCTGTGGAATAGATGCCTATGAAAATAGAAAAGAAAATACCCATGCAGCCTTCCCCAATGAAGTCCCCAATAGACCTCTGGAAGTTGATGGGAGGGAAAACAGAACGGGTGACTTTGCCAGGGATGCCCGCCCAGGATAGTCTGTTGGCTGTTTACAAGGACAGACTGACATTCACGTTTATTCTGGGGGACGAAGTGGCCTCCATTCACTTTGACCGGGTCAAGAATGAGATCTATTTTAAGGGCCACAATATCCGCAATTTCAAGCTGACGGTCTCCCAGATGCAGGCTTTGAATGGCCTGAAAGACATTTTAAAGGCCGACGAAGAGGGGAAAAAACTTTTATCTGATTACGAAGCAACTTTGGCCTCCAGACTTGCCGATAATAAATAGGGGAGACCTCTTTTCATGGATATTCCACGGATTCGCCAAAATACCATCCGACTCAAAAAACTCTTTCGGGGGGAAAAAGCCACCGAGGCGGAAGGCCAGGAAGAGTCTTTGTGCCTTCCGTATCGTAGGTCCAACGATGAGGAATATACTTTCAAAGATGGGCATATTCTGCTCAATGGGACCGATCTCGAAGGTCTGATCGATGATCCCGAAAAAGATATTGGTTTTTGGATCGGCCTCTCCTCCGCGCTGGATGAATATCGTCGGACGGTATGGTCGCGTTATGGGGTTCAGCATCGTGGCTTCAATGGCAAGATGCAATCGCTCCTCGATAAGTTGCTGAACAAACTGACCCACGCTTATGAAGAAATGACCGGTGGTATCCGCGTGCTGATGCAGGGAGGGCGCCTCTGGATCAACGACATCGATCCCAAAGTGGTGCTGGCTTTGTTCATGTCGAATCCGACGGAGGAACGCAGACTTTATCTGGAAAGTATTCGCAACAAACTCGCCTTGATACTTGCTGGTAAAGTCGGTAAGTCGAGCAACCATGCCATTGTGGAAGAGGCGAGACGGATCCATTTTCAAATCCAGGGGGCGTTGGAAAATCAACCGTCCCATTCTTCTGTTCCTCTGCTTCCAGCTGTTGGTGATCTGGGTCGCTGAGAAACAGACTTCTTTTTTTCATAAAAACATTCCCGACAATGCGATTACCCATCTGATTGCAGAGGAGAGAGGCACTTTTCTTTGCGAGGGCCGGCTCTTCCGCCCGGTTGAAATACAAGAAAAGGGAAAAACCCTTTGGGTGGATCTTCATGCGTGTGCCCGGGCGCCACAATATCTGGGGATGGAGACGACCGGCAAGGTGCGGATCCGGGTGGAGGGAGACTTTGAAGATCTGTTTCAGGGGGATACGATTCGGCTGAAGAGTTCTTTTCGTTTGCCTCACGATTTTCAAAATCCCGGTTCTTTTCGGTCGACTCTTTACCTTCGCTCGGTTGGGGTGGATGCACTTGGGTTTGTGTCGGAAGGAAAATGGATTGCCCGTTTGCCGGCGTCCCAACGCCAAGGCTGGCAACAGAGTCTGGAAAATTTACGAAGTCGTGTGAGAGCGAGTGTTTCTACGAAACTTTCTTTTCCGGCATCGGCATTTATTCTGTCACAGCTGACAGGAGAGAGGGCGGGATTAGGCTCCTTGTGGGAAGAAGCCTTCCGAAAGGCGGGGGTTTCGCACATTCTTTCCATCTCGGGTCTGCATGTCACGATGATCGCCCTGATTTTTCTGTTTCTCTTTCGTCTTCTTGTGGTGGGGCCCATTTTTTCGAGATCGCTTTTTATTCTCAAAATCTATCCTCTGGCTGTCATTCTCCCTGTCTGGTTTTATGTTGCGCTGGCTTCTTTCCCTGTTTCTGCCGTGCGCGCGGGAATGATGGCCACGTTGCTTTTGGTGGGACTCTTTGTTTGGAAAAAACTCGACACCCTTGCCGCTCTGGCGCTGGCGGCCATTCTGATTCTGGCGGTGTCGCCGCTGTCCCTGTTCAGCGTCTCATTTCAGCTCTCCTTCATGGCGGTCCTGTTCCTGATTATTTTCTTTCCGCGTTGGCAGACTTTCAAAAAAAGATTTCCGACTCTTCCCAGACCTTTTGGGTGGTTTTGTGATTCTCTTGCCGTCTCGGTGATCACGCTTGTGGGAACAGCTCCTTTATTGTTTTATCATTTTCACGCATTAGGACTTGTTGGCATTCTTTCCAACCTGGTGATTGTTCCGCTGGTCAATTTAGGGATGTTGCCGCTTGGATTGCTGGGCGTGGCCACCGGTTTTTGGGCGCCGGCGGGATGGTGTGCCGATCTGGCGCTTCGGTGTGTCTCGTGGTTTTCACTCCATTCCGAGTGGGGGATTTTTTATGGCGCTGTTTCGGTGTGGCGGATTTTTTTATATTACGGGGCCCTTTTTATTTTGCTATGCCCCATATCGCTGGTCCGTCGTCTGGGGTTAAGTGCCGCCTGTCTCATACTGTTTTTCTGGGGAGGAAAAATGCCATCACATGGAGAACTCAAAATTACCTTTGTTGATGTGGGGCAGGGAGACTCGGCTGTGGTCCAATTGCCAGACGGTAAAGTCTGGGTGATTGATGGCGGTGGCATCAAGGGGAGCGACTGGGATATCGGGCGGTTTGTGGTGGCCCCCTTTCTTTGGGAAGAGGGCATCCACAAAATCGATGCCCTTTTCTTGAGTCACCCTCATCATGATCATTATAAAGGGCTCACCTTTCTGGTTGAAAAATTTCATCCAAAAATTTTGTATACCAACGGCGATAATGCGCCGCAGTCGGAAGATATGGAGTGGGTCGAGTTTTTGAAGGTGGTCGAGAAGGAACACCTGGATGTGGTTCGGGTCACCAACCAGACTAAATCGCTGGAAGAATCTGGTGTTCATCTGCAATTTTTGGCGCCTGGACCTCAAGGTACTGTGTCGCATTTTGACACCAACGATAATTCCATCGTGATGAAGTTGACGTTTGGAAAAATAAAATTTCTTTTTCCGGGCGATCTCATGGAGCTGGGAGAAACAATGTTGCTGGAGAGAAAACCGGATTTGAAAGCGGATGTTTTAAAGCTGGGGCATCACGGATCGGAGACATCGACGGAAGAAAGTTTTCTGGAAGCGGTTCAACCGCAATACGCCATCGTCTCTGCCGGAGCCTACAACTCCTACGGCGTCCCCGATCAGATTATTCTGGACCGATTGTATCGAAGGGGAATCGCCATTTTTCGCACAGACCGACAAGGGGCGATTACCGTTGTGACAGATGGGGAATCTCTGTCGATAAAAACTTTTGTCCCCTGAATTATTGTTCGGGTGAGGCAGGTTGGTCTTCAGCGCTGCTCAAATTTTCCCAATCGACGTAACGCCAGCCGAAGGGACCTTTTTCGATGGAGACTCGGACTTTGTGAACATCGGAGCTCATGGTCACGAAGGCCAGAACCGAGACCAGATGTTTGTGAATTTCATCGGTACTTAATATTTCAACATTGGCCACTTTTTTTGCTCCAAAGGTGGATTCGGGATATTTTTTGGCGTATTTGTTGAAATATTTTCGGATGAGGGAGGTCGATTTTGAATTGGAAGGGAGTCTTCCCGCGCAACCAGCCACCAACATTGTTAATGTCAGTCCCAAAACCATCACCAAAAATATCCGGCGCAATTGCTTCATAGAATTAATGGGCCTCTAACACAACCTCTGTGGGAGGGCCAGGGATTTTTAGAAGTTGTCCGGTTTTGAGATTGTTGCTGATCAATCCATTGGTCTCTTTAAGCGCGCCGACAGGAATCTGATAGCGGGAGGCAATCTGCTGGAGCGATTCTTTTTTGCCGACAATGTGCAGACGGGTCTCCCTTTCTCTGGACTGAAGCTGGTCCAGTGCGGCGAGACAAATCATCTTCTGCTGATGCGGCACACGCAATGTATATCCTTTGGGAACCAGGGCGCCGGGTGAAAAATTTTTCTCATGATAAGCGGGATTGAGATCCTGAATCACACCGACATCGGTGCCAATCGCCTCGGAAAATTGATGGAGACAGGTGTGATAGGGGAGGACGATTTCGTCAAAGGGGATCGGCGATTCGAGTTCCAACTCCCCAAAATATTCCTTGTGGTGGGTGGCCACGTCGAGTGCCGCCAGAAATTCGGGATAAAAATTTCTGGAGGCGAACTGATAGCCGGGATCGTCGAAGCGTTCGATGATGGTGCCGATATCCTTCGTCCCCAGCTGACGGGCCGCCTTGGACATTCTTAATATGCCAGTGTTGTAACCGTTGATGGCGAGCGGCCAGCTTCCCACCAGGTCATAATTTTTGTGAAGAAGTTTTGCCGCAGATTGTGCCGCAATCAGCGGATCGCGGCGTTCATCCACAATATCGTTGAGTGTCATGTAGAGGCGGGCCGTTGCAGGCATGAACTGCCATGGCCCTCCGGCTCCCACCTTGGAGGTGGCTCCCAGTTGAAACATCGATTCGACAAAAACCAGTTTTGAAATTTCTTTCGGAACCCCTTCACGGATAAACAGCTCCTCCATCATCGGCATATACCGGCCCGCGCGGACGAAGCCTTCCTGAAAGCGGTTTTTCTGTCCCCACTGGCTTCGCAGACGTTCGCTGGCGCGTTCAAATTTTTTCGGCACATTGCTGTTTTCAAAAAAACCGTAAACGATATGTTCTCCGGCGGTGGCAGGCATTTCGCCATTCTCAAAGCGCATCAACATTTCGGTCAGCTCTTTCTTTTTTTCTTCTTCCACTTTGTTGCGAAGCTTACGTTTTTCCTGTGGGTCGAGGACGATATTGTCCTCCAATGCCGAAAAATCGAGCACGCCATAAATGATATCCAGATTGCGGTTGTCGTGGAGAATAGCCTGGCTCTGGTCATAGCGGGCATACACATTGCGCCAGAATTCAAAAGCCGGTTTCAATTTGGGAGTGATTTTGAAGCCATGCTCAAAATGCCACTCCGCCACTTCAGGCAGGGGCTCATACATTTTCAGCGGAAAATGTTCGGGAATGTCGCGGACAAATTTTTGCGGTTTGTCTTTTTTCTCAACCGGTTCTGCAATGGGTGGTGGCGCAGGTTCCTCGACAGCAACGCCATCGCCTGCCGGCCGTTGTTCTTCCACCACGGGTGCGGCAGGGCTTGCCTCTTCTTCAAAAGGTTTTTGTTCCGGAGGAATATCAGCAACCACATCTGAAAGGGAAGGGGATGAAACAGGGGACGGAATAGGGTTGGCCATTTGATTAGGAAGATACACGACGAAAAGGCTGACGAAACCCAAGGTCAAACATATTATCAGGCAGGTTGTAACGACAGAACGCTCCATATCATCTCTTTCCTCTTCTTGATTTCATCCACTTTGTTACCAATGCATCCTGAAGCTGGTGGGGGTTGGAGCGTCCCCATTTGTAATTGTTCATCAGAATGGCGAAGGCGATGGCGTTGCCATCTGCGGCCGGAACAAAACCGGCCAAAGTGCTGATGCCGTTCAGGCTCCCTGTTTTTCCCACCAACATACCCTCCAACTGCGGCGAATGGCGCCGCCTCATTGTACCATCCTGCCCATACACACTTAAAGAGGAGATATAGTCTTCGCGCATTTTGGGCGACGCAAACGCCGCGGTCAGAACCTGAACCAGTTGTTCGGCGCTGACTTTGTTGTTGTAGGTGAGGCCCGAGCCGTTTTCGATATCGAGATTGGCGGTGGCGATGCCTGAATCGTTGAGACAATTTTTGAAAACGGTCGTCCCCTTTTCAGTGGTGCCGGGCGGACCCAATTTTTTGACACCCAGATATTTTGTGATCTGTTCCGCGATAAAATTATTGCTGAACTTGTTCATGTCCTGAAGGATGAGATCCAGCGGTTTCGATTCCCAGATAAAAAACATCTGGCTTGATGGGGACACAATGCCGATCCGGGTCTCGCCATGGATATTCACGTCGTTGTTTTTTAAAGAGGCCACAAGGGCCTCTCCGAAAAATTTTGCCGGTTTCTGGACGGTTCTGTAAAAACTCATCGGCCCCATCCGGGAAGGGATGCGACCGGTGACCCGTATCGTTTCAAAATTGCCGTTGTTCTCCGACTTTATCACGACGTAGGCACTACGACCCCCTGTTTGCAGTTTATTGACCAGATGAAAATAGGGGGTGTCGGGAATCAATGTGACGATCGGCACTCTTCCGTTGCTCTGCACCTGGACTTCCAGCGAATTGAAATTGAGTGATGTGGCCGATGTGAGGGCGTTATAGGCCTTTTCATTGTTGCTTTTGCGCCCCGGATAATCGCCTGCATCAAAAAAAGAATCGTCGACAATCACATCCCCTGTGATTTTCCGGAGTCCCAGATTTTTAAGCGCATCGACAATCCCCAGCAGGCTTTCGTTGACCATCGAAGGGTCGCCCTCTCCGCGAATCCATAGATTGTGGATGACGCCATTCTGGATGGGACCGTCGCTGAAAAAGAGGGTCTTGAAACGGTAGTCGCCCCCCAATTCCTTGAGAGCGCAATAGGCGGTGATCAGTTTGGTGGTGGAAGCGGGATTCAGCGGTGCCGTCTCGTGGAATCCATCGATCGGTTCGCCGGTATCGGCCCAGACGGCATAATAAGAAGAGAAAGCATTGCGAATAATGGAAGAAGCCGGGGCGGCCATGGAAGTAAAAGAAATGGAGGTGAAAAATATCAGGAGAACTGCTAGAGTCGCTTTTTTCATGAATGCCTTTATGCAGAAATGGACGCACACATTCAAGTTATTAGTCGTTCTTTTTTTCCTCACCGCTTGCACGCGGGTGGAACTCGATCGGGAGCAGTCTCTCATCGTCGCCATTCCCAATGCTCCGGTGTTGCTCGACCCCCGTCTCAACTCGGATGCCGAGGGGCAAAAAATCGGCGCCCTGCTTTATGACAGCCTCACCGCCGTCAACGACAAGCTGGAAATTGTCCCCCTTCTGGCGGAGAGATGGGAAGAGGCAGAGCCGTTGACCTGGCGTTTTCATCTGCGCCACGGTGTGCTGTTTCCAAACGGCCAGGAGTTGACCTCCAAAGATGTCGTTTGCACCTGGCAGTTCATCACCGATCCCAAAAATGCCTCTCCGGTCCGCTCTGAATTTGATAAAATCGCGGAGATTCTGCCCGAAGACGATCATACTTTTACTCTCCGCCTCAAAGAACCCTATGCCCCGTTGTTCATCCTGCTCAAAAAGGGGGTTGTCGGTTGCGATGGCGTGTCGGGAACCGGTCCCTATCGTCTGGTCTCCTCCAAACCAGACCGAAAAATTATTCTGGAGGCCAACCCCGGCTATTTTCTGGGGGCGCCCCGATTAAAATTTCTGGCCTTCGATGTGGTCAAGGACGATACGACCCGCGTTTTGAAATTGTTGAGTCATGAAATCGATCTGATCCAGAATGCCGTGCCGCCGCTTCTGATCAGCAAAGTTTTGAAGAAGAAGGGACTGAAAATTCTGGAGGCTCCGGGAACCACTTTTGCCTATGTCGGCCTCAATTTGCGCGATCCGGTGTTGAAAAATATCAAGGTTCGGCAAGCTCTGGCGCTGGCACTCGATCGGAAAGCGATCATCAACCTCCTCTGGAAGGGAGAGGCGGAAGAAGCCGATTCTCTGTTGTCTCCCATCCACTGGGCGCATGCAAAGCATGTGCGGGAATATCATTACAATCTGGAGAAGGCCAAAAAACTGCTCTCCGAGACCGATTTTAAAAATATCCGGCTGACTCTCAAAACCTCCACGATCAAAGACCGGATCGAAATCGCGCGCATGCTCGCACACCAGTGGGCGCAGATTGGCGTTTCGGTGCGTGTGGAACCGTATGAGTGGGGGACCCTTTTCAAGGATATTCGGAATGGAAATTTTCAGACGTTTACCTCCACCTGGGTCGGTGTCGTCGAGCCTGATCTTTTTTATAATATTTTAAACTCGAAGCAATTTCCCCCCGAGGGGAGCAATCGCGGTTTTTATGTGAATCCCGAAATCGATGTGCTGACTGAGGAGGGGAGGGTCACCATGGAACAGAATCGGCGCAAACCCATTTACGAAAAGGTGCAGGACATTGTTGCCGAGGACCTTCCCTTCATTCCACTGTGGTATGAAAAAAATGTGGTCATTTATTATGTCTATCTGAAAGGTGTCTCCTTGAGTCCACAGCCCAATTATCGTAATTTTATGAAAATTTACCGATGATCTCTTATATTATCAAACGCGTTCTGCTGCTGATCCCGGTTCTGCTGGTGGTGTCGACGATTGTTTTTTTTCTGATTCACATTATTCCCGGCGACCCGGTCGATTTTATTCTGGGGGAGCAGGCTCTGCCGGTCGATCGGGAGTTGCTCATCCATGAGTTTGAACTCGACCGGCCTGTTTCGGTCCAATA
This sequence comes from Deltaproteobacteria bacterium, assembly GCA_030648035.1. GTDB lineage: Bacteria > UBA10199 > UBA10199 > SPLOWO2-01-44-7 > SPLOWO2-01-44-7 > JAUSII01. Next base: position 570 of record JAUSII010000098.1, on the reverse strand, counting down.
TCTCCATTTTATGAAGGGGGTTTTGAAGGGGGACCTGAAACACTCCCTCCTCGATCGCCGTTCGGTGGCCCGCCATATCCAGGAGAGATACGGCGCCACGCTACAGTTGGCGGTGGCGGCCCTTTTTGTGGCGCTGATTATCGCCATCCCTTTGGGGATTTTTGCCGCGCTCAAAAAAAATTCCATTTACGATTCGTCTGCGATGTTTTTGTCTCTGGTGGGCATCTCCATGCCCAATTTCTGGCTGGGGCCTTTGCTGATTCTGCTTTTTTGCGTGACGCTGGGGTGGTTTCCGGTGGCGGGACGTGAATCACTATCCTCCATTGTTTTGCCGGCTGTCACGTTGGGCGCGGCCTTGAGCGCCATGCTCTCGCGCATGACGCGAGCCTCGATGCTCGAGGTTTTGAACAAGGAATATATCACCGCGGCCCGGGCCAAGGGTCTGCCGGAAAGCAAAGTGATTTTGAAACATGCGCTCAAAAATGCGCTGAATCCCATCCTCACCATCGTCGGTCTGCAAGTCGGCGCTCTGCTGGCCGGGGCCATTGTGACCGAAAAGATTTTTAACTG
>JAUSII010000091.1 GCA_030648035.1 Deltaproteobacteria bacterium | reverse complement strand
CGAAGAGGTGCCGTTGAAACCGTTGGTATAAAAAAGATTCGGCTGGTTGGCGTCGTTCACAAAAGGGGAGGGCCCGGTCCAAACCCAGGGAGAATTGGGATAGCTGGTGGTCACCACACCGGAACCCCACGAATAGAGATTGATGCGCGATCCATAATTTCCCTGACTCAATCGCTCTCTTGTTCCTCCCGTCGAGGCGCCCACCATGATGATGCCGCTGTCTCTTCTGGTGCGCAGATCGGTATATTCACTGGAGGTATAAATGGACGGGTCGTCCAGATCGTGAGAACCATTGCCGGAGGGCTCTATAATCACCAAGCCATTGGCGGCCGCGATATCCATCTCTGCGGCGACACTGGGTATCATTTCCATGGGAACAAAATATCCCAATGGACTTCCGATATGTGCTTCCCAAAGATAAACATCTCCCGGATTATTTGAATCTCTTATCCCATTCAGTTCTTCCTCAAAATTGTTCGAAGATCTTGTGACCAACTCCGCATCACTGGCAATCCCCTTGATTCCATGCTCCCCTCTGTCTGCCGCCCCCAAAATGCCCAATACGGCTGTTCCATGCGCGAGATCAATGCTATCGCAAGCAGAACTCCCCCTCCACATGGTTGCGGAGCGGTTAAAATTTTCGTGATCAATATTCCAGTCGCACTCATCGTCTGACAAACGGACTCCCGCCCCCTTTACCCCAGCTCTCCAGACCGCTTCGATGTTGAGTCCGCCGGGCATATTGCCATAGAGATAACTTTGATAGGGACTTGTGCTCAAATCGGGAAACGTATCAATGCCCGCTCTCGATTGCTTCACCCCCGGATAGGTCGACTTGATTCCCGCCTCTTTCCACAACCGGCGCAACGCATCTTCCGCTTTGTCCTGATCGAGAATCGAGAGTTTTAAAAAAGCATTCAGATCGGGCAGTTTTTTGCCGTTTAAAACTTCCAATTGTCTCCGCACATTGTCGATCAGCCATCGATTCTGCGTAAAAAGCGGCAACAACACAACGCCATTGCCCACTTTATCCAGCGCGTTGTTCACGCTCCGCGCCCCCGCGAGACTGTGCGTGTCGGTCACCGACAAACGACCGTTGCTCAAGTCGAGCCCCTGCGCACTCTCCACTTGCACGACAAGATAATTGTCATAGTCAGGCGAATGAATCTGCTTCACAAGCGCTTCAAGATTTTTGTCGTTGGATTTGGATGCGATTGCGGGATCGGGTGTCGTATTTAAAGCGGGAGTAGTGGTGCCGGCATCAGACAATATGGTTTGCCCACTGCCACAGGCGGCAAAAAACAGAGCAAGGATCGTTAAGAGGCCCCATCCCTTCATCTTAATAACCGCTTTTATCCCCATGACAGGGTGTGTCAAGAACATTTTTAAAATTCCAAAGTTATTCCGCCTATTTGCCTGCAAACGGGGGTTTGCGAAGCTCCATCTCATAAGCTCTTCGGCTGGATGTGGAAAAAGTTGTGTGTGTGTCAGGAAAAAAATTCTTTGAACGATCTGGGGATTTTGGCGTTGACGACGAAATCGGCCAGGGCAAATTGCGGGTCTGCTTTCAAATCTTCTTCTCTTTCTCCGGAAGCCAATACTATTTTGGAAACACCGTTTGATTTGAGATGATTCAATACCGCCGCTCCATTAAAAGATGAGCCGTCGATGTTTTTGTCGACGAATGCGATATCGATCGATGACAGGTCGACCGGTTGTTTTTGCAACTCTTCGAGACTGGCGAAGCAATGAAGTGTTGCGATGTGCAACTTCTCCTTCATCAAACTCCATCCCATACGAATCACCGCATCGTCGTCGATAACGAGGACGGTGTAGCCCGCCTTGTCATTGCGAGGAGCCAAAGGCGACGAAGCAATCCCGATGATTTCACGGGATTGCTTCGGCCCTTCGGGCCTCGCAATGACACCCTCGGCAATGACAATCTTCGGCAACGGCTTCGGACAAATCGTCACACCCAACTCTTTCGCCTCTTTTTGAATCGAGGGCTTCCAATATTCCGCCGTGCAGAGATAGAGATTCGTGAATCCCTGTTCTTTCAATTTCCGGATAATCTGCAAGCCATTCAGCTCACTGTTTTCAAAATGATAGTCGATGACACATCCTCCCACAGTGTTGGGCTGAATATTCATTCCTACAAAGTTCTCCCAGGAATCCGAAAGAACAATTTTCCAGTTCTGTTTTTTGAGAAGCAAAAGCCATTGCTCCTGCATGGAAGCATCGTCATCCATGACCAGAACAGGTTTTCCCTGTTCCAGGGTCATTTCAAACACGGCATCCAGGCGGGCCAGGGGAAGCTCGATATGAAAAACACTTCCTTCATTCAGTTTTGAATCAATATGCAATTGTCCTTCGTGACTGGCCAGAACCTCCCGCACAAAAACCAGCCCGATGCCATTGCCCCCTTTTTTGCCACCTGTGTATTGCTCCGACAGAACCCGCTTGATAACCTCGGGAGACATTCCCGGTCCTGTGTCTCCAATGGCAATTTTGACATGGTTGTCAACGATGCGGGTGGTCAGAGAAATAGTTCCCTTTAATGCCATCGCTTCAATGGCGTTCTTGATGATGTTTCCAAAAACACGCGAAATTTTATTTCTTTCCCCCGTAACGACGATGGCCTCCTGTGCGTAATTTTTCACAAACTTGACGTTGGACAAGTCGGGTTGGGAGGCATATTCGCCCGCCAGCTCATCCAGAATCTGGTGCAAATCAAAATCTCTTTTTTCTTCATCCTGGCCCCTATGTTTTTTCAAAAGGTCTTCGGCAATATTTTCCAAACGTCTGGAGCTTAACTCCAAAAGATTGAGGTGATTGAGAATGCCTTGGTCTTTGACCGGCAGGTCATGCAGATGATTCAAGACGGCTTGCACTCCCGAGAGCGGGCCGCGCAGATCGTGCGCCACACGCGAAGCCATTTCACCCACCTCCGCCATGCGCACCACCGGCTCCAGCGCCTTGTCCACCGACTGATACTGGGTCAGCACATAAAAACAGCTCCCGATCAGGCAGAGACTGACCCCCATCAAAATAAAAATGTTGATCATGTTGTGGATTTCCAGCGGAAAGAAAATCAGCACGGCCTTGACCAGAAGGAGGGGGAGCAGTGTGGCGGAAAAAAGAACCAGCAAAAAACGAAGCAGGCCAGTGTATAACAGTTTATGGGATACGGTATTTTTCACGATATTATTATTCGAGCATCGGATCGCCGCACGGTTTTACCCCTTCTGCCGCTGTGTCGCTGACCTTGCGCTGGGCGCTTTTAATCACAAAGTTGCCAACCAACGCCGTCACCAGCAAAAGCAAGGCAGGAAGCGCCCAGCCGATAGTCGTTCTGGCCCCACTAGTGCCACCGGCGGGACTGGCCAGGAACATAATCAGGGCGCTACGCATAAGACTGCCAAACGACATGATCGTGGCCCTCTCTTGCGAATGATTTTCCGGAATATAATTATTGATCAATGTTTCGTAACAGGGGGCGATCAGACCGTAGGCAAATTCCACTGCCAAAACCGCGCCGGTGAAATACCAGAAAGTGTCGAGCCCCATTTTGGTCAGCCAACTTAATGCCAGAACAGGCAGTGCCGCAAAAAGAGAAGTGCCGATAAGCCAGCGGCGCAAAACCGTGTTATGCGTTTTGGCTCCATTTTTTTTATGCCAGTGGCGTGTCCATAAAGTTAAAGTATGAGAACCGGCCATGCTCACCAATAGAATTGCCACCACCAATCCTATCCAGTAGGAGGGTTGTAAATCGGTCGGCACCTTGCTACGCAAATAGACGGGCCACAAATAATCGACAATGTTGACGACAAACATGTAGCTGGCAAAAACCAATGTTAGAGCCAAAATCACCGAAGAATTGCGGAAAATTTGAAAACCGGTCCCCAAAATTTCACCAATCCGTCTGGTGATGACAGCAAGGGAAACCTCTTTATGTTTTAAAAACTTGAGATTTTTGACCTCTTCCATCTCCCCCAGACAAAAAACAACACAACCCACACACAAAACGGCGGCAATCAAAAAACCAATATAGGGAACATGCTTCAAATAAAATAAAACCCCCAGCACCCCGCCAAAAATCTGTGCGACAAAATTGTATGTGTAGGCCCGAGACAGCAGATGTTCGTAACCGATGTGTGGTGCCTTTTCTCGAAGGCTGTCAACGCACCATGCTGTGAATGTTCCGCTAAAAAATGTGTAAGAAAAACCAAAAGCGATCATGGCAATAATACCCAGAGCCAGCACAATTGGAAGAGAGTTAGCGAAAGAAACAAAAGACAACACTAGAAAAAAAGCCATTCTGCAAACAAAACTCCAAACAACAGTCCATTTCCTACCGATAGTGTCACCGATTGCGCCAGTTGGCACTTCCAAAAAGGCGATTAATGCCATATGAACGCCAAAGAGAAAGGTAGTTAACGTCATCCCTGTTTGGGGAGTACTTATTTCTGTTAATTTTTCGTAAAAAAGAGGTCCCCAAGAAAAAATATAAATCCCCATCGTAAAACCCATCACGCCTTGCACCACTTTCGCGACGCTCCAGATATGACGGACTTCGGGAGAGAGTGTTTTGAGATTCATCGGACCTCCATTGGGGAAAAAAGCATGAACCCGTTTATAAATAGGAATGACCTTGAAACGTCAAGGGATTTTTGGG
>JAUSII010000076.1 GCA_030648035.1 Deltaproteobacteria bacterium | reverse complement strand
GCGGCGGTGTTCGGCTGATTCCATGGGACAAAATCGATCTCTTCGCAAAAGTTTTGGGAATGAACCGTGACCACTTATATGCAGAGGTTCGCAGTCTGCGCCTGATCAGGCCTCCCAATGAAGTGATCACCGGAGCCGACGAAGAGTTGAGAAAGAGAAAAATCGGCCGCGCGATTTACAAAGCAAGAGACAGAAATGGAAAAACCCAAGGCCACCATATATCCCAGGAGATGTTGGGAGAAGAGACCGGTCTTGAAGCCGATGTAATCTCAAGAATAGAACGCGGCCTGATCCCCATCCCACACGGATACCGCGAAGCCATCAAACAATACCTCGGTCTGACCGACCAGGAATTGAGCGGGGAGTAACGTTACAAACAAACGGTGGGGATTGTTAAGGGGAGCGGAGTATTATGGACGCTTCCACTCAACCCTTTTTCCGTTCTGTGAGCAAATGTCGGATTCATTCCTCATTTGCGAACACGTTGGGGGGTGTTGGGGGGAGCACCAAGATCATCTCCCCCCGACTTTAGGTCGGATCTGGCTTTGCCAGTCCGACCGAATTGTGCGCCCAACTGGACGCTTTTAGAACTGCGTGTGTGGAAACAATTATGTGATTTAGGGTTTAAAATTTTGAAACCCTTTCTGTGGGTAAAAAACGCCTTAGGCCTTGAGGAATAGACTTGTAAAGGTAAGCCTCAATACGAATGTGGTGTCGTTGGTATTGTAACCCCAGATAAATAATCAAGATACCAAGCATACTGAGAGCAAAAGGGAACATTAAGGAATCTTTAAAGACCCAATAAGCGAGATGCCCTATATAACCAGAGACCCCAATGGCCCCAAATACAATAAAGACACGCCTACTCAAAATGACTGACACAAAAATCAGAAAAAGATTGATGAGACAGTACAAAAATTTATTAAATTCACTGTTTGAATCCAGCGAGGAGAGACCACCCCAAAAGGCTAAGAGGCCAAAAAGATAACCCCAAAACGCATAATCTTCTTTGGTCCGCCGATCAATGAGATAGGTAACCAATAACATAGCCAACCCAAACCATAGCGAAACCAATTCACGTTCATCCCAGGAGAATTCACTTCTTCCAAGCAGAAGGGGCGTTAGATCCATCGACATGTACCAAAGGGAAAAGGCAAGAGGAGCCGTGAGGAAGGGGAAACGAATAAATTTGAGACTGATGAGAGCAGCAAGAATGGTTCCAATCTCCATGAAGAACCAGCCCCCTTTCACCCATACATGAAAGTTTTGATAACTTCCTGGGTCTCCCTGTGGCCAAAACCCCATAAACCTTTCGAGCCCATAGATAGCGAGGGGGGTCATGCAAACAGCCATTGTATAAAGCAGTCCACCTGGGATTTTGAGCCCCGGTTGGTTCCAAAGTTTTCGACCTGCGAGAATAAAACAAAAAGCATAAGCTAATGAAATACCGAAAATGCCACCGCCACCAAATTGTTCCCAAGCACGGGTCATGAACCAGCCCATAGAGGAAATGACGATGAGAGCCCCAAAATAATAAATTACATGGATAAAATTAAAACCAGGCCTATCAGAAGAGCGGCTTTCAAGCGCCGTCCAGAGACTCTCTGCCTGGTCGGAAGAGATCAACCCATTATCTGTTGCCCACTGGAAATCCTTTTTAGAGATTTTCATTTTTCCTCCCAATTTTGTTGATCACACCAAACTTCTTCCCTGAAGAACGAATTACGAAGAACGTGAACGAAAATTTGCGGCCATTCGAACCCGCTTTAAAGCACTAAACACTCGTAATTCGTTGACGTTTTTCGTTCTTCGGGGAAAATTTGTCTGCGCCAAATTTTCTGTGCGCCCGGCACGATTCGAACGTGCGACCCTCGCCTTAGAAGGGCGATGCTCTATCCAGCTGAGCTACGGGCGCGAATATTTAAAATATTATGCGGCTCAAAAAGAACAAACCGCACAACAACAAAAATTTTACCTTTTTGCAACAATAACAATGTGGTAGCTTGTCCTTCACACTATGAAAAAAATTCTTATTATTCTCTCTGTTTTATTCGTGATGTCCCCGGTCTGGGGGCAAACACCCTCTTCCTCTCCGATATATGATGATAACGACAAGCCGGTCGATCTCTCCATTGGCGAGCCAAAACCGAGAGTGAAAAAAGCGCCCAAACCGGCTCCGGCTCCTGCTCCCACTGTTACAGAGACGCCGTTACCGGAGGCGCTTCCTACCACAACAACGACAGAGACCACAACCACCACCGAAGTGGTGACCCAACCGATTGCACCGCCGCCGGCTCTACCACCGCCACCCGCGCCGGAAATCCCCGTCCCTCCTCTGGTCAAGGCGCCGCAACCTTTGGAACCTTCGCCAATACCACCATCGACATCTACAACCACTTCAACAACGGTGATTACGGGTCCGGCAACGACTGCTCCTTCTTCGACAACTGTAGTGACTACGGTTCCCACAGTTCCGACCCCGGCTCTACCGGCACCATCGCCCATACAGCCACTGCCCATTCTGCCGCCATCAGAACCAGAGGCCGATGAAAGTATGCAGAAGGATGCCGGCAGTGATATCGCCAATGCCTTGCCGATCACCTATTCCCAATACAACGGAACACTCTCCACAGAGGACAATGTCGATCTCTACAAATTTTATGCTCGCGCAGGCGAGGGAATCGGGATGATTGCAACACCCGACAATCCTTCCCTGCAGTTGGCTGTCGATCTGCTGGGAGAAAACGGTGAGATTCTTTCACAAACACAGGCTCCACAAGCGGGAGCCCCCCTCTCTTTTCAAACGTCCCCCTTGGGAAAAAACACCACAATTTATATTCAGATCAAAGACAACAATCTTTCTGGCCTGGCGGTAACGGGACTGAAAAAATATACTCTCGAATTAAAACCGATTGTAGTCGCCGTGCCAGTGACTCCAGAACCTTCGCCAACGGCCACCACAGAAACCCTTCCACCCGCAGGCGTGGCGGAGTTGCCCACACAGACACCACCACCGCCTCCAAGCCAACCCATTGTCAAATCGGTTACAAAAGAATCTTCGTTCTCGACTCTCGGCTATTCAGCTTTGGGAATTGTTCTGCTCGCAGGTCTGGTGACACTATTAATTGTTTTGAGAAAAATGCGGATGAAAAAAATGAATGGGGGAAAAACATCATGATGACGAAAAAAATGGAGCAGGCCATCAACGACCAGATGCAAAAGGAATTTTATTCTTCTTATCTTTACCTTTCGATGTCGGCCTACTGTTATGAAAACAATCTCAAGGGATTTGGCCACTGGATGAAATTGCAGTCACAGGAAGAGACCAGCCACGGCATGAAATTTTATGAATACATGATCGCCAGAGGCAACCGCGTTCTATTGGAGCCTATTGAACAACCACCACACGCTTTCAAATCGCTGACCGAAGTGATACAAAAATCGCTGGAGCACGAAAAAAAAGTGACAGCGCTTCTCCACAGACTCTATGAGCTAACCATGAAGGAAAAAGATTATGCCTCGCAGGGAATTCTGCAGTGGTATATCAACGAACAGGTGGAAGAAGAGGCGACCGTCAACGAGATTCTGCAAAAGCTGAAACTCATCTCCGACAAAAGCTCCGCGATTCTTTATCTCGACAAAGAAATGGGAAAACGCGCTCCCTAATTGTCGATCACATCTTCCTGAATCACTGCGCAGGCGATGCGGGCGCCGGAGTTGCCGGCAGGGTCGGTTATTTCGTCATCCTCATCGGCATGAATGACCAGCGAGGTGCCACCTGGCTGAAGCAGTGAATTTGGACCTTGGCCAAGAGTGACCCCGTTCTGCACCAGATTGATTTTCACTTTTCCATTCTGAAAAATAACGATATTGGGAATGTCACCTGCGTGCGCCCCTTTTGGATTGGCAAGTCCGTGATGTTTGCCGGTCGGGTTGAAGTGGGGTCCGGCTGATTGAAAATCGGGCCACTGGCACAAGCCGACATTGTGAATATGCATGGCGTGCGGTCCCGGCGGAAGTTTACGCAAATCGAGGGCCATCAACACCCCATCCCCCACCTCTTTCAAATTAGCGGTCCCCACTTTTTGCCCCTGTGCATTGTAAAAAACGGCTTTGGCTTTGGGTGTCGGATTTTCAGATTTGGCAAAAACCATGGAACTGCCGAATAAAAAACAAAAACATAAAACCACGCTCGTGTATTTCATATCCCCCCCTTTTTTTAAAAGCAGATCACCATAAAAAAATTGGGTCGGGGTGACAGGATTCGAACCTGCGACTTCTGCGTCCCAAACGCAGCGCTCTAACCAGGCTGAGCTACACCCCGAATTGTTAAACTTTCCAATACGCCTCTCATACCCTTCAACGCTCTTCCCCGATGGCTGATCTTGTTTTTTTCTTCTAATGAAATTTCGGCCAATGTGCAATGGCACTCTGGAAGATAAAAAATGGGATCATAACCAAAACCCTTTTCGCCACCGGGTTTCAAGGCGATGGACCCTTCGAGTTTTCCCTGCACCACGACTTCTCTCCCATCGGGATGCACCAACGCCAACTGGCAGGAAAAATGGGCGCTGCGTTTTTCCGCGGGAATATTTTTCATTTCAGCGAGCAACTTGTCGATATTTTTTTGGGAATCGCACTCTTTACCTGCATATCTGGCAGAAGAGACTCCGGGTTTTCCGTCCAATGCCTCCACAAAAAGACCGGTGTCATCGGCCAGTGCCCATTGGCCTGCGGCTTTGGCCACGATGCGCGCTTTTTGCAAAGCATTGTCACGCAAAGTGTTCCCATCCTCTTTCAACACAACGGAAGGAAAATTTTTCAAAGAGGCCATTTCCAAATCAAGACCGCCCAAAAAATGACGGATCTCCTCCACTTTATGACGATTTTCTGTGGCCAGAACGATTTTCATTTTACATCTTTCAGACATTTTTTCTGGGCAAGGATCAATTCTTTAATTCCCTTGGCTCCCATTTTTTTTAAAACAGTGAATTGTGCATCGGTAAATGGTTTATTTTCTGCGGTCCCCTGGATCTCGATGAATGTTCCCTCGCCCGTCATCACGAGGTTCATATCGACATCGGCTTTGGAATCGTGTTCATAATCGA
>JAUSII010000069.1 GCA_030648035.1 Deltaproteobacteria bacterium | reverse complement strand
ATTAAAATCATAATATTATCAATATGTTATAATGCATCTTATACCTCTTTCTTCACTGGTTTTAAGTCATGGGAACTCTTGTTTGGGGTCTCAAGGCACCGCTATCAGGACTGTTTGAGACGGTCTTTTTGCCACTGTTCCGCCAGGGACAGATTTTGTTGAATCTCCCGCAAGGCCTGGTCGATCTCGTCCATGCGGCCGTAAATATCGATCGATTCTTCCGGTTTTAAGAAACCCTCCAGCGCATGTGCATAATTGCTCCGACGCTCAACGAGATTGGCGCGCAGATTTTTATAATCAGAGATGATGGAGCCAAAGTGATCCGAACGGGTCAAAATCGGCATTTTTCCCAGAATATCTTTCTGAAGATCGGGGACGTTGATCGGCTCATGCGGATTATCAATCTGGAATTGGCGCAGGCGGTTTGTGCCGCTAAAGAGGAGAGACATTTCGCTCACGACAGTCACCGGATCTGCCTCTGCGAAAGTATCGACGTTTATCACGTCGCTTTTGGGTTGCGCTATTTGTTCACCCAAAAGGGTGTCGACGGCTTTGGCTTTGGGATCAAATTGAATGGTCATGAACAATCCCCCAATGTGGGTATCAATGTCTCCAGATCTTGAATGGTTTTGGCCAGTTCCTGCTCCATGTTCCGATCTTTGTGAATGAGTCCCTCGTTTTGGAGTTGGGCAAACAGTTGTTGCTTGGCCTTGAGAGACTCCAGCAATTCCAAAGGGTTGACAGCCGTGCCCGTTTTTTCAGACGGAGGAACATTGCTGTTCACGACAGGTTGTGGAGGAAGGGATGAGGTCTTGTGCGCTTTCATACAGCGCTGTGATATGCAAAACCCTTGCCAGATTTTAATATCGGTAATGTTCCGGTTTGAAGGGGCCGGTTTTGCTCATTCCCAGATATTTTGACTGTTTGTCGGTGAGCGTCGTCAGTTTGGCGCCGACTTTTCCGAGGTGCAAGGCCGCCACTTTTTCATCGAGCTCTTTGGGGAGGCGATAAACGCCGATCTTTTTATATTTTTCCCGGTTTGTGTGGAGTTCCATTTGAGCCATCACCTGGTTGGTGAATGAATTGCTCATCACAAAAGAGGGGTGGCCTGTCGCGCACCCGAGGTTGACCAGTCTTCCCTTGGCCAGAACAAGAATTTTGCGGCCGTTGGAAAGGGTGTGGTGATCGACCTGTGGTTTGATCTCGTCGCTCTTTGAATTTTTTTCAAGCCATGCCATATCGATTTCAACATCGAAGTGACCGATGTTGCAGACAATGGCGCCGTCTTTCATTTTCATGAAATGTTCTTCGCGGATGATATCGCAACAGCCGGTGGTGGTGACAAAAATGTCGGCCTGCGGTGCGGCCTCTTCCATGGTGACGACTTGAAACCCTTCCATCGCGGCTTGCAGGGCGCAGATCGGATCGATCTCGGTGATCAACACGCGTCCGCCGTAACTGCGCATGGAGTGGGCACAGCCTTTGCCGACATCGCCATAACCGGCGATCACAATTGTTTTGCCCGCGATCATGGTGTCGGTGGCGCGCTTGATGCCATCGGCCAATGATTCACGGCATCCATACAGATTGTCGAATTTTGATTTGGTGACCGAGTCGTTCACATTGATGGCGGTGGCTTTCAGTTTTCCCACTGCGTGCAATTTTTCAAGATTGTGCACGCCGGTGGTCGTCTCTTCCGAGATGCCGATGATTTTTTTCATCAGCGGGGCGAAGCGCTCTTCGTGCATCATGTTGGTCAGGTCGCCGCCGTCGTCCAGAATAAGATCAAAGCCATCCGGGCCCCAGCCGGTGATGGTCTGCTCGATACACCAGTTGGCCTCGTCCACTGTCTCGCCTTTCCAGGCAAAAACGGGAATTCCTTTGGCGGCAATTGCCACCGCGGCGTGATCTTGTGTCGAAAAAATATTGCAGGAAGACCAGCGAATCTTGGCACCCAGTTCGATCAGGGTTTCAATCAGAACGGCAGTCTGGATGGTCATGTGAAGACAACCGCTGATGCGCATTCCATTGAGCGGTTTTTGGGAACCATACTCTTTTCGGAGAGCCATGAGACCCGGCATTTCGGTTTCCGCGATTTCGATTTCTTTCCGTCCCCAACGGGCCAGATCGTCGAAAACTTTTTTGTTTTCCATCGCCTCTTTGCAAACACGATAGTCTGTCTTCATGGCATCAGTCTCCGGTGTTTCCTGGGCAATCAAGTCGCGAGCAATTTGCATGGTTCATCCCCCTGGAATCAGTTTTATACTCCGCACATGCGACGCAGATCGTCGGCCTTGTCGGTTTTTTCCCATGTGAACTCCGGTTCGTTGCGTCCAAAGTGTCCGAACGCCGCCGTTTTTTTGTAGATCGGTCTCAACAAGTTGAGATGTTTGATCATGCCAGCCGGTTTGAGCGGGAAAATTTCGCGGATGGCGGTGACCAGTTTGTCCTGATCGACTTTGGAAGTTTCAAACGAGTTGACATAAATGGAAACAGGATCGGCAAAACCGATGGCATAAGCCAACTGCACCTCGCAACGGTCTGCGATGCCGGCCGCCACCACGTTTTTGGCGATGTAGCGCGCCATGTAGCAGGCGGTGCGATCAACCTTGGAAGGATCTTTGCCCGAGAAGGCGCCGCCGCCGTGATGGGCCGCTCCGCCGTAGGTGTCGACAATGATTTTCCGTCCGGTCAAACCGCAATCACCCTGCGGTCCGCCAACAACAAAGCGGCCGGTGGGGTTGATGAGATAGCGTGTGTTTTTGTCGGTCAATTCCTGCGGCAAAACTTTTTTCGCCACTTCTTCGATGATCGCCTCTTGCAATGTTTCATAGGAGACATCGGGAGAATGCTGGGAAGAAATAACGATGGTGTCGATATAGACCGGTTTTCCATTTTCATAACGGACGCTGACCTGCGATTTGCCATCGGGTCTCAAAAAGGGAAGGGACTTGTTCTTGCGTGTTTCGGATAATTTGCGCGTGATTCTGTGGGCCAGCATGATCGGCATCGGCATCAGTTCCGGTGTTTCGTTGCAGGCATAACCAAACATCAAACCCTGATCGCCCGCACCCTGTTCCTTGAAAAGCCCTTCGCCCTCGGTCACACCCTGTGAAATATCGGGGGACTGTTTGTCGAGAGAGGTGATTACGGCGCAGGAGTTGTAGTCAAAGCCGTAGGCGGCGTCGGTGTATCCAATTTCCTGAATGGTTTTCCGCACGATGCCGGAAATATCGATGTAGCAATCGGTGGTGATTTCACCGGCGACAAAAGCGATGCCGGTGGTGACGAGAGTTTCGCAGGCGACTCTCGCCTTGGTGTCTTGCGTGATGATGGCGTCGAGGACGGCATCAGAGATCTGGTCTGCAACTTTATCGGGATGTCCTTCGGTCACCGACTCCGAGGTAAAAAGAAAATCTTTGCTCATGACTTGCCTCCTCTTAGTGTGAGTTAAAAGCCGTCTCAAATAATTTTGGATTTTAGGAAACGACTTTATCAATAGAGCCAAGTCCTCTAGCGGGGGACAGGGGCACTGTCAAGCGCATAGTGTATCTCTTGGATCAACCGTAACGGAAAGCGAAAGAATGTGATTGGGAGGGTCGCTGTTCGGTTTGGGTCGGACCCAAACCGACAGCT
>JAUSII010000065.1 GCA_030648035.1 Deltaproteobacteria bacterium | reverse complement strand
CCCACCACTCCCATTAAACCAAATTTGAAATATCGATTATTTAAAAAAAAGGTTTTTGAAGGTCAGCCAAAGACATCGTCTTTGTAGGGCGGCATTTTCGATGAGGGAAAGACTCAAAAAATAACCGAGGCGGCCCACCCGTTTTTCCTTCCATATCCGGCGTACAATCCATTTTTCCATGATCTGCTGTGTGGTCGGTCTTAGTTTCTCCAGTATGTCTTCCGGCACCGGGGTTTGCCAGTTCTCCTTAAGATATTTCAGGCTGTAAAAAACCGATTTTGTCTGTTCATATTCCCGAGCCAAGAGGGATATTTTTTCCCAGTCGATCCTGTTTTTGTATTTCTTCAGAAAGCGGTGAATATCGGCTAACCAGAGGGGGCCCTGAAGATGGTGGTTGAAAGCCAGATGAAAGCAAAGCGCGATCAGCTGGTCTTCCATGGAAAGAACCAGCACCGGTATCCCTTCAAAAAGATACGGCTGGGCCTGTTGCCACATTTTACGAATGCGGCGATCAGGGTTGGGATGAAGGCGATGAAAGCGGCGCGTATTGTTTAAGTCGGTATGCAGATCAACCAGAACAATAGGATCGCTCCAGCATTCGCCAGAGCCCTCTTGTCTGAACCCCAGCCGCCGTAGTTGCATCTCGGCGGCCCCCAAAAATTCTTGGGGAACCAACAGATCAACATCGGTCATGGCGCGTATCCCGATGTCCGCATAAAGGTCTTCCATCAGAAAAATCCCTTTGTGCAGAAGGACCGGTATACGTGCCGTATGTAGGGCCCGCAGGACTCTTCGGGTTCCTTCGCGTTGGAGGGCGTTGCGCGACGCGACGGTGTAGTAATTTTGACGAAGGATTAACAGAAAGTCGTCCGGGATTTTTTTTCCCATTTCAGGGTTCTGTCGTGCCCATCCGTAAAACAGCCATAGCCAACCTTCCCGTTTTAGAAGTGGGGCTAGGTGATCCCACGAAACCGGGTTTGAATCTTGCGTGAAGGTCTCTCCCTTCAGGCATTGCTGGAGGATTTTTTCCATCGGATTTTTATCTTTATTGCTGTTTTGTGCCGGAAAAAAATATTATATTGCCCGTCAATGAAAAGCGATCATAAAGTGCTTTTGGGGCTGTTGCTTCTCTATTTTCTAGTCCGCATTCCCCTTTTGCTGACCCCGCTTGGTTTGGCTGCGGATGACTGGAATTTTGTTGTGGCTGATATGCAAAGAGGGGCGATCGCAGTCGAATTTCTGGACGGAATGCGCCTTTCCTTGTGGGATTATGTTTCTGATCCTTATGGTTTGGGAAGTATTTTTAATGCCGCGTTGACAGTCCCGTTTTTTGGCCTTTTTGGTAAAACCCTTTTTGCTGTAAAGTTGGCCCCGTTTTTTTGGCAACTTTTGTCTCTGGTCGCTTGGTTCTATGTTTTTCGGAGATATTTTCCGCCGGTTGCGGTTTTTTGCATGCTGTTATTTTTGGTGATTCCTCCGCCGCAGCCGCTCAAGTACACCCTTTTCAACGTCGGCTTTCATTTTGACGCCATTTTTTGGGTGGCGGTTTCTCTGCTTGTTTTTCAGCGTTTTTTGGACGGCAAAATGAGGGAACGCAAGGCCGGATTTTGCTTGGGGTTGCTGGGCGGATTTTCCTCCGCCCTGATTTTGTCCAACCTGGTCACGGTGGTGGTTCTCTGGATTTATTTTGCGCTTCTTCAAAATCCCCCTTTTCGGAAAGTCCGGTTTTACACAACCTATCTGCCGGCTTTTTTAATCGGCTTCAGCCCGTTTCTTTTCTACAACGCCTCCATGGGTTGGCAGGAGTCTTTGTGGTTTTTGGAAGGCCTGCTGTCGGGTCGCATGCACGAAGGTCATTTTCTTTCAAATATTCACCAATTCATACGGCACGATCTGCGCCATTTTTTCGGTTTTCATCTTTTGCCTGTGTTTCCCATGCATCTGTTCATGGAGGGTTATTGTCTGATTTACATGTGGGCTCTGTTTTCTCTTTTGCGAAACAAGGTGAAAAAAATCGTCTCTCTAGGGAACGGTTTGGATGTGGAAGTGTTTGGGCTACTGTTTCAGATATTGCTGATAGGGCTTATCGTTGTGACGGACCGGCATATCCGCGGCCATTACCTGTTTCTAGCCCTTCCCTTTATCGGAATGACCTTGGTTATCGCCATCGGCCGTCTGGATTTCCGGCTACGGATGGTGTTGGGTATTTTTTTGGTGATGGCCGGTGTGACCGGTTTTTTTAGTCTCATTCGGTGGGACTGGCTGGGACAAACCCGGTTTATGCCCGGTTATTCCTATAATCAGTTGAATATCTTTTTGGCCATGAATTGGCGCCAGAACCCTTCCAAATACAGGGAGCGGTTTCAAAAATTACTGAAGGGCCAACCTTTTTCAGTGCAACGCTATCTATTTTTGAATATGCCGGAGGAAGCGCTAAAATTTCAAAAGAGCGGCAACGGAAGCGAACCACTTTTGTTTATTCAACAGGTGGAAGAATCTTTTCGGCCGATTCTGTATGAGAAGTGGGGCATCCTTCTGGGGGAAACCGAAGGGCCGGATGTAGAACGGATGGAAACACTATTGAAACAATCGGGTTTGGATTCGCAATGGCACTCGTTTGTCTATCGCGGGGTGGTTCAGGGGGTTTTAAAAAGGGAAGAGAACTGGGACGTGCTGGTTCACGATGCGGCTCGTTTCTGTTCCGGGTTGAAACCGGTTTCTCAAAAGACGTGCTACAACGGCTTGGGGTGGATGCTGAATGAAACCTATTACGAAGAAATGGCGAAGGAGTTGGAAACGGAAAACAGGGTTGCGTATCTTTGGGGTCATGGTGAACAGGTTTTTGACGATCTCACACAGCCTAATCCGAAAGACATTCGGCGTTTCTATTTTTCACTCGATGACACCGAAAAAAAAGCATTTGTACAGGGACTTCTTCAGGGTATGGATAGGGAAGATGATCCTTACATCCATCGCATGTGTCACCGGGGGTTGCAGTGGATGGATCCTGACTGGAAACAACATTTATGACGCCATGGGTGATTGAAACAAAAGGACTTGGGAAGATTTTTGGACCGGCACGGCGGTCTGTTTTAAAGGATATTCATTTGAACATCCGGCAGGGAGAAATCTTTGCCCTTTTGGGTGTCAACGGGGCTGGCAAGACCACGCTCATCAAAATTTTGTCCTCATTGATCCTTCCGGACGAAGGAGAGGTGCGTGTTTTCGGGGAGAACATCCTGCGGTATCCACACAGAATCAAACCGCTGATCAGCTTGGTGGTCGGCGAAGAGCGGAGTTTCTACTGGCGCCTGACCGGTCGGCAGAATCTGGAGTTTTTTGCCGCCCTCTATAATCTTCCGCGAAAAGAGGCCCGGCGGCGCATAGAGAAGGCCGCGGTGTTGCTGGGCATTGAAAATCTCGACAATCGTTATCAGGAATATTCCACCGGCATGAAGCATCGACTGGCTCTGGTGCGCAGCCTGCTTAGCGAGGCCCGCCTGATTCTGATGGATGAGCCGACCCGGAGTCTGGATCCGAATGCCGCTTTTAAATTGAGGGAGATCATCCGGAATGATTTCAGCGGCGGTACCCAAAGGACCGTTTTTTTTACAACCCACCAGTTGCAGGAAGCGGAAGCCCTGGCCGACCGCATTGCCATTTTGGATAAAGGCAAAATCAAGGTTTGTGGAACCATGAAAGAACTTCAGGATAACTGCAGTCGGCCCGGAGCCAGTCTGGAGAAAATATTCCAGCATTATACCTCGGAGGTGGACTGAATGTTTTTCAAAAAGGCATGGGCTTTTTTAAAACGCGATATGATAGAGGCCTTCAGCTACAAGGTTGCTTTTTTTTTCGATCTTGTCGGGATGGTTGCCAACATCCTCACTTTCTTTTTTATCGCCCAACTGATCGGTCCGGCTGTTGTCCCCCAGCTTCAGGGGTATGGGGGATATTTCCCCTTTGTCCTGATAGGGATTGCTCTGGCCCAATTTCAATCGGCCGCCATGAACAGTTTTGCCGGGGCCATTCAAAAAGAGCAGGGGCACGGCACGTTGGAGGCCATCCTGATTACCC
The DNA here is from genome assembly GCA_030648035.1 of Deltaproteobacteria bacterium. Lineage (GTDB taxonomy): Bacteria > UBA10199 > UBA10199 > SPLOWO2-01-44-7 > SPLOWO2-01-44-7 > JAUSII01. Next base: position 26,767 of record JAUSII010000065.1, on the reverse strand, counting down.
CCACGAGCTTGGCGGTGATCGCCTTTTCGGGTGCTCTTTGGGATCTGTTTTTTGTTTTCCTCAAAATGGTGGCTTATCTTGCAATCGGCGCCATTTTTTTTGGCATCGATTTGTCGCGGCTCAATATTTTGGCGGCTGTTTTGATTCTGATCCTGACCGTCACTTCCCTTGCTGGTTTTGGCTTTTTTTCGGCCGGTTTTGTATTGGTTTTCAAACGCGGAGATCCCATAAACTATTTTATGAACGGTTTTTCCCGTTTTCTCTCCGGTGTCTATTTTCCCATTTCTGTTTTGCCCTTTTGGGTGCAAAAATGCTCCTGGCTCATTCCATGGACCTATTCTCTGGAAGCGATGCGGATGGCTTTGCTGGAGGGGAAAAGCGTTTTTGAGCTTGCGAATCCGATCATTTCTCTTATTTTGTTTTCTATCCTGTTTCTCCCGTCCGGACTTTTGTTTTTCAGATGGTCGGTAAAACAGGCGAAGAGGGAAGGGAGTCTGGTTTTTTATTAACCCACTTTTTTCCCATTCCGTTTTTTTTTCCTTTGCGAAGAACATGCGCTCTCTGTCCGTTTTAAAAAGAGAGATGGCCGGGAGCAATAAATGAAGCTGACAAAACAGGGGGCATGGCGCCTCGTTCTGGTTTATGTGGCTTTTGTTTATGTGGGGCTCTATTTCACCCCGTTCATCAGCGATTATCTCAAGGAGAGAGAGGCGCTGGGCCGGTTTATCGACTGGATTTATGTCGCGGCGGGTCTCTCACTTTTTTTGTTTTTATACTTTCATTGGAAAATCCGGGTGGCGGAGGCCTACGGGATGCTACTTTTTCTGGCGATCTTTTTTCTGGCCGCTTTCAGCCGCATGGAGGTCTCCACCGATCGGTTGCATTTTCTGGAACATGGTCTGGTCTACGTTCTGGTTTATACCGCTTTGCATTTTTCTAACAGCGGCATTGTTCTTGTGGGAAGGGCCATTTTGCTTTGCGCACTCATCGCCCTGGTGGATGAGGGGATTCAGGGCTTATTGCCAAATCGTCAGGCCGACTGGCACGATGTCTGGACCAATATTTTTTCCTATTACCTGGCGGCGGGGATGGTGGCCGTTGTTGAAAATACCAAGGCGCTCCTGCATGAAAAACGGGATAATCTTTTTTTGGCAACGGCGATTGTGGCTGTTGTGTTGTGGATAAAATACGCCCATGTGATCTCTCGAGAAAACTTCCCCCTCTATTTTTTGCTTTTGATCCTTCTGCTGATCCCGTGTTTTTATCTCCTCCGGCTTAAAAGAACGATGTATCACTGGTCTCTGGAGGCCTGTTTTTATCTTTTCTTTCTGGCTTTTGTCGGCATCCTCGCTTTTTCCAACTCCATTCTGGGCATCAATCCTTTTCACTTCTTCCATTGAAAAATGGGTGTGGGGCGTGTAAATTCCGTCCATGTATAAATCCTATTGGGGCTTGGAGCTGAAACCATTTGAAAATACGCCCGACCCCCGTTTTTTTTACACCTCCGCACAACATGAAGAAGCGCTCACCCGTCTCATCTATGGCGTTCGCGAGAGCAAGGGGGCTGTGATGCTGACCGGAGTGTTTGGTTGCGGCAAAACACTTTTGTCGCAGGTTCTGCTGGGTGAGCTGGACCGCGATGTCTACCGTGTTGCCATGATTCAAAATCCGATGCTGACCTCGGTGGAATTGCTCCGCTCCATTGCCGTGCGTCTGGGGGCGACGGGTCTGCCGACTCTCAAAACGGAAATTTTGAAAGATGTTCTGCTGGATACCATCAGCGAGCTTCTTCTTGAAAATTACAACGACGGAAAACAGAGCGTCATCCTGCTCGATGAAATGCATGTGATTGAGGACAAGATGATTTTTGAGGATCTGCGTATGCTTCTGAATAATCAGCTTCAGGATCATTTTCTCTGCACGTTGATCTTCATGGGACAGCCGGAGTTGAGGAAACATATCGAGGTCAACAAACAGCTTAATCAGCGCATTGCCATTCGCTATCATGTCGACGCCTTCGACCTTGAAAATACAATAGCCTACATCCGGCACCGCATGAAAGTGGCCGGAGCCCAAAGAGACATTTTTGAAGAGACGGCCCTCTCCCTTATTTTTCAAAAATCAGGAGGCATCCCGAGACGTATCAACCAGATCTGTGACATGTCCCTTTTTATCGGCTCCTCCCATGAGTTTTCCACCGTGACCCCCGCCCTTGTTACCGATGCCGCCAAAAGCCTGGAAGGTTGAAAAGTGGTTATACGGCGTCATATTTACTTTTGATGACATCTCGCATGCGCGGCGTTAAACTGTCAGACAGGGAAAGGGTGTGTTCGATGGCTTATCTGGCTCTCAAAAAAAATCTGCTGGTGGATGACGACAAGGATGTCGTCAAGTCGCTCAGTCGTTATCTAAAGCGGAGAGGCTATCATGTATCGACGGCCATGAGTGGGAAGGAAGCGCTGAAGTTGATGGAGGTTGAAACGCCCGATCTGGTTTTGCTGGATGCCTTGATGCCCGAAATGGACGGCATTGAAACACTCGAACAAATACGTGAGCGATTTCCGAAAGCGGATGTCGTTATGATATCGGCTCTAAAAGAGGAGGTCGTGGCGAGGGAGGCCATCAAAATGGGAGCCAAAGAGTGGTTGCCCAAACCTTTTTCTCTGGAACAGTTGGAGTCCAACATTCTTCTTCAATTTCTGTATCACAAAGCCCAGGATCAAACCGAAAAATCTTTGGATTAAATGGGGAGCGTTACGGTGAAGAGGGCCCCTTTGTCTGGCTGTGCTTCCGCTTTTATCTCTCCGTGGTGTGATTGAATAATGCGTTGACAGACGGAGAGGCCCAGCCCTCTCCCTTTATTTTTTGAAACGTCATCGTAGGCTGTTGTGAAAAACGGCTCGAAAATATGGGGCAGGACATCCGGGCCTATACCATGTCCCGTGTCCTCAAAGCGGATGACCAGTTTCCCCTTTTCCTCAAAAGCCGAAATTCTTAAGCATTTTTCATCGGCGTGGGTCATGGCCACCGTGGCATTCAGGATGAGATTTACAAAGACCTGCATGAGTTCCCGGTGATGTCCATTCACGGGTGGAAGAGGGAAAGAGATGTTTTGTTCTATCTGGACATGTTCTTTGTTCAGTTCCGTGCCGGTCAGCATCAGGGCTTCATGGAGGGCCTCCTCTATGCGGACTTTTTCCCATTCCTTCTTTGTCGTCGGTCTGGCCAGATCGAGAAGATCTTTTACGATTTGCTGACAGCGGTGGGCGGCCAATTCGGTATCGCTGATTATTTCCGAAATTTCCGTATCGGTAATTCCTTTTTCTTTGAGAAATAAAGTCATTGTCTCCAGATTTCCACGGATGGCTTGCAGAGGATTGTTGATTTCGTGTGCCACCCCGCTGGCCAGTTGACCGACCATGGACAATTTTTGCGCCTCGGACAGTTTTTTTTTCGACTCGCGTAAAATGCTTTCAGACTCTTTTTTTTCACTTAAATCTCTTGCGATGGTGGAAAAGAATGTCGGCTTTTCGTTCTCATCTCTGTGGGTGATGATGATCTGCCAGATCGGAATTTCTTTTCCATCCTGTGACAGTAGGGTTGTTTCGCCACTCCAGATGTCCTTTTGAGTTGTATGCGCAATGCCCTTTGCTTCCATCAGGGCTCTGACCCAGTGGGGGTAATACCAGTTAGCGAACGTTTGGGAAATATCCCCTTTGAGCGGTATTTTAAGAGCCCGTCTGCCGGCAGGATTCATGTAGAGGATTTTTTGATCGATGCCGATGATGCTGATGATATCGCTGGCCGTTTCCACGATCTCTGCAAGGCGTTGTCGGATATCTTCGGCCTCTTTTCCTCGCCAGCTTAAGGAAGCCGAGAGGGAGAGAAAAGAAAGGGCTATTGTGCTTAAAAATGCTTGAGTGAACAAAAGTTCCTTGTTTAACAAAGCGAGTGATAGAGACGAGGCATTTTTGGTAGTGCCCCATGTAATGAGAATGGTTGTGACAAATAAAAAGAATGTCATTTTAAAGGGGTCAAAGCGGATGGACGCCCACAGTAGAATGAGAATAAAAACAAAAGAGCGGTTGTGGAATGGATTGTTTGAGAGCGCCTGTCCAAAAACGATCTGATAAATGACGAAAAGTCCGAAGAGCATAAACAACTCTTCTCCCAGTTTCAACAACCCTGTCCATCGAATGGAAGGATAATAACGCCACATCACCCATACCGGCGTGAGGGTCAAAATGCTGGTGACATCCCCCAGCCACCAGTTGGACCAGATGTGTTTGAACAGAACCCATGGGGCTGTGCCAGCTTTGCAAACAATGGCAGTCCCCACAAGAGAGGCAATCAGACAGGACAAGGATGCCGCTATGGAGAATTGGATGATATGTTCCGGGCGGTCCAGCAGTTGGGAGGTTTGAAAAAATTTTTTAAGAATCCACGCACCGACTACGGCTTCCAGTGTGTTTCCTATGCTGATTCCTGTGGCAAAGAAAAGGGCAGGTCCCATTTCCAGATGCTGACCCAAAAAAATGGTCGTGTTGATCCAGATCGCACCCAGAAAAATGCCGGGCCACACTCTGGCTCCCAATAGTAAAATAGCGGCAAAGGCCAACCCGGACGGAGGCCAGATCGGGGTGGCGTTGGTTTGCTGAAAAGAAAAAAGAAGACCCAGCTGTGCGGAAGAAAAATATAGAATGCTTAAACCGATGAGGATCGCCAGATATTGAAGAACCTTTTTTATGGACATAATTATATCCTGAATATCCATTTTACAGATTTTTCTCAATTGTATACAGTGCAAACATGTATCTCGATTATTGGCGATTAAAAGAGAGACCTTTTGAAGTGGGTCCCGATGCCCGGTTTTTTTATTCCTCCCCCAATCATGAAGAAGGACTGCAAAGGCTCCTGTTTTGTACGCATGAGGCCAGAGGTTCGATGGTGTTGACCGGTGAATATGGTTGCGGCAAATCGCTTCTGTGCCGTGTCCTGATTCGCGAGCTGGCGCGGGATGCCCGTTCCCAACTGGCCCTGATTATCAACCCGCGTCTCCAACCCAAAGAATTTTTGGAATCCATCTGTTTTGAGCTGGGTGGCTCGCGGGAGAGAGGGTCCCTGGACAAGGTTGCCTTGTTGGATCAGATTGTGCAAATCCTGCAAAACAATGCCAAGGCTGACAGAGAAACAACTTTGGTGATTGATGAGGCTCAAGCCATAGAAAGTCAGGAGGTGTTGGAGGAAATTCGTCTTCTGATGAATATACAGAGTGAGGACAAACTTCTCCTGAACATTATTTTCGTCGGACAACCGGCGCTCAAAGAAAAAGTGCTGAAACTCAAACAACTTTCACAGCGAATCCAGCTGTGGTTTCATCTTCCCCCCCTCGATGAAGAAAACACCAGAAAATATATTGAACATCGCCTGCATGTGGCCGGAGTCGACGGCGAAATCTTCACTCCGGAGGCCTGCCAGAAGGTGTTCCATTTGACAGGCGGAATTCCCCGTCTTATCAACAATCTCTGCAATATGGCCTTGTGGATCGGAGAAAAGGGCCAACTTCGTACCATTAATCCGGAAACGGTGGAGACAGCCTCTCAAACGCTGAAGGGGGGATAGTTGAAGAAATTTTCTCTCATTTCTGTTCAGCTATTTTGCATTTTGGGCTTTGCCGTTTTAATGATGTCGTCCCTCTTCGCTGTCAGCCTCTATTACGGCATTCAGGCAAAAAAATTGATGCATACCAGTTGGGAATATTCCCGATTATTGAACGATATCCGTGAGGTCAGCTATTATTTTGGTATTGCGCGCAAAGAAGAGAAAAACTGGATTCTTTTCAAAAATACGCGCCATCTGGAGTCCCAAAAAAAATCGATGATCCGAGTGCGGGAATTGCTGGCAGGTTTGAAACAAAATGCGGATACATCCGAGGTTGTGCAAGGGGTGGAATTGTTGGAAGACGATTTTTTGGATTATGATTCTCTGGTAGGAGACAAGTTGTCCGATTTGAACGCTCCCGGACAGATCGCGTCTTTTACACAACAGGCCAAGAGAATCGACGAAGAAGTTGTCGAAGAAATAGCCAATATAAGCCATTTATTGATGGCCGAGATTGGCCGCCAGCAGATGACTGCTTCATGGAAGTTCCGTGAATTTTTTTGGAATGGGTGCCTCCTTCTTTCGTTCGGTCTGTTTCTGTTTGTCAGTGTTGGGTTTTTCTGGTTTTCTTCTTTCCGACAACGTCTTAGAAAGTTGACATACGCCACACAGCAGATGGCTTTGGGCAATTATCATCCCGAATTGCAATCCTCTTCCGACGAGTTCGGTGTTTTGGTTTATTATTTCAACGAAATGGCGGACAGAATTGCGGAGCGTGAAGAAAAGATCAACCACATTACCGAAGAATTGATTCAGGCCAACAATCTGCTCAAAAAAGGGGGACTTCCCCCGATCAAATATCCGAAGTGAAGTGCCGAAGAGAATTTCATGACAGTGCTTCACAGGTATTGATGATGGGAGATTTGCTGATGATTCCCGTGGAAAAAAATCTTTTTGAAACCAGTTCTATTTTTCAAATCATCGACGTTTTAAAACTGGACCAAAAAGGTTTGTAGTCCGGTAAAATTTGAAAATGTAAAGTTTGGAAAGGCCGTCAAAATTTTCTATGTCAAAGTGAGAAAATACCCATGAAAAATTGTAAGGTTTAATTGCAATTCTAAGTATTTCAATGGGTTATAAGTGATTCTCTTGGAAGATTTTTGGCATATTTATTGCTGTATTACCCGCTGGTACAAACTATTAAGGGGATTTTATGGCTCATTTGAAAAAAATCGGTTTTGTTTTTTCGTTTCTTTTTTTACTGATTTTGTTTTCCGCGCAGGCCGGTACAATTAAGACCAACTCAAAAGCTCTTCTGCCTTCACAGCCAATCGCAACAATTCCCAAAACAGATCTTTTAAAAAAACCGGCAAACCAAATTCCACCGCTTGAAAAAGAATTTTTGGAGAACCTTTTATCCAAGCGTGTGACTTATATTTTGGGATTTGGGCATCCCTCCCCTTTTCACGAAGCGTTTTTTAAAGAACACTTTAACGATCCCCAGTTTCGCTACGGATATCCCTGGATCGTGACCGTGGATGGGAAGGTTCCCAGCAATATTCTGGAAAAAATGAAACCGGGAGCGGCCGCCAAAGATGAGTTGCAAGAACGTGTTAATCGTGGCCGTGGACAGGGAGAAGATATTGCCGCTGGTGTTGGAATTATGGGCGGCATGGCGCAATTTTGTGAATTTCAGAAGAACAGCCTGCAGTCCACTTCGCAGATCATGGGAAAAGATGTTCCGGAAGGTATGCGTCTATTTGGCGCTTGCCCTTCTGATCCCCAGCAATGCAACCGGGCTTCAGGTCAGGAACGCTATCGCGAAGGAAGCAATATGTTTGTCATCGGCGATAAAGAAGAATGTAAGAACGATCGGCAGGCGGGTGTTGCCGGCGGCGATGCTGAACAGCGGATGCAAGATCAGATGAACCGGCATGAACAGGAACAGGGAGCCATGGCGGGAAGGACCGACCCTTGTGCTCCGCCGGAAGAACAAGAATCAAATGCAATTGTTGGTAAATTGAAAGGCGGCCTGCCCGACAGAAGCTACGCGGCGAGCGGGGGCGGTGGAACGATGGCGGAGAAAGGAGTCGGAGGTGTTGTTCAGTCAAAATTATTTTCAAAAAATTATGCCACTTCTCAAGGCTCTTATAACATCAGCTATACGGAAAGAACATATCAAGATGGGAGTAGAGATGTGATTGATTATAATATATTCGAAAATGATTCTACAAGAAGTGAAGGCAAATCATCTGAAGTAAAAGCATTGGAGGCTGAATCGGAAAGAACGAACAAAGAGGCTCAGAAGGCTACTGCTGAATATATGAAAGACACCAATAATAAAGAAAATGAGCGTGTGTTTAAAGAGGCGGCGGACCGAGCTAATGAAGCTAAGGCAAAATTGGAAGCTCAATTGAAGAAAGAGACAGCAGAGAATCTGAAAAAAATAGAAGAAGATGCCAAAAAGAAAGCTGCAAAGACAGCCAAACCGACAAAAGCTCAATGTGCTAAAACCCCCAATTTAGCGGGTTGTTCTGATGCTCAGTGTGCTCCCGATTCACCAGGTTGTGATGGTGATCAAGGTCCTGAACTGTCAGCACACAGCAAACAGTTCGCCGATCAGCTCAAGCAGAACTCTTTAAACAGACAACCTCTCGACAGGAGAACGACCGCAGGTAATCCGGGCCTTGAAGGGGAGGGTGGCGGCTTGCCGGCCGGTCCTTCATTGACAGATCGTTGGGGTGCAGCGGGTAATCCAGGTTCTGAAGGATCCGCCAATGGCCCGGTGGGAATGAATTGTGACTGCAAGGGCAAGTGCGGTGCGACACCGGCAGCGGGATTTGGAACTGGGAGGCAGAGAGACCCCTGCACGTTCAGCCAGGATGAAAATTGCGGGCAGGGAGAGGGCCCAGCCATTCCAGATGGCATGAATCCTCCAGGGGGATCGCAAGAAGGCGGACAGCCGGGTGGAGGAATACCAATACCGAGATAAATTCAAAAGGGGGGACTTTATGAAAAGAATAATTTGTCTAATTTTGGTTGCCAGTTTTTTTACAGGGGTTGGTATTTTAAGAGCCCAAATAGAAGATGGAATGACAGTCAAGGAATTAGGGGATGTGGAGGCGGAGGTGAACCCCCAATTATCTGTTTTACAATCTCTCTCGGGTCAGCGGTTGCTTTTAAAGGCACGCAGAGGGCCAAATACTCGGGGGCCGGATGATGATTCCTACCATAAAATATACGGTCTTGATATTTCCAGTCAACTCCTTCGGGAAATTTTGTTACCGCCGCAGTCATGGGCTGTTAATGCGGCGTTTATATCAGAAGATCTAGTCGGTCTTGTGCTTAGAAAGTCCGAGGGCCAAAATGGTAAAAAGACTCTGTTACTCCATAATTTTTCAACAGGAGGGGATGTCATTCAGGATCTTTTTGAACCCAATGTTAATTCACCCTTGTTCTCTTCCGATGGTCAGAAAATAGTCGCCTCCACTGGAAAAAGAGTTGATCTGTATACTTATGCCGGGGGTGGAGAAAATTGGATTTCCAGAAAAATATATGAGTTGCCTGCCCGGCAACAAGGGTCTGTTAATGTTTATTGGGACCTGAATGGAGATATTGTTGTGGACACTTTCAATACAAATACGCATAAAAATTGTTCGGCTGTTTATTCCGTTCAGGCTAGTAGAATAGGGGTTTTTAGATGCGCTGTTACTGAGCGAGCGAATTCAAACATAGAATATTATTTGCAAGGTAGTTCCCGCCCAAATTGTTTTTATCCAGACACACATCAACTCTTTTCTGCGAATAACACAGATAGAGGGGTCGAAATTGTGGTTCAGACAGAAAAGGATTCTCAAATAATGGCAACTTTTGATGTTGATATGCAGGAGGGTTTTGCGGGTAATGAAAGTCTTTTTTGCAAGAGAGACAAAAAAGAGGGGATATTAATGTATGGAGGAGGTTATGGCGATTTCTTCATTTGGAAAATCGATTTGGAGAATGGACAAAAGGTTCTTGTTAAACAATCCCCAAGAGACTTGTTTTTGCGGCACCAACCTGTAGAAACATCGGTCGCTTTTGCCAAAGATAGGACGATATGGAATATGATGGAGCAGGACTCCACAAACCACGATGTCCATTCCATAAAAGTGGTCAGTACGGATGGAAAAGAATTAACATTGGTTTCAAACAAGAAAATGGCGAGTATAGCTTACAGTGATACCGTCGGATGGGGTGATTTTGAAGAATCAAAGCAAGTGCAGGCCTTGAGAAATGAGAATGCCATTATCTGGGCGGAAGAAGTTACGCCGCCGCCGATCAGTTTTTTTGAAAATTTGTTTTTGAATACAGCGCATGCAGAAGAAGCAGAGAATCTTACAACTTACAAAGTGATGATGGCTACATTTTCAGAGTCCAGTGCTTCTGTCTCCTCTGATGCTGAAGGTTCGACTGCTGTTGATACTGAAGGTTCGGCTACTGTGACGACACAACCTGCACCTAATCCGGCCCCAGTTCAAAGCCCCGCAGAGGAGAATTCCACTGGAGGAGGATGTTCGTTGATACTTCCAAAAAGATGAGACGAATACTTTTTCTCTTTGTCTTGCTGTTTGTTTTTAATGCAGAGGCGCTCGATAAAGCCTCTGCATTTTTGCGTCAGGTTGAAAAAATACACGCCGAACATGGCATGCGTTTAAAGACATTACGGGGCGATCTGATTCTGGGGCCTATTCTGGATGTAGGCCAAGATGCCGAAGGATGGAACTATTCCAACAATGCGTGTGAAGCGGCTCTATTGGGAGAGGCGGTGCGCAAAGGCTGGGAGGCTGGTGGCCATTTTTTGGTGGCCCCAAAACATTTTCCGGGTTTGGGCGCTAGAAAAATAGATACACATGACGATATAGAAATTTATGATACCTCTCCGCAAAGTCCCGATCTAATTCCATTTCGTTACACCATCCAAAAAGGTGCAAAAGCGATTGTGATGGGGCATGGCCTCTATCCCAATTTTGAAAAAAATCCCAAAGCCGCGGTGCCCGCCAGTTTTTCTTCCGGTGTAATCGGATTTTTAAGGAACAAAGAAACAGGGTTGGGGTTTGATGGATTGGTAATTGTTGATGATGTGCTGATGGGAGCGGTGGTGAAATTTTATAGCCAAAAAGGAGAAGAAATTTCAGATATCGCCTCTTTTGCAGCTCGCCGTGTAGTGGAATCGGTTAAGGCGGGTGCCGATTTAGTTATGGTTTTTTATTGGCGTCTTAATAAGGAAATTTTAGACAAAACAACTGCAGCGTTTGCAGCAGAAATTCAAAAAGAGGCAACAGTGGCGCAAAGGTTGGATGCCTCTGTAAAGAGAATTCTTAAGGCCAAGAACAGTTCTGTTCCTTTGGAGAAAATGTCTCTTAAACAAAAAGTTTCCCAGATTTTATTTTTATGGCATTCAGACAATCCCAATGACAATCCGGTTCAGGAAATTGGGGCTTTTCGTTTTGGAACGCATGAAGGACGAAAAGCTTGGTCTGAAAAGTCGGTCATCCCAACATTTGTCGCCATTGATCAGCGAAAAGGATATGCCCCCGGTTCGGGGAAAACTCTTATTAAACCTCAAATTCTAGGCATTGAATTCAAAAAAGCGCTGAATGGAAAAGACGCCTGTTTGTAGGGTGATATTGTGGCGATGGGGTTTTTTATGATGTCGCAAATATTTGGAGTTGCGTTATTTTAGAAAAGTGGCATATTCTAAAACAACGAGGAGCCTTATTTTAGTTTCTGGAACAGTGCTATGAAGAGAAAAAACACAGGAAATCATGTTGTTACAACCGTTGCCGGTGAGAATGTCCGCGCTTTTGTTCCGAACCCCCTGCCACCGGACCCTCCTATCGCCTGGTCCACTGAGTTGGTACAAAAACAGGAAGAAGCGGCCATCGCGTTGGGTCGTCTCGACAGCATGACCTCCTTTTTGCCGGAACCTTCCTTATTTTTATACAGCTATGTTCGAAAGGAGGCGGTTCTCTCTTCCCAAATCGAAGGGACGGAGTCCTCTTTGTCGGATCTTCTGGCATATGAAAATTCAGAATCCCCGGGACTTCCCGAGAAGAGTGATGCCATTGAAGTATCGAACTATGTTTCAGCGATGGAGCACGGTCTCAAACGGTTGCGCGAAGATTTTCCCCTCTGCTTGAGATTGATCCGCGAAATTCATGAGATACTTCTCTCCAAGGGTAGGGGGCATGCGAAACAGCCGGGCGCTTTTAGAACTTCTCAAAATTGGATCGGTGGCACCAGACCGGGAAATGCAGTTTATGTTCCTCCACCGCATAACGTGCTTTCTGATTGTTTGGGGTCTTTTGAAAAATTCCTCCATGATGAAAAAATTTCAGTTCTCGAAAAAGCGGCTTTGGCCCATGTTCAATTTGAAACCATCCATCCATTCCTTGATGGCAACGGCCGTGTGGGCCGACTCTTGATTACTTTAATTATGTGCTGGCAGGGGGCCTTGCACCAACCGCTTCTTTATTTGAGCCTTTATTTCAAAAAACACCGGTCCATTTATTACGACTTACTGCAAAAAGTTCGTGCCGAAGGGGATTGGGAATCGTGGCTTATCTTTTTCTTTGAAGGGGTTCGTGAAACAGCAGACGGAGCGGTCAAGACGGCGAAGAGTCTTTTGTCGCTCTACGAGAAAGACCGCCAACGGCTTTTGAACAAAGGGCGCGTGGCGGGCTCCATACTCCAAGTGCATCATTATTTTCGTGGAGTCCCCTTGTGTTCTCCCAATCATATTGTCGGGGCTTTGAAACTTTCTCCAGCAACGGTGAATAAGGCATTGGCTTATTTGGAGGAGATGAAAATACTTCGTGAGATTACAGGAAAACAGAGGGGTCGGTTGTTTTTATATCAAAAGTATCTTCAAATTCTGAATGAGGGAACGGAGATGGAACGCTAGACTCCGATATCCGTTGCTCCATAAAGAATAGTTGTGGCGATATTATGGCGACGGGGGTTTATGACGTCGCAAATGCGATGAGAGGCGCAAAATTATTTTTATCCGCCTCTCTTAAAGCCTGAATGTATTCCTTTCTGGTGTCGGTATCTTTTGAAAGAGTTGTGGCGCCCCATGTTAGTGTTTTTTGGTTGTGTTGTTTGAGGAGAATATTTGCCATGAGTCTCGCAATATTGGCTGCTTCAACTTCATTCAGCTCACCTTGCGTTGTGATATGTCCCGGTTTTAGTCCATTGATCTCATCGCGATCCAATGGGGTTGCCCCATAGGGGTAATTCATTTTCATTTTTCATCACTCCAAAGTTTGCGAGAGGGCTTTTGCAAAATTTCGTCTGCCAAATCTTTGATCTGCGCTTCTATCTCTTGTTTTGATAATCCTTGTGCCTCCAGTGACATGGTATGAGAGACCTCTGCAAATGTTTTTTGGGCAACTTTCAATGCCTGTTCCCGTAATGTTTTTTCAATCGGTTGACGGGGAACAAAAAAATAAACCAGATCGCAACCCAGGGCATTCGCCGTTTTGGATAAAGTGTTTAAACTAACCGACCCCTTCATTTCTCCCTTTTCAAGGTTGGTCATGTTGGGCTGGGAGGTACCCAATTTTTTTGCCAAATGAGAGATCGTCATTCCCAATGCCTGGCGAATCGTGCGAATCCATCCCGCTTTGGGCATGCCCCGGTCAGCCTCAAGTTGCCGTAGCTTGGCAAACTTGGCATCCAGTTGCCGACATTGGAGTTTCCATTGTTTAGAGGTTATAGGAGTCATGGTTTATGTATAATATATAGATTATACAATGTAAAATAAATTATAACTTATATATTATGTATATTTATGAGGTCAGCCGGTTTATTGGCCAAAAATTTGTACACGTCGCTGGCGACATGTATAAATAATTGAATTTTTTATACATATGACAAAATTATGAGAGTTGGCAGTGGATGCTTTATAATTAGTCATGCAATCCGTTGCTCCACCAAGGGAAGTTGTTGCGATATTGAGCCAACGGTCGGAATCGAACCGACTACCTGCTCATTACGAATCGGTTGGCACTCCAGTCAAGTAGGTAACGGTTTTGAAATTTTTTAATTTCCAAAAAATTTCTAACCGTCTGATTTCTCTGAAGTATATTTCACAAAAACAATTCATTCATCAGGCCTGATTTTATGACCGTTCAAATGGGTTGAACGATCATTATCAGGTCAATATCGGATCAAAGTTAGGTCCTGCGGTGGCTATATTATGGCGACGGGGATTTTGTCCCTGTAATAGACTTACCTCTTGATGCAGATCATCCAGGTATCTTTCCGCCGTGGGGGTGGGGTGGATTTTGTGCTTTTTCTTTAATCTATCACAGGCCGAGAGATGCTTTTTGAACTCGGCAATGTCCCCTGATTTTTGGCATAAACGAGCCCGCAATAGGCGGGCGCCGAATTTTAATTCAGCTGGAATTCCATTCCTTTTCAAAATCCTTTCGGCTCCTATAAGAGCGGATGCCGCATCGGCCCATTTATCATCGTTTGCATGGGTATCTGCCAAAAGCAGATAGCTTTGGCATAGACGAAGCCATGTTTTTTGGGATTTCGTCTTTTTATTTTTCAATGAGGTGATGATGGATTCAACATGTTCTTTGGTTTTTTCCAGCATCCCGCGTTCCTGATAAACCATGGCCATGGTGAGACGGATGCCCGATATGTCTTCATCTGTTTGCCGTGCAATGCCCTTCAATCGAATAGCGATGGCCAGGCATTTCTCGAAATAGGCCGTTGCCTGCACATAGGCATTGGTTTGATCTCCGGAGTGCGCCCGGTCAAGATAAGTGGCGGCCAAACCATGATAAGCACGCATTAGGCGTTCAATGTCTTTGGTATCGCGGGCCGTTTCTTCACATTTTCTGTAATAGAAGATGGCTTTATTGAAATCCTTTTTGAGGGTTCTAGCGGCTTCTCCGAGAAGATAGTAACAGCGGGTTAAACGCGTTTTATCGGAAGACTCCAAAAGATGGCTTAAATCTTCCTTAAGGGTCTCTATTGCCTCATCGCAATGTTGAAGACGAAGATAGCAATACCCAAGATCGTTGTTCGTGATTTTCAGGCGTTGTTCCAAAGGGAGACTGGCGGCTGCGAGTCTTGTTTCTTTGTAGATTACAACGGCCTCTTTAAGATGGCCCTCTTCGACATGTTTTTTGGCCACAAGATTTTGAAGGAAGAGGGGATCCTTTTGTTGATTAGGCTCTTTTTCGGGGGCACCTTGAATAATATTTGAAGAGGTCAGAGGGCGGTTCAGATCCATTTTGATATCATCGAACATGGAGGGATGCCAATACCCATGTTCGTCCAGCAAACATCCTTTTTCGAGGAGGGCTTTGAGAGAGGAAAAAACGGCCATGGGATTTCCACCGGTGTGTTTCATCAGCTGATGTATCAAAGACTTCGGAATATCTTTCAATATCTCCCGAATGTCTTTTTCCTCGAAATTGTTGAGTACTATTCTGTGTGTAATGTGCTTTGAATGGATTTCTTCTGGAGTAGTGAAAACGAGCATCTGGGGAGTTTTTGAAACGGTCTCAAGTAGAGAACATTCATCCGAAAGATCATCCATAAGAATGATAGACGGTTTTGTTTTGCCGCCGGCTGTCCGTACATGGTCTTTGAACAATTCCAGAATCTTGGTTTTCCCTTGTCCTTTTTTCCCTGTGATCTGTACGACGAAAGGGCCTGCGGATTCTTCGCGGATCTGTTTCCAGCAATCTTTTAGTGCGTGCCACGCTTCTTTTCGTCCAATCCATTTTTCGGGTAGAAAGTGGGAGCGGGCGGATTGCGGTACTACTGGATAACTCGAACCAGAAAGACTGTTGATTTCACGGATAATTTCATCAGCGCCATCAAAACGTTCTTCTGGATTTTTTTTGAGCAGGTTGAGAATGATTTTGTCCAGATAGGCAGGTATCTCCGACCTGAAAGAAGAGGGGAGTGGAGGTGTGTGATCAAAATGGCGTTGCAATGTTTCAAAATGATCCTCCTCGACCAAAAAGGGATTGATACCCGTCAGACAAAGATACCAAACAACGCCCAGTGAATAGAGATCCGCCCTTTGGTCCGGCTTGGTGGAACTCCTCTGTTTTGCATGTGGAAACGTCACGGCAATCTGCTCCGGAGCCATATAGGGAATGGTTCCGCCTCTCATTGTGAGGGGGGTAAAACGGGACAAGCCAAAATCGATAAGCTTGAGAACAGATTTTCCATCCGCAGTCTGCTCCACAAGCATGTTGCTCGGTTTTATGTCATTGTGACGGAGACCGGCTTTATCAAACGTATGGAGGTAATAGAGAGCCTGCAATGCCTGAATAAACAACCCTTCAATTTCCGGAACGGACAAGTGTTGACAAGCGGTCTTTAAATCTTTTCCTTGTATGAATTCTCCGACGCAGTAATATTTTTCCAGTCCATCATCGTAGCCAAAATGGAAAACCTTATTGATATGAGGATGGTTTAATTGTTTCAAAAGGGAAAACTCTTTTTTAAAGCGTTGAATGCGATCTTGCTGATTTTTGTTTGGAGGAGAGTTGAGAATTTTAATGGCAACGGTTTCAGCCCCACGCTTTCCTAAAAACACCCGCGATCCCAAACCTCCTCCCAAGGGCTCCAATAGCTCATAATCGTCGTCTAACTTGTGCGGAAGTGTAAACGGTTTCATAAATTTTTACATTGGGTCAATTGTGATTTCTTCGAGACCAAATTCTTTCATGTATTTGTGAAGAGTGACGCGGCTGATGCCAAGCCTCTCTGCGGCTTCGGTGAAATTCCAGTTTGTTTTTTCCATGGCGTCCAAAAGATAGTCCCTGCGAGCGTTTTCAAGATGTTCGCTTAAGGGCATGGGTGATGTGAAATGCGCATCGACAACCTTGACGTTTACATGCGGTGCATTTTTTCCGCCGGAAAGGCACTGTTTAACATCTTTCTCTTCAATCATCTTTCCGGGCGTCATGATAATGAGTTTGTGAACAATGTTTTCTAACTCTCTGATATTGCCCGGCCAGTCATGATTACGGAAAATCTGCAATGCCCCCTCACTGAATGATTTTTCTTCACCGGAGTGTGAATGTTTCTTAAGGAAGTGATCCGCCAGTATGGGAATATCGTCCGTGCGGTTTCTTAACGCCGGCACTTCCAGTGTGACAACAGCCAGGCGATGATAGAGATCGAGTCGAAACTGCCCATTGGACATCATTTCCTTCAGTTCTCCGTTGGCCGCCGCCATGACCCGGAATTCCAGTTTGATAGGTGCCTTCCCGCCCACGCGGCATATTGTTTTGTCCTGTAAAACACGCAGTAGTTTTGCTTGAAGATCTGGTTTGAGTGAACAAATCTCATCAAGGAAAATATCCCCGCCATTGGCCAATTCAAATTTGCCGATTTTTGTTTCAGTAGCTCCCGTGAAAGAACCTTTCTCATGTCCAAAAAATTCAGACTCCATCAAATTTTCTGGTATGGCGGCACAATTGATTGCAATGAAAGGTCGAGCTGGTTTTTCTTCCAGGTCGTGAATGAATTTCGCCAGAAGTTCTTTTCCAGTACCGCTCTCGCCGGTGATGAAAACGTTGGCATTGCGTCCCTTGAGACGACTGGCCCTCTCCAACAGGTTTTTAAAAATATTGTTTTGTCCGAGCATTCCGTTTTGTTGAGACATATGAAGATGAGGTTGCATTCTTCATGCCAAAAATCGTTATTATAACTAATTGAAATTATATGGTTATTTTTAAGTCAGACGTATAAAAGAGGGGTTGCAAGACCCTGATTGGGGGCCGAAGCTCAAGAGAGTTGAAATAGTTTGAAAGAAGAGGGAACCTTCTGGCTGACGACGAAGTCGGCTTGTGCAAATTCGGAATCGTTTCGCAATCTTGTTGCCTCCTCCCCGGAAGCCAGTCCTGTTTTAAAATGTCGGTGACACGCACCCTTAAAACTAGTTGCATCAAGGCTTTGCCTGTTATAAACCCCGGCGGAATGGCCATCCGTTTTTGCAGGACGATACCCTTTTTGGTGCTTTTTTTTGCCCGTGCTCTCATGGCTTTTCCGGCCGTTGAAATTCTCGAAATTTCTCCTGTCTTGTCGCTCCCGCGGGCCATTCATCACGGTATTCTTGTCAAAATCAAACCCATCACCGACACCAACCTGCTCGGTTTCAAAGTGGAGGTGAGCAAAAACAACGGTGCGACCTGGCGATTGTATGACAACCGATTGCGCGCCTATGATCATCGTCACCTGATTCTCCCTTATCGCAATGAGCATTTCGGTTTTGTCAGTGGCCAGAATTATCAGGTGAGAATCTGTGCCGAATATGGATCGTCCTCTTCCTGTGCAGTCTCTGCAATGTTTCAGTTTCCTCATATCGCCGCAGGCACGGAGGCGGAGGGAACAAGGGACTCCGATGACGATATTCTCACCGACGAACGGGAATACAATTTGGGGAGTGACCCTCGCAATCCCGACAGCGACCAGGACCAGATGGCAGATTCTTATGAGACCGCCAGAAATCTCGATCCCAATTTGACGCAAAAACCGTTCATGACCGTTAGTGCAACAACGCTTGATTTCGGTCCAGGTGTTCCTTCGGGAATGCAACTCGGCCAGCACAAATTGATTACTATTTTTAACGAGGGGCAACGCGTTTTGAGAATTTCGAACGGCATTATTAACAACTCTGCGAGTGCCCACTATCATTACCTGAACAGAAATTTTGAAGTTGAAATTATTCCCGGCTCGCAGAGAACCATCGCCATCGATTTTCTTCCCACAGCCGTTGGCAATTGGGTGGGGACACTTGATATTTTGTCGGACGATGCCGCCCACTTTCCCCTCTCTATCTCCCTTTCGGGAACTGCGACGAAAGTCGCCAATTTCAGGGTGGAGAGTGAAGCCCGTCTTACATTTCCTGCCACGGCAGTTGGTCAGGAGACACGGCCAAAAAGTATCCGCATTTCGAACCCCAACAGCGACTCGGTGCTTGATGCCGCCGCATTTGTGAGGCACTCCCTTAATTTTTTGGTCATGCCGTCGCGCTTTCGGGTGCCGCCGGGGGGAGAAATAACGGTGGATGTTATTTTCTCACCTGAATGGTCTGGCTCATATGAAGGGCTTGTCGAAATTCGGGCCGGGAATGCGGCGGGGCAGAATTTTACACAAATTCCGGTGGTGGCTAGTGCCACTGGTGCCTCTCCCCGTTTAAGAATGGGAGCCTCTTCTATCAACTTCGGCACAAAGTCCGTGGGAGGAGAAGTTCGAAAGCAACTGATTATTTTCAACGACGGAGACGGCGTATTGTATGTGAAGCATGTCGATTTCGGATCGGGCTCCCACAGTGTCTTCTTTTCCTCTTCGGAAAATGTAGTGGTTCCTCCGCACGGTTCCAATCGCATTGAAATTTCATTCAGGCCGAAGAGCGCCGAAAATTTTGTCTCACAACTTTGTCTTGTGACGAACGACACGCGAAGCACGACATCCATGCCCAACTGCTGGATGGCACGACCCATAGGCCAGGGTCTTTATTGGCCACAGCAGGCCTCTGCGGGGGTTTCCCTAAGCGGCACAGGAAGATGATGAAATATTTTTTGCACACTCTTTTTTGTCTGGTTCTGATCCCCGCTTTGGCACACGCGGATTGGCCTCGCGCGTGCCCGACATCGGGTTGCACGGAGCGTCTTGTGACCAGCCCGGAAGATGGCTTGGATGGCTCGCTACGAAAAGTGTTGCAGACAGCCTGTGAAAATGCGGGCGACGATGCGATTCAGTTTGGCTTCAGTAACATTATCGAACTCGAGAGCCCTCTGGCGATTCCCGAATCGTGCAACGGTTCTGTCCATCTGTTTGGCCGAAGCGATAGCCGCACAAAAATCAGCGGTGAGGAAATCTCCAGTGGCTTTGCCAATGGAGACAATTGCATGATTCGCGTTGATGGAAATCGGCATACCATCTCACGACTCAATCTGATCCGTTATTCCAACAGCAATGTTGAAACACGCAAAATGGCACAGGGTATTGCTTTGTGCCTTGTTGGTTCCGGCAATAGGGTCACCGATTCGACATTCGGGGTTGTCGATCAGGGAAATTTGTCTGCGAGCAACGATGTGGGTATTTTGATTCTGGGCGACAGCAACACAGTTTCAGAGAGCCACTTCAGTCAGAACAAACTCGATGGGATACAAATTCGGGGATCAGCCAATGCCCTTTTTGGAAATTATTTTGGTTTCCCTCTTGAAAATTGCGAATTCGGCAAAGAGGTGTCCCAAGCCTTGTCCCCTGAAGAATCTGCAACCCATGGCGCCAGTTCCAATCCATCGGCTGCCACAGTGCCGGCGCCGGTCGGCGGTTGCCAGTTGATGCCCGACACCACCACACAATCTTTGTCCACCTGTTCCAAAGTGAGTAATTGGAGGCATGGTATCTATCTGACGGAGAATGCTTTTCATAACACCATTGGTGGAACGCAAAAATCGCGACAGAATCTTTTCCAATATCAAGGGGTCTCGGGGATAAGGCTTGATGGAACATCGGCCAACAGGGGAAATCTTTTGTCACCCAATATTTTTAACCGCAACAGCTCCATGGCGATCGATCTGGGTGAAGAGGGCCCGACCCCGAATGATACCGGAGACACGGACAGTGGTCCGAACACCCTGCTTAACCGTCCCGAGCTGATGGTGATACATGTCCGCAATACATTCGGTCCTGCAGAAAATCGGCGTTTTTTTCTTTATGGAAAGGCCGGAAAAGGCCGCTTTGTTGACATCTATCTTGCCGATAACAACGACACCAACGGTTATTCGGAAGGGCTGACTTTTCTCTCCCGTGAAACGATAACGGGTGACGATGCCCTCTTCAGTATTCCTCTTCCGGTATCGGTCAATATCGGTTCGTTAATTACCGCCGTGGCCGTGGATGAGGATAATAACACCAGCGAGTTCGCCTTCACGTTGTCTACAGACATAGACAGCGATCTGGATGGAATTCCGGACCGGGTTGAAGACATCAATCAAAACGGAGTTGTTGATGCATTGGAGTCCGATCCGTACAGGGCGGACACAGATGCTGACGGATTAATGGATGCCCTGGAAGATTTAAACCGAAATGGTCGGCAGGAATTGTCTGAAACGGCAACTTTTGCGGCCGACACCGATGAAGATGCCCTGACCGATTTTATTGAAACGCACGGCGACGGAATTTTTGAAGCCGGAAATGGAGATACCGATCCGCTTAAACCCGATACCGATTGCGACGGGATATTGGATGGAGACGAGGATGCCAACCACAATGGTCTGGTGGAATGGCATTTGAACGAAACATTTCCGCAAATAGCCGATAGTGACGGCGATGGTGTTTCAGACGGTCCTTTGCAACGGTGTGTACTTGCCGTTCCTGCTGACAATTGTGTGCTGGTTCCCAATGTGGGTCAGCAGGATGCAGATGGTGACAGCTTTGGTGATGTGTGTGACGCATCGTAGTTTAAAGGAGAAAGAATAAATGGTGGCACCGATTATATTTGGATTGGCATTCCTTGCAGGCTTGGCCGGGTGTAACAGTCGGCGAGTCAAAGAGGAAGAAGGTTGCTGGACGGAAACGGCTGATGGCCGTGTTCCATGCAGCCCCGTGCTCGTGGAGGGGGCTTCGGAGCCGGTCGATTCAGACGGTGATCGGATTCCCGATGAAGCCGACCAATGCCCCGAGTCGCCCAATATCGGTTCACCTGACGGATGCCCGCCAAAATCAGGGGTGATCGATCCCGACCATCCCTCTTCCGATTGCGGTGCGGATGCCGACCGGGACGGAATGAAAGATTGTGAAGATCAATGTCCACTTTCATTCGGTATTCGGCAGACAGAAGGATGTTTTGAAAGCGCCTATCCAGTTTCTATCGACTCTTATCGTTTGGCGCCTTTGCAAAGTCATTCCCATGTGCTTGGCGCTTTAAAACCGTGTGTGCATGTGGCCGGTTTTGCAGAGACACCGATTCTTTTGTGGTCCTCGGGACGCGCGTTGCATGTGTACAATGGGACGGAACGGATGTTGCCTGTAGAACCCGAGGGAACCGCTGATATCGATTTGTGCTCGTTGGAAAAAGCAATCACCCGTGATGCACAAGGCAACATGACGGTGCTCTGGAATGAAGGTGCGGCGGGGGATGCGGCACATCTGTGGTTACAGCGTTTCACAAACGCCATGGAGCCGCTCGGCGAAAAACAGATGTTGGATGTTTTTCCCATGCCCAATCTGGGCCCGTTGGCTGACAACCGTATTGCCACGCTTGGAATGAAACCGGGAGGTGATGCGGTGGCCGTTTGGGTCAACCGCGACAAGGTGCTGATGCGCGACTATGACGCCACCGGTATTTTGGGATCGGAAGTTCTCGTGAATGACAGGGATATTCATATTGAACAATCCATCAACCCTTCTGTGGCGGTGGATGAAGAGGGTCGCGTTGCGGTGGCATGGCAGATAGGGTCAGCGCCGATGGGCCCCTTGGGGCTTGCAGTTTGGGAGGCCGGCTCTCGGCGGTTGTTTTATGTGGGAGCTGTGGATGAGCTGGCCAGGCATCCCGCTGTGGCTTTTGCGGGAGGATTGCTTGCGGTCGTTTGGGAAAACAGCGGCATCCTCCACCTTCAATCGATTCGAAAAGAGAACGGGAGTTGGCACGATCTCGGCTCCATTATTGTGGCGCAACCGACGCCGGAGGTGTCGCATCTGCTGCACCCGGCCATTCTTCTCGATAATCGGCAGAGAATGGTTGTTGCGTGGGAAGGTTTCAGGCACGACACAGAACCGTTCAAAATATTTTGGAAAACATATCTGAATAATCCAGGCCAGGGAGAGGGCGATAGTGTTGTGCTTCAAGACGAAGATATTCCGTTTGCCTGGAGCCGCCTCTGGTCTGATCCGACAGGCTCTGCCGTCCACCTGCTTTACCCTGCAGGCCAACAGCCATTTTGGAATGTGGAGTCTTTTTTGTGGGAGGGGAATCAGGCACCCCTGCCGGGGCCCGGCTTTTTTCTGGAAAACAGCAACCCTGTTTTTACAGAGAACGTTGCAATGCTCAATATTGAAAATCGCGGCGAGCAGGTGTTGGAAATACGCGGACAACTGCCGCGCGGTTTTTCAATTCATCGCTCTGGCGGCACCACTGAAAGTTTTGAAGACAGCCTCCCCTCGTTGGCGGGAAAAATATATCTGATTACCGCTGCAGGCAGAGGGGAGTCGGGGCTATTGCGTCTGGAAACCAACGACCCCGCGCATCTGCAAGCATTGGTGACGCTGAACTCGCGTTAAAGGAGAAATGATGGGCTTGGATGAAGAAAATAAAATAAGACTCCTGCCGCAGTTGCGCTACGCATATGGATACAGCGCCCTTTTAAAACAGGACGAAAGCGAAGAACGCTTCGGCTACGATACGCACTCTGTTCAAGGGGCACTGATTTATCCATACGGTAACTGGGCATCGGGCTATGTGTCGGTTGCGGGTCGTTTTGCCCATGCCGATGAAACAAGTCTCGGTTCCAGGCGCACTCTGGCGGGACTTGAAGGTGGAGGGAGATTTTTCGTGCCGCGCCCCTTTTTGAACCTCTTTGCTCTTGAACTTGGCGTCGGTGCTGGTGTGGGGCAAAGCGCGCTTAATTTCGGCGGCGGAAATATTCCGGAGGCCGCTTTCGATAGTCAGGTCGTGTTCAATGGAAAGATCCTTTTTCAATACCGTGGATTTGATCTCGGCGCCGGAATGATTTACGGCTCGTCGACCTCAAGAAATTACGGGGAATGGGGAGGTATGGCCACCCTTTCGGTTCCACTAAGGGCCGCAACGGGTGTGGATGTGCAAGATGGCTGTCGCGAATTGGCCCAGGTGGAATATGAAATCGGCCTGGAAGAGAAAAAATTTTCGACTATTAAAGCCGGCGCGTTCGAATTGTGGAGCAGGGGAAATGATCTGGTCAGAACGAATGCTCTTTTGCGTGATCAGCAGACCAGGCGGCGCGATTATCTGGAAAAGTCGGGTTTTAAATGCGATGCGATTCCCGATGTCTCATCGTTCTCTCCGTTTCCAAAATTCAACCCTCCGGAAAGGCCACAAAGAGGGGAATGTCTGGAGACCCTTTCGAAAGCAAAAGTCTATCTGGCGGAATTACGGGGCATTCTGGGACTCTACAGCCCGAAAAATCTCATTCGGGATGTCCGCAAAGAGCAGAAATTGAATGTGGCATTAAGCGAATGGGATCTGAAATGTCTTGGGAAAGATCCGCACCGCCGCATGAACATTGTGACCGTGAAGAAAAGTGACAAGGTTTTCAGATTGCTTACCAATTATCTTTTTTCGAATGACAGCCCCGATTTGACCCTGATGCCGCAATGGAATCTGGGACAGCCAGCCGGTTTCGCCGATCCCTATCTGGATGAATGGATCCGTTTTATGGCGGAAAACCCGAAGTATGCCATTGCGATAGATGGTTATGCCAGCGATCGTTATGATGCCGTTGGATACGATGAAACGGCCATGATCAAGCTGGCGCAAGAGAGGGCCGACAGCATCGCCGGGTATCTGCAAAAAAGGGGATCTGCCGGATTTATCTATGAAGCAAAGGATCGCCGGAAATTTCCCATCGCGACGATATTTGTGGCCTCCACGACATCCAGACCGCTGGAGGCAAATCGTATTTTGAAGGTGACAGGCCATGGCAAAGAGGCGGTGGATGATTTTAAGATATCCAGCAATCCAGCTTTTAGAATGGTGAAGATTTCGGTTTTTAAAAATCGTGCCAAAAAAGGAACTGCACCCGAATGGGTGGAGGTGGATTTGAAAAATTAGGAGAGACATGCCCAATCGCACAGAAGACCGCTGGTATGCAGGTTTGGGAGGCGGCATCTTGAACATGGCCGGTGATTATCGACCCGAAACAAAAATATCGGGGGGACATTCTTTTGCCGTGTCGCAAAATTTTTGTCTTGAGACCGGTCCTTCGGCAAGCTTTGCACCGAATCACTCCGGGCAAAAGACCCGTCTGCTGGGTGGGTGGAGTGGGGCTCTCCGTTTTTTCAATCTGGCGGTGCGTGCAGAGATGGGGGGTGGTGTTCATGCCGAAGAATTTGCCCTTCGCTCCGGGGTAGGTTTGGAAGGTGCGGCCGAATTCGATTTTTGGAAGGATTCAGGGCTCCGTTTTTTCATCCGCCCGGAAGCAGGCGTGAATATGCCGCGGCGGACCCCTGACTGGGTCATTCTTGCCGGAGCAGACTTTTATCAATTTTTTGAAAAACCTTCTGCTACATTGCCGCGCGCTACAGTGGCAAAAGTTGCTCCGGCAAAGCCGGCCACTATTCCCGACCCAACCCTGCTTCGACAAAAAGAGATCGCTCTGTTGGATGCCTCCTCGAAAAAAGCGGAGAGAGAAGAACGTTTTGATGATGCGCTTCGTATTGAAAAAGATCTTCGGGATAAAAATGCCCCGCGCCCCGCCCGGGTTTTTTATCTGCAGATGATGAAGGTATGGATTGAACAGGAGAGTCTTTCGTCCGAAAGACTTGAAGAAATTCTAAATGTGTTCATGAGAAGCCTGATACTCGAGAGAAATTTCCCGGCCATTGTTGACGGTCTGGACCTCTTTTTCGAAAGAACGATGGCCACAATGGGTCCTGAAGGGGAAAAAACATATATCAACACCCTGTTTATCATTCGTAATGCAATTGCCCACTTCAACAGCCATTTGGACCTGGAAAAAATTGGCCACTATCCGGGCGTTCCGGATGGAATCCGTTTCTTTGCCGAAAATATTCGTCCGTTTATGGAAGGGGATAGCCAGTGAGACGAAATCGGTTTTCCATTTTTATTTTTGTGTTTTTATTTCTGTTGCCGGCCGCGTTGGGCCGGGCACAGACGGAATCTTCGGTCGATACGGGGACAGCAGCGCCGGAGGCGGGTGTGGAAGCGGATGCCAGTGACACATCCAACGACATTTCGGAGCACGATTATTATACGGGAGCCGCCACCCATCGCATTGCGTTCGAAGTCCCCCCCGGGCGCGCCGGCATGCAACCCAAGCTCGTGTTAACCTATAATAGCAGTCGGCGGGAAGTTGCCAGCAATGTGGGGCAGGGGTGGAATCTTAATCCGGGTTTCATCGAAAGAAATACAAGCGACGGGATAGATTATTTCGGAAGCAATTTCGTTTTTGAGGCCAATGGTCAACGCATCCGGCTGGTTTTTGTGGCGCATCATCCGCATGAATTTTACACCGATTATGAGTGTGATGAGTTTCAGGCCAAAGTCGAAACAGGGGGAGCTTTTGTCCGTTTCTTCCGTTGTCCGGACCCCCTGGTCTCCAGCACCACCTTTTATTGGGTGGCCTACGACAAACAGGGGGTTCGACATACTTTTGGAACCTTGCCGCAAGCCCGCCTTCAAAGCACGGATAGTCGGATGATTTTCCGCTGGTATCTGGAGGGGTCGGCAGATCCGAACGGCAATGTTGTCAACTATGTCTATTCCAAATCGACCTCCAATGGGTTGGGAGAGGTTCTTCTTGATTACATCGATTACACGAGCCATGGGGATGCAACTCCACGTTTTAAAGTCACTTTTAATTATCAAAGAGAAACAGCTTTGGGTGTGAGCATCAATTTTCCTGCAAGACATAATTATTTTAACGGAAATCTTCTGCGCAACATCCGCGTGACCGATGGCGGCACAGAAGTGCGCACCTATAATTTCGGCTATGTTAATCTACTGACCTCACAGAGTTCTGTTTTGTATTCCGTGCAAATGACCGCCCCCGGCCTGAATCTTCCTCAAAAACTTTTCGAATATTCTTCACTGATTCCATTGCCTCAAAATATCTGGGGAGCGGCAATGTCCAGCCAAGACACGGTTTCAGGAGATACTTTGGAATGGAATGACTCCTATCACAGCTGGTTCGATATGAACGGGGATGGCTACATCGACCGGGTTGTGGGACATCCCAATGCATCCTATTTTTCAGTCTGGTATGGTTCCCGCGATGGTCTCTCAGAGACCCACACAGTGTGGCGCGACTTGATACACGGACCGAATTTGGATGGAACAATACAGGGGGCTTTTCTGAATGATTATGATTTTGGCCCTTTCTCTTATATTCTCGATTTCAATGGAGATGGTCTTCCG
>JAUSII010000062.1 GCA_030648035.1 Deltaproteobacteria bacterium | reverse complement strand
TTTAACGACGGCAGGATCCGTGGAACAATCGAGAATCCAGTCGCCGCTTCCGGTGATATGAAACAAAACAAGAGTCCCGATCGCTTTTGCCTTGGAAGGATCCTCTTTAAGTTTGCCCGCTATTTTTTCTTCAAAAATCTGCTGTGCATTTTCATACATATGACGCTCCTTTTGTGACGACCTTCACAATCCATGGAATTAAAAACCCCGCCAGCACTGAACAAAAAATAATTTTTCGACCCACTTCTGAAAGTAAAAACCTGCCCCTCCATCCCAGGTTGGCCAGCCCCAACAGGACCAGCACTCCCATCGGATGCCATGCGATGCTCTCTTTTAAATGTCCCCCCAACAGTGCGAAAATGGAATGGATCAACCCGCAACCGGGACAATCAAAACCTGTCAGACATTTGATGGCACACAGGCTGAAATGCATTTACACACCCGCTTTTTGCGCCGCCATATCGCCGATCACCGGAATTCTCCAACGATCTCCCTGATAGGCCTTCACCAGACAAACCACCCATAAAACCAGTAC
Organism: Deltaproteobacteria bacterium; assembly: GCA_030648035.1. Classification (GTDB taxonomy): domain Bacteria; phylum UBA10199; class UBA10199; order SPLOWO2-01-44-7; family SPLOWO2-01-44-7; genus JAUSII01. Next base: position 2,502 of record JAUSII010000062.1, on the reverse strand, counting down.
ACCCAGCCAGACCACCGGAATGATAAAACTGTAAATCAACGCCCCCAGAAAGCCGGCAAGATACCCCAAAATGGTTGCCAGAAGATTTAACACAAGAATCAACAGGATGACCGCCGCGCCAAAAAACGTCCCCTGCCAGGCGTGGAACAAAACATCCTTGTTCTCTTTTTCAATCAGAAGAAAAATAAGACTGGTGACCGGGAAACAGATGTAACAAAGCATGCTCGAAATGTTGGGTGTCAAACCCAAGCCCGGTTTTCCGGGACTTTGACCGCCTGCCTTCATGATCTCCCCCTTTTGTTTTATGAATCCAGATACAGTTGTTGAAGAATATTTTTATATTTTTCGGTCACAATTTTTCTTTTCACTTTTAATGTCGGGGTCAACTCTCCCGATTCCACCGAAAAATTCGTGTCCAATATAGCAAACTTTTTGATCGTTTCAAAGCTGGAAAGATGCTTGTTCTGCTCCGCAATTTCAGTTTGAACCAGTTTATAAATATCCGGGTTTTCCGCCATATCTTTTCGGGATTTGAAAGTGATGCCGTTCTTTTTGGCATAATCTTCCACCACCTCCCAGTTGAGAGTCACCAGAGCCGACAAAAATTTCTGTTGGTCCCCATAAACCATGATCTGCTGGATATAACGACTCTGTTGCATCATGTTTTCAATATTTTGCGGGGAAATCTTTTTGCCGCCCGAGGTGGCGATGATGTCCTTTTTGCGATCGGTGATTCTCAAAAAACCATCTTTGGTGAATTCCCCGATATCCCCGGTCAAAAACCAGCCCTCTTTGTCGAAAGCGGCCATCGTGTCTTCTTTTAAATTCAGATAGCCTGCAAACACCGTATCTCCCTTAATACAGATTTCTCCATCGGGATTGATTTTGATGCGCACCCCTTCCAGGGGTTTGCCGACCGTTCCAAACCGAAAGTCATCGAGACGATTGAGCGTGACGGCGGCACTTGTTTCCGTCAGCCCATACCCTTCTATCAGCAAAATTCCCAACGCATGAAAAAACTGGGCAATCGGCTTGGCCAATGGCGCCCCGCCCGAGATTAGACAGCGTATTCTTCCACCAAAACCCCTTCTTACTTTGCGATAAATCAGAACACCGGCAAGAAAATATTGCACCCGCAATACAAAACCCAAGGGCTCTTTTCTCTGTTGAAGATCACTCACATGGGAACCAATGTTGAGACTCCAATTGAAAAGTTTTTGCAAAAATTGTGGGGATTGTTGCACGCGATTCAAAATTCTCTCATGCATTTTCTCAAACAACCTCGGAACACCGGGCATGAAATGGGGTTTGATTTCCAGAAGATTGACCGGCATCATCTCCAGACTCTCGGCATAAGCCGCCTGACACCCTTGGGCCAACTGATAAAATTGCATCGCGCGGGCAATCACATGCGCGAGCGGCAGACACATGAAACCGATCTGCTCCGGACCAAAACGAAAAACCTCCTGCAGTGCCTCGATTTCCGCCAGAAGATTCCGGTGTGTGAGGATGGCCCCCTTCGGTGGACCGGTTGTTCCCGAAGTATAAACATAAGTCGCAGGATGGATCGGTTGAATCTGACGCAAGTTTTCGTCGTAGAGATTGACCGGCAGTGACTTTCCCCTCTCACGCAATTCTTTTAGTCCGACAAACCCTGTCTCTTCTCCATCCATGATCACTATCGTAGAATTCCAGTGACTCAAATGAGGTTTCAATCTCTCCCACTGTGCCGGATTTTCGAGAATCAGCAGAGAGGGTTTGCAATCTTTCAGTATGAAGGCGATCTGTTCAGCGGCGAGCGTATGATAAAGAGGGACGGTAATCGCCTGATTGGCCAGAACACTCATATCCAGCAGAGTCCATTCGACCCGTGTTTTGGAAAGGAGCGCCACCCTCCCACCAGCTTTAAGCCCCAACGCCGCCAACCCCAGCGCATATCGGCGAACGGTATCTTCCGCATCGACCCAGCTTAAATGAATCCAGACATTTTTCTTTTTATAATGAAGACAGGGGGCATTACCCAGACGAAGGGCGTTGCGGCGGAAAATGGTTAAAATATTTTCGGGCATAAAAGTAATTTAGAAGCGCGGAATATAATGATTTTGGGGTTTGATGTCCACAATGAAAGGTGTTCGCAAACAGACACCGACAAAATCTGGAAGCGAATAAAAAAGGGTATTCGGGGACGCACCTCATTTTGGGTCGAACCCAAAATGGGTGCTCCGGTCTCGGCAATTTTGTTTTTGGACCCCGGATGTAAAATTGCCTCCGACAGGCCGCCTCATACCACTTTTTTATTCGCTTCCAGATTTTGAGCACACATCATTTTGAATTGAATAATTTATAATTTGAATTTTAATTTTTTTAATTCGTAGTGGCGGTGCGATTTTTGAGTGGGAAATGTGGTGCGCAACGACTGCGCAGGCCCGCCAATCCCCTCGGGGGATTTTATACTTGGCGGGCCGAGGAACTAACGGAGCTTGGGGGCCTCCCCAAGCGTAG
>JAUSII010000054.1 GCA_030648035.1 Deltaproteobacteria bacterium | reverse complement strand
GCCACGGCCAGATGGGGGAGGGTCATCTCCAGATGTTGCATCAATTCTGTAATGGAAAAGGAACGTGGGAGTGCTTTTGCAATTCCGTTGACGGTGATTTCTATCTGGTCTGGCTCTTTCATCGCTTCCTTTCGCCGGAATGACCCGGGCAAGTTCTAGGGTATGATCTCAGTCCTTACGGACACCCCTAGCGACGGAGGGGGAGGTAACAAAATTGGAAGAAGGGGTCAAGGCACCTTTTCACGACAGCAATTCGTAGGCCTCTCTTTGTGCCCAACACTCAAAGGATCGTCGAAGTCTTTCAGATAGGTGATGGCGCTACTGATCAAGCGGACCTGGGCTTCTGATTCTGGCTCGACACTTCCCCAACGGGCGGCAAAAGCTTTGGCTTCCCAATGGAGACGTTGCACGCCCAGTGTCAGTTCGTCGGGAATCCAATAAACGGAGTGTGCCACGGTCTCTTCCAGCATGCGTGCGGTAGCCGCCACATCTTTGGCATCCGTCACTGAAAAGAGGAAGGAGGCCTGCCGCATCAACATCATTTTGCGCCGAATTATTTCAAGATACAGCCGAACCCCTTTTGCAAATTTTCCTCCCCACTCTAAATAATAATGCGCATGACTCTCGAAATGTTTGTCCGCTTTTTCAGAAGTTTTACGAAAGTCTTCCCAGTGTTTCAGCTCTAGATGAAGCTGGGCAAGGGCATAAGCGGCCTCTGCGGCTTCCAGAGAATGCCCAAGTGCCTCGTTCGCATAAATCTGCCAAGACAATCCCACCATTTGTGCATTCATGTTTTTATCTTTTCTGGCCACCAAAACATGGGTGCACGCCAGTTTAATCACCATATCGAGCGCCTCGTGATAATTGTGGTAGGCAATGCGTTTGACAAAACAGGCATGTTCCCAAAGAGCAATCAAAGCATCGCCCTGCAACCCCTCCTTTAAAAGAGCGTTGACCAATTTCAGGTGGAGGTCTCCTTCAGCGAAATTGACGGGATGCCGTGGCAACTCCTCCCACTTTAATTTAAGGCGCAAAGCCAGTGTATCTAGAGCGGTTCTCAAATATTTTATTTCATTGGAAAAAGCGGCAATTTTCAAAACTTCATCATAAAAAAAGAGGGCCTGTGAAGGGTCTTCTCGCCGGGTAGCCTGTTTGGCCCGTCTCAAAAGCCAGGGGATTCTGGCAAAATCATCGGGGGTCGGTTTGTGTAGTTTGGAAACAGGGTTAGGGCGCCACTCGCCATGCATCACAGAGGCGAGTTGTGCCCAATCCCGTTTGGAGAGAAAACGGAGGTCTTGAACCAGACGCCGTTTCCAAAAAATCGAATCGCTTTGGTTTTGACTCTGCCAAGCTTCCACGAAGGCCTCTGCGCTCTGGGCCAAACTGATCGGTCTACGGGTCTCCAAAGTGGCAGACGCGTTTTGAATCAGTGCACCATTGACCGCCAGCAGAGGGGTCAGTTCAGCTGTTTCAACCATTTGTGCAGCGGCATGGTTATTGAAAGCGGCAGGTCCGGTAATCATCAGGAGGTTTAAACCCATAGGAGTGGTCGAAATGGACTTTGCTCTAATAGGATGAAATGAGATATTCAAGGAAAATAATATCGGCTTTGGAGGGAATTGGACTTGACGTTTCAGTCCCTCTTTTCTTATAGTAATACTTGAAGAATCGATCTGGGGTGCGGGTCAAAAAAATTGATGAAAAAACAGGTTGAAATAAAAGTGTTGGGACAGAAGTTCATGATCCGCAGTGAATCGGATGAGGAGTATGTGAATCAGGTTGCGGCGTTTGTCGACAAGAAGGTCAATGAAATTTTGAATAACTCGAAGTCTGTGGCCTCTCTCAATGTAGTCATACTGGCCGCCATGAATATCGCCGATGAGTTTATGAAGTACAAAATGGAGAAGGAAAAGAAGATAACGCACGTAGAGAAGAAAATAAAAGACATGATCGAACTTATTGATTTGCAAGCTTAAAAACCATGAAAGGAGCTTTTTTAAATTGAAATATTTTTTGACGGGACAACCTGCGATACGCGTGTTTGGATGCGACTATCTTAGAACCGATAAGATTCAAATGGGGGCTGTCTCTTGCTGTGTTGAGCAAGCCTGCTGCCACAGATTTTTTGCAGGAAGCCTGCAACAGTAAAATGGTTCCCACCTCAACTTGTTTGGGGTTTTTAAGATAGCCTTTCACACGGTAACTGCGGGCCCCGTCTCTATTTTTCCCGGTGTCTGTTTTCAAAAAGAGATAATATGGCAACACAAAATTTAAAAATGACATGTTTGTCCGTTTCATTTCATTTACGGCAGTATCCTCTTTTTGAAAACCGGCGCCTGGGGACAGGAGTTTTATGGATCCCAAGGCCCAGTGCCGCGAAACCCTGCTGACAAAACGTCGGCAGTTGTCACCCAAATTTGTTTGTGAAGCCTCCCAGAAGGTGGGGCTTCATCTTTTTTCTCTGGAAGAATTCAATCTGGCGGAGCGGGTCGGTTTCTATTCGTCTTTTGATAACGAGATTGAAACAGAGCCGCTTTTTCTCAAATCGCACGCGTTGAGGAAGGAAATTTTTTATCCTGCTGTCGATCCCAAGACAGAAGAAATCCATTTTTATCAGGTCCGAAGTCTGAAGGAATTAAAGCCCGGGTATTGTGGCATTCTGGAGCCGGCCAAACGGGAGCATGCATTGCATGACATCAATTATTTGAGTCTGATTGTTATTCCGGGGGTGGCCTTTGATTCCAAGGGGAACCGCCTCGGTTTTGGTAAGGGGTTTTACGACAAACTGTTGGCCGGCTTTCAGGGCAAAAAGGTTGCCCTGGCCTATGAATTTCAAATGTGTGATTCGCTGCCGGTGACGAAGGGGAGAGACCAGAGGGTCGATATTATTGTGACCGAAGAGAGAATTTTGCGAATCATTTAGTCATAAGGAGGTAACAAGTGATCCTGGAACTGATTTTAATTGCAGTCGGTGGATTGGGTGCTGGTTTGGGTGTTGGTGTTTATGGTCGCAAGCTGATGGGAAAGAAGAAGGAGGCTGAAGCACAGGCCAAGGCCAAAATGATTTTGGAAGAGGCGGAAGGTAAGGCCAAAAATCTGCGCAAAGAGGCCGAACTGGAAGTGAGAGATGCCCAGCTGAAGGCCAAGTCGAATTTTGAAAGAGAGATGTCTGACAAAAATCGCGAGCTACATTCGCTGGAAAAAAATCTGCAGGCCAAAGAAGACAACCTCGAAAAAAAGTTCAACCTCCTTGAAACAAAAGAGGAAGACCTTTTCAGACAGGAAAAAGGTTTGCAGGCCAAGAAGGGCCAGCTTGATGGCATGGACAAGCAATATCAGGAGTTGATGCAGGAGACGCGCCGCGCGCTGGAAAGAGCGGCGGGTATCACCATGGACGATGCGAAAAAGCAGTTGCGCGAATCACTGATTGACGACGCCAAACGTGAAGCGGCGACCATGATGATGAAGATAGAGGAAGAGGCCAAAGCTGAGGCGGGTCACAAAGCCAAATATATTATCGCTTCTACTGTCGAGAGACTCGCCTCTGATTATGTTTCGGAGCGGTCTTTGAGCGTGGTGCCGCTCCCCAACGAAGAACTCAAAGGGAGAATCATCGGGCGCGAAGGGCGCAACATCCGCGCGTTTGAAGCGGCCACGGGCATTGATGTGGTGATTGATGAGACACCCGATGCGGTGGTGCTCTCCGGTTTCAATCCGGTCCGGCGTGAAGTGGCGCGCATCGCGATGGAGCGTCTGTTGCAGGACGGCCGTATTCATCCCTCGCGCATTGAAGAGATGGTGGCCAAGGCGGCCGAAGAGGTCGATCAGTCGATTCTGGAAGCCGGTGAACAGGCCTTTCTTGAATTGAAACTCCCCAAAGCCCATGCAGAAATTGTCAAACTGCTCGGTGCTTTAAAATATCGATACAGCTATGCGCAGAATGTGCTTCGCCATTCCATCGAGTGCGGTTTTATCTGCGGCATGATGGCCGCCGAACTGGGTCTGGACGAAATGAAAGCGCGTCGCGCGGGACTCATGCACGACATCGGCAAAGCGGTAACCCATGAGGTTGAGGGGGCACATGCCCTGATTGGCATGGAATTCTGCAAAAAATATAAAGAGGATGAAGCCATCTGTCACGCGGTTGGGGCGCATCATGAGGATATTCCGCAAATTTATCCGCTCGATTGTCTGGTCGATGCCGCCGATGCTTTGTCGGGAGCGAGACCGGGTGCCCGGCGCGAAGTGCTGGAGAGTTACATCAAGCGCCTCGAGGATCTGGAAAAAATTTCGATGTCGTTCAAGGGTGTCGAGAAGGCTTATGCCGTGCAGGCCGGACGCGAAATTCGCGTGATGGTCAACTTTCAGGAAGTGACCGACGCGCAGGCGTTTGTCATCTCGAAAGATATCGCCCGCAAAATTGAGCAGGAGATGACGTATCCGGGGCAGATCAAGGTGACGGTGATTCGCGAAACGCGAGCCACGGAATATGCAAAATGAAGATTCTTTGCATCGGTGATATTTTTGGTTCTCCCGGGCGCAATGCGGTGGCACAGCTTCTTCCGAGACTCATTAGCCAGCACGGCATCGATTTTGTTCTGGCCAACGCCGACAACGCCGCCGGCGGCAAAGGGGTCACCGACAAAGTCGCCGTCGAACTTTTCAAATCGCCCATTGATGTCATCACCGCCGGCAATCACGTCTGGGAACAGGAATCCATTTTTCCACAATTGGAAACTGATCCCATTTTGCGACCCTACAATCTGATTGAGAAAGGGCGTGGCAAAGGTTTTTGCATTGTCCCTTCCAAAAAAGGTCTCGATGTCTGCGTTGTCCATCTGCAGGGGCGCGTGTTTATGGATGGCAAGGGCCCCAAGATGCGCTCACCGTTCAAGGCGATGGATGATTGTCTGAAAGAAATTCCAAGAGATGTAAAAATAATTATTGTCGATGTGCATGCCGAGGCCACAGCGGAAAAGCGCGCCCTGTCATGGTTTCTGGATGGCCGCGTTTCGTGCGTCGTGGGGACGCACACGCATGTGCAAACCGCCGACGAACAAATTTTGCCGCGGGGGACCGCCTTCATCACCGATCTGGGAATGACCGGCCCGCATCACTCGGTGATTGGTCTCGATGTGGAAGTGGCCGTGAAACGTTTTTTGAGCGACGGCGAATTCAAGGGTTTCAAAGTCGCCGAAAAAGAGGTTCGTCTGGAAGGCCTGCTGGTCGATGTCGATGAAGACTCCGGTCTCGCCCGCTCCGTCCGCAGAATCCGCCAGAATTTGTAAGCAACTTTTTTTCATTTCCGCCGATATAGAGTCATGATTGATCAGACCCTTTTTGGGCTCTCTTCTCTGGGAAGTGCACAGGTTTTTTGCGGGGAGACTCTCCTCCCTGCAACCGTTGCGATTGAAAGCACACAGCCCGGCCTTTCCTCCTTTAGCCTGGCAGAAGCGGTTGCTACTCCCGCCAAACAGTTGGGGCTGATTCTTGGACAAGGGCGGGTCCGTCTGTCGGGCCTTTTTAAACCGGAACATTTTGAAATATTAATGGAGGGCGTTGGGACAAAGTGGGGTTGGGCCTTCTTTGGCTTCAATCAGTATCTAGAAACTTTTTATGCCATGGGGTTTTTAAAGCCAAGGCATATTCGGACTCTCATCGAGCTTTTGGCTTGTTCCAAGGGGTTTTTCTTTACGAATGTGGCGGATTTTTTTCGGCACAATAGCGAATTTCTTTTGAACCATCAGTTGTTCAGGGCGACTGAATATCGGAGGATATTGGAATATTGCAGGCATCCCAAAGAAAAGGTTCGTCATGCGGCCATTTCCCTGAATTACCAATTGGATCTGCTCTCCCTTGCGAAAAGTCATACCATGGACCGTAAAAACTTTGAATTTGTTTTTGAACTTCTGAGTCACCCGGAAAAAGATGTTCGTGCAGAGGCATTGCGTATATTGGATCATCTTCTTCCCGTTTTCATAAAGAAGGGGTGGTTTACACGTCAGCACTTCAACCGGATGCCGTTTGAAGAATCGATCACCTGTTTCACATCTCATTTCGATTTTCTCATCGAACAGGGCTGGTTTCAGGAATCTCATTATCAGCGGTGCGTTTCTATTTTGGAAAAAGATTTTTCATCGGAATCATCTGCAAGAGCGTTGCATCTATTTCAAAGAAAACTCCCCCTGCTTTTGAAAAAAGGATGGTTCACTGCAGAGACCCTCCGTATGATTCTCAAAGTTTGGGCCTCTTCCGACATAGACTCTCCATCAGGGGCCTCTTCTTTTTTAGCCCGACAATTTCAACTTCTGCTTCCGTTTGGAATGCTTCAGGAAGAGCATGTAGCGAAGTTGTCATGGTGGGCGGATAGTTTTCTGCTGACTCATTTTCAGACCCTCAAAGAGGCAGGTTTTCTGAATGCCGCTTGTTTTAAACGGTTTCTGGAAGCATCGGGCCTGTCTCAAACCGCACAAGAAGCCTTGCAGGTTTTGGGAGTGTCAGAGGGGTGGATGGCTTCTCCGCATCGCTGGAAGACATTGAAAGATATTTTAAAAAACGATGTTGAGAGAGATGAAAAAAAGTCGGCCCTGTTGGAGAGACTTCTGGAAAAACTGGCATGGGAAGAGGGGGAGTCGAGTGCGGAAGATCTCGCCAGCCTTTTGACTCTTGTCGATGCGAGTCTGCCAGAGGATATGGGCTCTATGTTTGCCATCGATACCCCTTTTGCAGAGCGACTTGCCATGAGGGAGACCGCGCTCACATTAAAAACAACGGCCCACTATCTGGATGCGACAGACCACCCGAAATTTAAGGCCATGTGGCTTCAACTCAAAAAGCCGGGGGCCGATCGGCTTTTGTTGGATTGGCATTTGAGCCAGATGAATGAAACGTGGAGAGATTATCAAAAAATAAAGGATCCCACAGAAATGGCAAAAAAGAAAAAGGCGTTGCTCAATTTTATGGAGCAGGCCATCAAACGCTCTGTTCCTTCTCCGGCCCGCCTCTTTTTGAAAAAAATGGGACAGGCCACCGAAGAGGCCTTCATCGTTCGTTTGGGTGGTGGCGCTGTCCGCAGTTTTTTTGAAGAACATGGCGCGCGGTTCCGCAACACCGGCTTATATCCACTTTTGCTGCGTGCGAGCCGATTCATGAATAATGAGGGGCGGCAATCGCTACGACGATTGGTTCTGGGATTAAAGTGGGAGCGCGGGCAGTTTGTATATCCGCGATATGAAGAATTGAAAGCGGTTGTCTCCGATTCTTTTCTGGAAGGCTGGGAAAAAGAATATCGTCGCGATGTTGCAGATATCGGTCGTATCGACAAGGCAGAAGGCGTTGAGACTTTGAAAAAACAGGTGCAAGATCAGGTTGGCACGCACAGTTCTCTCAACGTTTTAAAAAAGCCGGAAGAAATTCCACAGGAGATACGCGCATTGCCGGAACGCATTCGCCATTGGTTGAGCGAGGGGAGTGCTGCTCCGGAGGAGGCCAAAGCCATCCAGAAAATTTTTGAAATCCATTATGCCGCCATTCGAACCCATTTTGGCGACACCTTTGCCAACATCCGGACCGATTTGAAAAATTATGTCAGTGGCATGGAAAAAGGGGTGCGCACTGCCGAGAAAGAATCGTGCGTCATCAGCGGGGATATTGAAAAAATCGCCCGTTCGGGCAACGAGCCGGTGCAGACCTGTCAGACATTGGATAGAAAGTGGGTGAATGAGCATGGAGAGCCGATCCATCGGATGATCCACGGTCAATTCAAGATCGCCAACTGGGAGATGGATGGCACCATTGTGGCGAGGCGGCTGATCGAAGTGACGGTCGATGCGAACGGCCACGAACATATTCTGGTGGAGAGACTCTACAGCTCTGGCGGGTTTGCGCGTGTGGATGCCTTTCATCAGGTGATTCTGGAATATGCTTTTTCATTGGGTATCCCTTCCGACCGTGTTCATTTTGCCGATCAGAGCCAATCCGAAAAAATTCCGGCGCCGTTAAAAAATGGGGATAACATTTATCGCGATTCATTCCGTGCAGAGGGGGCCACTCTGGAAGAAATTCGCAATGCCCGCCTGAAAAGACAAAAAATTCCCAATCGCAAAATCTCCGTTGGCTTAAGACGCGTTTCCTGAAATAAATTACTGCTGGAATTGCATGACGAAATCGCCGATCTGGATTTCGTCGTTGGGGGTGAGGAGATGTTCGTGCACCCGCTGACCGTTAACCAGCGTGCCGTTGGAGCTGTTGAGGTCGATCAGAATGCACTCGTTACCCTGTGCGCGGATCTCGGCGTGCTGGCGTGAGGATTTGGCATCTTTCAAAACAACCTGGTTGGTGTGGGATCTGCCCATCGAGAGTGTGTTGCGAATCTGGAAAGTTTTGCCGACATTTTCATTGCCCGCGATGATGGTGATCTGCGGTGCCACGATTTGAAGATTGGCCTTGGTTGCCTCCATCCATTCTCCCTCGGTATCGGTCGGTGTGGCGGTGGAGGGTTCGTCTGCGTTGGATGCGCTCTGCGCCTCTTCGGCCTCTTCTTCCCATTCATCGACTTCCAATTCTCCCTCTTCAATCTGGAGAGGGTGGGAGGGTTCTTCGACGCCGAAGAGTTCTTCGTCTCCCTGAAACAGGCTTTCATAGCGGCCGATGTTGGTCTGCACGCTCGTCAACACCTGCTCAAAACGGGTGATCTTGTCTTCTTCGCCTTTGGCCTTCTGGTGAAATTCTTCTTTGGTATATTCACCCAACTTGTGACGGAACTGAATCTCTTCAAGCTCTTCTTTGTGACCTTTCAAATTGTTTTGAATTTTGTCGCGTGTTTCATAAAGAGAGGCCAGCTCGCGATCGATATCCTGTTTTTTCTGCAACAGCTGATCGCTCACATTTTGCAGGCGGGTCGAATAATCGGTGTGCACTTTATTAAAAACGGTTTGAGAAACTTCTCCACGGCTCGATTCGATTTTGGAAAGCCGCTCTTTTAAAATGCGGCGCTCTTCCTTCAGTTTCAACGCCTCTTCCAAAAGGCGCTGATTCAGGGGGAATTCGAAGGTATTGGGTTGCGGGACTTTTTCTTGAAGCATAGGGATAAAAATAGGCGGAATCCCCAATCATGTCAAATATAATCCTACTTGCAGGCTTTTCCCATTTCCTTTATGAAGTCACCATGGAAATCTGGATCGGCATTATTCTGGTGCTTGCCTTGGGTGCTGTTGGTGCCGTCTGGTTTGTCTCCAAAAAGAAAGAGACTCCTTCCGAAACCCCGTTTCTTCTGCTTCAGCAACAGCTCGATGCTATCCGTGGAGAACTCCGTCAGACCCTGGATGGCAACACTTCCGCCATCGCCGAACAGCTCAAAATCCAGTTGGGACACCTGCAACAGACCCATCAGGGGATCGACCAGCGTCTCGATAGTGCCGGCAAGGTTTTTGTCGCCATGGAATCGAGAATGGTGAAGGTGGAGGAGGCGACGCGCCAGGTGCTGGAAGTGGGCAAAGATATCTCGACCCTTCAACAGATTTTGCGGGCCCCCAAATCACGCGGCAATTTCAGCGAGCAACTTCTGGGCGACCTTTTGTCCCAGATGATGCCGCGCGAAAATTTTGAATTGCAATATACCTTCAAAAATGGCGAGCGGGTCGACGCGGTGATCAAAACGGCGCAGGGGATCGTGAGTGTCGATGCCAAATTTCCGCTGGAAAATTTTGAACGCCTCATTGCCGCCACCACAGAGGAAGATAAAAAAACATGGCGCAAAAAATTTGTGGGCGATGTCAAAAAGCACATCGACGATATTTCCGACAAATATATTTTGCCCGCCGAGGGGACATTTGAGTTTGCGCTGATGTATATCCCCTCCGAGAATGTCTATTTTGAATTGATCACACGCGATCTGGCCGGGGCTGAAGATGCTTCGGTGATTTATTACGCGATGAAGAAAAAAGTCATCCCCGTTTCTCCCAACACTTTCTTTGCCTATCTGCAGACCATTCTTCTGGGATTGCGTGGCTTACAGGTGGAGAAAAGGGTGCAGGAGATTGTGACCGAGCTGGCGCGTTTGAGAAAAGAGCTGGGCAACTTTCGCAACGATTTTTCTCTGGTGGGAAAACATCTGGGCAATGCCGTGAGCAAATTTGAAGAATCAGATCGCCGCCTCACGCGGTTGGAAGACAAGTTGACGAATATGGATGTGCTTCCCGTTGGCGAGCCGATCGTTGAGGGTGTCATTGCGAACCCCGAACCCGGGATTGCCACGTCGCTACGCTCCTCGCAATGACAAATGTTGCATACGGTGTCATTGCGAACGAAGTGAAGCAATCTCTCGGTGTACAAGGTTACAAGAAAATTTTGAGGGGTTGAACTCCCCCTTGAACCGTAATCCTCGACCCCTTGGCGATATGGTAGTTGAGTTTGGAGCCGTCGATGAAAATCATTCCGCGATGCATTTCAGTTGTGAGCGTCAATTTTTGATTCGGTTTTAAAAACCCCTGCAACAAACGGTAGTGAATTTTGGGAAAGCTGAACGGCTCGCGCACGAGATATTGCACCTGTTTGGAAGAGGGGACATCTTTTTTGCCGCCGGCAGAAAGTATCGCTCCCGTGGAGCCTGCCCCCGTGGCGATCCAGATGCCGGAACTTTTCTGCTCCTCACTTTTGGAGCCGATGTGCAATTGATAGCGGGCGGTGTCTCCCTGCAGACGCGAGGCGAACAGAACTTCATTCAGCGCCAGAAAGGGGAGTGTGCGGCTGTTGATTTTCACTTTCATTCTGGGGACCCGGATCGGTTTTCTTTTGCCTTCCAGAATCGCCTTCAAATATTTTTCAAAATTATGCGGTTTGGCCAGACAGAAAAAACCGGTGCTGGTCAGCGGTGCCGAGTTGATGGCAAAAATGGGCGACCCTTTTGTATAATGGGAGGCCGCCAGTGTGGTGCCGTCTCCGCCAACGGTGATAATCAGATCGGCGCGGATGATTTTTTTGAGGTGATTGCGATTAACCACGCGATGTTTGATTCCCATTTTTTTCAGAAGGCGGATGACCGCGCGGAGTGTCTGATGATGGATATGCCGGGTGGTGGGGCGCAGATCGTTCGGGTGCAGTTTGGTGATAACGACAACTTGCTTCACTTTCATGAGGGCGTTATAGTCAAAAGCGATGGGAGAATTCAAGGGGGCAATCAAAGGGGCTCCAAAAACATTTCAAAAAAAAGTGGGCATCCTCGGCGGATCGTTTAATCCGCCGCATCTGGGGCATGTGGCCATCGCGCGCCATGTTCTGGATGAGCTCTTTGTAGATGAAGTTTGGGTGATTCCCTGCTTTGAACACCCCTTTGACAAAGAGCTCGCTCCGTTTGAAGAGCGTTTTAAAATGTGCCAGCTTGCTTTTCCCAGTGAAGAGTTTGGGGAGACGGTGCAGGTGCTGGATCTTGAAAAAAAAATGGGTGGAAAAAGTTATACCTTGAGAACGATTCAGCATCTCCAAAAAGAAAACCCCGATTGCACTTTCTCTCTGATCGTCGGTGAAGATGCCGCCGACGAAGCCAAATCGTGGCACCAATATGAAGAGCTCAAAAAAAAGGTGGCATGGAATATTGTGCCGAGAGGCGAGGGCTCTCCCATCCCCAACGTGAGCGCCACTGAAATTCGCAAGGCGATTCAGGAAGGCCAAAATCTCGAAAACCATCTCCCCACCGCCGTGCTTGGATATCTGCAAAAGCATCCGATTTATGCTCGGCACGGTTGAATTGGACAAAGGAGCGTGGTCTGCCGAGATGAATTTACGAGAAAAATTCGCTTTACACGGTTTGGTTTCTCGTATAGGTATCCGGCACAATTATGAAGGCAGAGGCAAAAAAGGCATTGATCGGCAAGTTTGAACAGCACACTGGCGACACCGGTTCTCCCGAGGTCCAGGTGGCCATTCTCTCCACGCGCATCGAAGAATTAAACAAACATTTCGTTTCGCATCGCAAAGACCACTCCAGCAGACAGGGTCTGCTCAAGATGGTCGGTCAGCGTCGGAGGCTTCTTAATTATTTGAAGAGTACAGACGTCAAACGTTACAAAAAAATCATTGTGGAGTTGGGTTTAAGAAAATAGGTTTTTTCTGCCGGCGGCTTCCCTGATAATTCATAAGAAGTGTTTATAAGGCACTTGTTATAAGTTATCAGAGTCCACCGCTTCAAAAAAATCCCTTTTAAAACCTGATCCCCACATACCTTACTTAAAGGAGAACATCATGTCGCATTCCGTAGAAACAAATTTTGGTGGCAGAACTTTAACCCTTTCGACCGGCAAGCTGGCCAGACAGGCCGGGGGTTCCGTCACTGTCCGTTACGGCGATACCGTCGTTCTGGTCACCGCCACCGCATCTGAAAAGCCGAAACTGGGTTGCGACTTTCTCCCTCTCACCGTCGATTATGTTGAAAAGACGTTTGCCGCGGGGAAAATCCCCGGCGGCTTCTTCAAGCGCGAGGGGAGACCCTCTGGGATGGAGACATTGACCTCCCGCTTTATCGATCGCCCCATTCGGCCGCTTTTCCCGGAAGATTATCATAACGAAACACAGGTGATCGCCACCGTGCTCTCCGCCGATCTCGACAACGAATCGGATGTGATGGCCATGGCCGGAGCCTCTGCCGCATTGATGCTCTCACCGGCTCCTTTTCAGGGCCCCATTGCCGGTGTTCGCATCGGCAGAATCGACGGCAAGCTGACCGTCAACCCCACACCCAAACAGATGGAAACATCAGACTTGGATATCATTGTCGCCGGAACCAAAGAGGCGGTGGTGATGGTGGAAGGTGGCGGCGCGGAAGTCTCTGAAGCCGACATTATTGCCGCCATCCGTTTTGCCTACGAGTCGATCCAGCCTGTCCTGAAAATTCAGGAAGAGCTGGCCAAGAAATTTGGAAAACCGAAATTGAAAGTGGAGCCGGTCGTCATCGATGCCGATCTGACACAAAAAGTTTCCCAAGCATTGAAGGGAAAAATGAAAGAGGTTTTCGCCATCGTTTCGAAGCAGGAGAGAACCAAAGCCGTCAAAGTTTTAAAAGATACACTGCTTGCTTCTCTCTGCCCGCTGGGCGCCGAAGATCCGAACCTGGATAATGTGGTTCATCTTTTTGAAAAAGAAGAGAGCCAGTATGTGCGCAACATGGTTTTGACCGAGAAGAAAAGAATCGACGGTCGTGCATTAAAAGACATTCGCCCCATCACTTGTGAGGTGGCTCTGCTCCCGCGCACGCACGGGTCGGCGCTCTTCACGCGCGGCGAAACGCAGGCACTGGCAGTCACAACACTCGGCTCTTCCGACGATCAACAGTTGATCGACGCTTTGGGCGAGGTTTATTACAAACGCTTCATGCTCCATTATAACTTTCCTCCCTTCTCTACTGGAGAAGTCAAATTCTTGCGTTCTCCCGGACGCCGCGAAATCGGTCACGGGGCTCTGGCAGAAAGGGCGCTGTTTCAGGTCCTCCCGTCTGAAGCGGAATTCCCTTACACCATCCGGCTCGTCTCCGAAATTCTGGAGTCGAATGGCTCTTCCTCGATGGCCTCGGTTTGCGGCGGCGCTCTGTCTCTGATGGATGCCGGTGTTCCAATCAAGGCGCCGGTCGCGGGTATCGCGATGGGTCTTATCAAGGAAGAAAATCGTTACGCCATTTTGTCGGATATTCTGGGGGATGAAGATCACCTGGGCGACATGGATTTCAAAGTGGCCGGAACCCGCAAAGGGGTGACCGCTTTGCAGATGGATATCAAGATCGGCGGCATTTCAGACGCCATTTTGGAAGAGGCCCTCACGCAGGCGCGCGAAGGTCGTTTGCACATTCTCGATAAAATGGAGAGCGGGTTGACCAAACACCGCGAAACGCTCTCGCCCTATGCACCGAAGATCACGACATTGAAAATTGATCCTGAAAAAATCGGTGCCCTGATCGGCCCCGGCGGCAAAATGATTCGCTCCATTGTCGATGAGACTGGGGCCAAGATCGATGTGGAAGATGACGGCACAGTCAGCATTTTCGCCATCGACCAGGTCTCGGGTGATCGTGCGTTGAAGCGGGTCAAAGAAGTCACCGCTGTTCCCGAAATCGGCGCTTATTACAAAGGCAGAGTCGTCAAGATCATGGAGTTTGGCGCGTTCGTCCAGATTCTCCCCAACACCGACGGATTGGTGCACATCTCCCAGCTTGAAAATGCACGGGTCAACAAAGTGACCGATGTGGTGAAAGAGGGCGATGATATTGTGGTGAAGGTCTTGGAGATCGAAGCGGGTAGCGGCAAGATCCGTCTTTCGAGAAAAGAGGCCCTGGGCCACGAGAACGAAACCATCAACTGATGGAGCCTTCGATAAGAAGGTTATCGCCAAGGATTTGTAGCGATATGTTGTCCAGTTCCAAGGCGTTTTTCATCCGGGGGATGACCAGATTGGGCAACCAATCCATGGCAGACCCACCCAATAATTTGGGAGCAATGAATAGCACCAGCTTGTCGGCCAGTTTCTGCTCGATAAAAGAAGAATAGATTTGGCCTCCGCCCTCTATCAGGATGTGCGTCACACCCATTTTACCCAATTCTTTAAGCAATCCTTTAAGGTCGACGCGGCCATTTTTCTGGCTTTGAGCAAAGAAAATTTCTCTCTCTCTAATGCTGAATATCTTCTTTTTGTTGCCGATTTTCGATGGTGACCCGACCACCACGAGCAGGGGTTGACGACCCGGGCGCCTTTTGGGGAGTCTCACATTCAACAGCGGATCGTCTTTTCTGATTGTTCCAGCCCCCACCAATATTGCATCGACCTTGTCCCGCAGTTGATGGTTGTAGCTCTGGCACAAAGTGTTGCTGATCCATTTCGATTCGCCATTCGCCAATGCAATTTTGCCATCGAGAGAGAGGGCCACTTTGAGTGTGACATAGGGGATGCCTGTGGTGATCCATTTTTGAAAGGGGAGATTGAGAGCCCCCACCTCTTTTTGCAAAACACCTTCTGTCACTTTAATCCCTCTCTTCTTCAGTGCACGCACAGCTTTGCCGTGTGTCTTTGGATTGGGATCTCTCGAACCGATGACAACATGCTTCACCTCGGAAGCGATAATTTGCGGCAGACAGGGAGGCGTTTTTTTCTGATCGTGGTAGCAGGGCTCCAGAGTGACATACAAAGTGGCGCCTTGGGCTTCTCCCTTTTTTAATTTTTTCAGCGCTACTATTTCAGCGTGGGCGCCTCCGGCTTTGGAGTGAAAACCCCTCGCAATTATTTTTCCATTTTTAACGATGACAGCGCCGACAATCGGGTTGGGCGAGGTGCGCCCCTCGGCTTTTTTTGCGAGGGCAATGGCCTCCCGCATGAATTTTTCATGAAGAGTTTTCATCATCTCTGTTTGCCGAGCAATTCTTTCAGCTCTTTCATAAATTCGTTGATGTCTTTAAAAGAACGATAAACAGAGGCGAAGCGGACATAGGCGACCTCATCCAGGGCGTGCAGTTCTTCCATCACCTTGCCGCCGATGACGGTGCTTTCCACTTCGGCGACACTCATCTCCTGAACAGCGCGCACCACTTTATCCACGAGAGATTCCACAGTCGCGATGCTGATCGGTCTTTTTTCAGAGGCCTTGCGGACGCCCTGCAATATTTTATTCCGGTCGAAGGCCTCCCGACGGCCATCTTTTTTGATCACGGCCGGGAGAATTTCTTCGATGCGCTCATAGGTGGTGAAGCGCTGATTGCATTTTTCGCACTCACGTCTGCGGCGAATCAATTCGCCTTCCTGCGAATCGCGCGAGTCGATCACTTTGCTTTCAGGATGATGGCAGAAGGGACAGTTCATAAAATGGAAATTGCTTACATAATTTTTGAACCTCAACACGAATGGCGGCTTGGCGTTGTGTGTTGTTCACATCTTTCAATACATCGGCAATCCATCCGGCCATTTTTTGCATCTCTTTTTCTTTCATCCCGCGCGTGGTCACACAGGGTGTTCCCATGCGAATGCCGGAGGTGACGAAGGGGGAGCGTGTCTCTCGGGGGATTGTATTTTTGTTGACGGTGATGCCGGCTTTTTCAAGAGCCTCTTCGGCCTCTTTTCCGGTGAGCCCGGTCTCTGTGAGATCGACCAGAAAAAGATGGGTGTCGGTGCCGCCAGTCACAATGCGAAAGCCCTCGTCTTGCAGACTTTTGGCGAGGGTCTGGGCATTGGTGATGATTTGCCTGGCATAGGTTTTAAATTGTGGTTGAAGCGCTTCTTTAAAGGCGACGGCTTTTGCGGCAATCACATGCATCAGCGGGCCGCCTTGAATCCCCGGGAAAACTGTTTTATCGAGCCCCTTCGCAAATTCGGTGGTGCACATCGCCAAGCCCCCACGCGGGCCGCGGAGTGTCTTGTGCGTGGTTGAGGTGACAAAGTGACAGTGGGGGACCGGGTTGGAATGCAATCCGGCGGCGACCAGACCCGCAGGGTGGGCGATGTCGGCCATGCAATAAGCTCCCACCTCATCGGCAATCTCGCGGAATTTTTTGAAATCGATGTCGCGTGCATACGCGGAGGCGCCGGTGATAATCAGTTTCGGTTTGTGCTCGTGCGCCAGTGCACGCACCGTGTCGAAGTTGATTCTCTCCGTCTCCGGATCGACGCCATAAAAAAAGACTTTGTAGAGTTGCCCCGTGAAATTCACGGGAGAACCGTGTGTCAGATGGCCGCCCTGTTTCAAATCCATTCCCAAAATGGTGTCGCCGGGTTTGAGAATTGAAAAATAGACCGCCATGTTGGCTTGGCTTCCGGAATGGGGTTGGACGTTGACATGCTCTGCGCCGAAGATTTGTTTGAGGCGGGTGCGCGCCAGCTCTTCGGCCTGGTCGACAAATTCACAACCGCCGTAATAGCGCTTTCCCGGATAGCCTTCGGCATATTTTACCGTCAGAACAGAACCGAGCGCTTCCAGCACATTTTCGCTGACCAGATTTTCAGAGGGGATCAGTTCCAGCGTCGTTTCAAGGCGATCCACTTCCTTATGGATGGCTTGTGCTATTTCGGGATCGAAGGCATCAAGATTTTGCATGAATTTCGATTTTCTGGACGCGTGCGGCATGGCGCCCGCCTTGAAAAGGGGTTTTCAAAAAAGTGTCGAGCAATGACTGGGCCTGATGGACAGCGGTAATGCGGCCTCCCAGACAAGCAATATTGGCATCGTTGTGTTCCCGACTCAAACGGGCATCATCAAAAGTTCTCAAAACTGCGGCGCGGATTCCTTTTATTTTATTGGCGGTCATGCACATGCCGATGCCGGTGCCGCAGACCAGCACGCCACGTTCGGCTTTGCCCTCCGCCACAGCGTGTGCGACCTTGGCGGCATAGTCGGGATAGTCACAGCTCTCTTCGGAAGGACAGCCAAAATCGAGGACCTCATGGCCTTCAGATTGGAGATACGATTTTAAAATTTCTTTGAGTTGGAACCCGGCATGGTCGGAGCCGATCGCAATTTTTTGAGTCATGTGGTTCTCCTTATAGAAAATATGAAAAATTGCAAGCCATTAAGGCCGCAGTGAATAGACATCCCGCACGGGATGCGTATCCAGCAGATTGGGGAAATAGCCCCGTATATAGGGTTGAATCAGATAGTTCTTTGTTTTGACAAAGACGGGAATAACAACGGCCTCTTCCAACAGAATTTTTTCGGCCTCGCGATAGAGTTTGTTTCGTGCGGGGGCATCCGGAGTCTCCTGCGCTTTTTTTATCAGCGCATCATATTGGGGATTGGACCAACCGGAATGATTCTGTGAATTGTCGGAGATAAAAAGTCCCAAAAAAGTGTTGGGATCAACATAGTCACCCGTCCAGCCGCCATAAGAAACCTGGAGCTCTCTTTTTTGGCGCGTTTTTAAAAAATCAGTCCATTCTTCTCCCTTGAGACTGCTCTCCAGGCCGAGATTCTCTCTCCACATCTGTTGCGCCGCTTCCACGACCAGTTGTTTGTCGGGGACATTGTTGTAGTGAATTTGAAAAACGGGAAAAGGTTTTTCAGGGGAAATGCCGGCCGCCTTTAAAAGTTGTTTTGCTTTTACAAGATCGAACCCCTGCGGATTGGGTGGACTGGTGTAACCGGGCATTCCGGGGGGGACAAAATAACCGTAGGGCTTGTCGCCTCTCTTGAGAATCTTGTCGGTAATTTTCGGGCGTTGCAGGGCATAGGCCATCGCCTGCCTCACCTTCACATTGTCAAAAGGAGGTTTAAGACAGTTGAAAATAAAATAGTCGGTGCGCAACATGGGAGCACTTTTAAAATCGTGTCTGAATTTAAGCATCGGGACTTTCTGGGGGGGCAAATCGGTCATGATATCGATCCCCGTCCGATCGTAGAAAGTGAGAGCGATGGCAAAGTCGCCAAACGGTCGAAATTGCACACCCGACAGTTTGATTTCCTTTTTTCCCCAATAGTGTGGGTTGGGCAACAGAAGGATGCCTTCGTTGGGGTCATTGCTTTGAAAAACAAAAGGACCGTTGCCGATCAGATGGGGTTCCGTAATCTCTTTTCTTAAAGGGGCCAGCGCAGAAAAAGAAGTGAGACTCAAAAAATAGGGGACCGGTCTTTCCAGTGTCACCTCAAAAGTATGCGGGTCAACCACGCGCATGCCGATCTGTTTTGCATCGACGCACTCTCCCTTGTTGTAGGCCTGTGCCCCTTTCAGATAAAAAAGTTGAAAGGCATAAGGTGATTGTGTTTTGGGATTGAGCAGATGTTCCCAGCTGTCGAAAAAATCTTGTGCCGTGACCGGCTTGCCATCACTCCATTTTGCGTTGGTGCGCAGATGAAAGAGATATCGCAATCCGTCGGCGGAGACTTCCCATTTTTCGGCCACGCCCGGAAGGGGGGTCAGAGTTTTGGGTTGATAGCGGGTCAACCCTTCAAAGAGGGCCTGCAAAATTTGAAACTCGCGCGAGCCTGTGGCTTTGGAGGGATCGAGGGTTTTGGGTTGGCTCTCGTTGTGAACCCGCAGAGTGGCCCCCTTGGCGAAAATTGGGTCTCCCCAAATTAGAAATGGAAGCGACAACAGGAATGCTTTGAAAAAAATGTGTTTCATCATATATAGCAAAAAGCAGGTGCCAAACTAGAGAGGCTG
>JAUSII010000047.1 GCA_030648035.1 Deltaproteobacteria bacterium | reverse complement strand
AAAGTCTGCGCAGGCCCGCCACTCCCCTCGGGGGATTTTAAACTTGGCGGGCCGAGGAAGCGAAGTGCTGATTTTGGGGGCCTCCCCAAAATCTATAACGTCTTTTTTAGCCAACACGCGGGAGATTTTGTCGGTGTCTGTTAACAAATAAACCTGCTTGCCAGACGGGTGTGTTGCCGATACTTCTCATTCCATGCTTCACAATCGATTTATTATTTTCCCCTCTGAAAAAGGGGCCGAGAGGGAAAAGCGGAGACAGTTTGCCGCGTCTAAGTCGGACGTTTTTCTGGGGGAGAATATTTTCTCCCTCCAACATTTTTTGAAACTGTTGGTTCCCCCTTTAAAGCCGCTCCTCAAACGCAATACGCAAAAGCATCTCCTCCTTTATTGTCTTCGAAACTTTCCGCTTCGCTATTTTGAAAAATTGCGGCACAACCCGGCCCTGACATCTCCCTTTCTGTCGGCCATTCGCCAGCTCAAACGTTATAATATCTCTCCCGACGACTTGAGAGATCGCCTGCAACAGACTGGAACTTTGAAAGAAAACGATCTTTTAACCCTTTATGAACGTTATGAGGAACTTAAAGAAAAACTTTCACTTCTGGATGATGAAGACCAATATTCTGCGGCCATTCAGAACTTGAATAACCCTCATCATCCCCTCCAGAATATAGTCACACTCTCCTTTCAAAATTTCAGCGAAAAGACCCCGACCCTGCACCGGTTGCTCACCGCCCTCTCCAAAACGTTCCCCAGACTTAAAATTGAATTTGAACTGTTGCCTTCTGTCTCTCCTGATTCTCTGGCACCGGTTCAGCTTCTCACTTTTTCATCTCCACATCAGGAGGCGGAGTGGTTTCTGCAACAGAAAAAATCGGCGGAAGGGAGCGCCATTCTCACCGGACAAAATGATCTCTATAATGAATCGATCTGGCAAAAGTTGTTGAACGCGGGATGGGTGGAGGGAATTTCTCCATTCTTGAGCTGGCGCGAAAGACCGGAGGGGCGACGTCTGCTGGAATCAGCCGCAAGGCAGGACGACGGCAAAAAAAATCTGGGGGACTGGATTGCATCGCTCCATGAAAGAATGAACAGTGATGATCCTTTGTATGACTGGCTCCCCTCTTTTTATTTTTCTGAACATCTTTTGTCGCTGGGTTTTCTCTCTCATGCGGAATGGATGCTCTGGCTTGCAGAGGCGCTGGAAGAAAAACCATCGCCCGTTCCGGATGCGCGGGCCAGCATCCAGTGGCTCTCTCTGGGTGGCGGCGATACACCGGAGATGGAATCGCTCTGGGTGCCGGGGCTCGTCGAAGGACAACTTCCCGCCATGGTCCCGCCCACTTTTTTTCAGGATATGAAAGACCGGAGCCGCCCGGAGTGGCAACCGATAGTGGAGGCGTTTCCCGATTTGCAAACACAGTTTGAAAAACAGCGGGACGTTTTTTTAAATGGCCTCTCCAGAATAAAAAAAGAGATTTACCTTACCTATCCAAAGATGAACAGCCTTGGGAAAGATCTCTTTGTTTCTCCGCTGGCTTGGGATTTTGGAGCGGCGACGGGGACACAGGTGATGCCGTCTTTGGAAGCCGGGACTCTAGAGTTGGAACAAAAATTGGAGATTGAGCAGGAGCGGTGGAGCAATCATTTGGTGACACCCATTTATCACGCCGATTTTAGAAATGAGATGGAGCCGATACCCTTGTTGGTGCAGAAGAGCGATCATATCTTCAGCCCTTCCCGTCTGGAGCGTTATGCCGAGTGTCCTTTCAAATATTTTGCCGGTCGTGTTTTGAATATTCCGGAGGTTCGGGAATATTCGCCCGAAGTCGACCCTTCCGATCGCGGCAATCTTTTTCACGAGTGCCTTGAAACATTGCTGACGGAACACGGCGCACTCTTTGCAGAAGCCAAAGAAGATCCGCTCAAAGAAAATGAATTTTTTGCGAAGCTCTCCCAGATTGTGGAAGATGTTTTTGCAAAAATGAGGGACGAAATTGCCTACGCCAACCCCCAACTCTACGATCACCTGAAACAAAAAACACTTCTGCAGGCAACCCACGTTTTGCAAAAGGAACTGGAAGAGGCTCGCGCATTGGAATCACCACTGACCCCCACCCGCTTTGAATGGGCCTTTGGCAAGGAGGAGAGTCCCCCGCTCAATATCGCACAGGATAACGGAGAACCGGTTTTGCTGGGGGGGCGCATCGACCGAATCGACACCGATCCAAAATTAAAACGTTTCATGGTGCTTGATTATAAAACCGGCACCACCGACGGATTTTTAAAAAAACTGTTGGAGGGATTATCGCTCCAGCTTCCCATTTATATTCTGGCGGTGCGCACCCTGCTTCTGACCGGTTATCAACCGGCGGGAGGAATGCTGGTGACGGTCAAAGAAGCCAAAAAAATACATGGCATGGTCGATGCCGATTTCAACAAGACCCACTTCTCTTTCAGAAAAAATGCCAACGCGCTGATGGAACACGATGTTTTTGAAAAAACAATCGCCGAAACCATGGAACAGGTTCGAAGTTATGTCGCCTCCATTCGGGCCGGATATTTCAGCGCACAACCGAAAGATTGCAAACCGTATTGCGACTATAAGGAGATTTGCCGTTATGCCCACAAGCCCAAAGATTGAACAGACACCGACGACAAACCAGAAGCGGGCCATTGAATTGACGGCAAAGTCCATTGCCATCATTGCGGGCGCGGGCTCTGGAAAAACAAAGGTCCTGACCGGCCGCCTGGTACATCTGCTCAAAAACAAAAAAATCACCCTGAACCAGATTTTGTGCATCACCTTCACCGAAAGAGCGGCGCAGGAACTCAAAAACAGAATCGCCCTGCTTTTGCCTCCGGAGATGAAAAAAGAACTCCCCTTCGCCCCGATCGGAACGTTTCACGGTTTCTGCCTCAACATTTTGCGGGAACAGGCGGCACTGATCGGGCTTTCCGAGTGGCTCTCTGTCTGGGACGAACATACCGCGAGATTGGCCATCCACAAAGTTTGTCGGGCCACCTTGCTGAACGGACTCGACGCAAAAGATCCGCACGCCGTTTTTCTGACCGAAGCGTTGGAATTCAAGAATGCGCTGGAATTATTGGAAGAGCTGATGTCGTTTCGGTGGCATGCGGACCGTGCTGTCATTCTGAGCGAAGCGAAGAATCCCGGTGACACACAGGAAGAGGCACTATTTGAAGCGACGCGGAGTCTTTATCAACGGGCGCTGGCGACCTACACGTTGGAAAAAGAGAAGCACCAGGTGTTGGACTTTCAGGATTTGGAAATTCTGACACTCAAACTTTTGAAAGAAAATCGGGAGACACTTAAAATTTATCAGAAAAAATTCAGGCACATTCTGGTTGATGAGGTGCAAGATATCAACGATCTGCAAAGAGAGCTGATCGAACTGTTGTTCGTCCCCGGCACCAACATTCTTTGCATCGTCGGCGATCCAAAACAGTCGATCTACCGTTTTCGCGGCGCCAACGCAGAAGGGTTCCAGACTCTGGTCAAAAAAATTACCGAAGCCGGCGGAGAGACCATTATTCTCCGCGATAATTTTCGCTCGCGCCCGGGCGTGCTCCGTTTTGTGAACCACACCTTCAGACATCTTTTTTCCCTCGGAGAAGATTTTGAACTCAAACCGGCGCGGGAAGAAAAAGCTTCGATGGCACTGACACTGCTACCCATCGTTCTTCCAAATGGAGGAAACACAGAAGCCATGCGCAAGGAAGAGGCGAGAGAAGTCGCACAATATATTCTCGCCACCGTGAATGCGGGAGAGGCGCGCTTTGGCGACATCTGCCTTCTGTTTCAGGCGTTCACCGACATCGGGTTTTATGAAGAGGCCTTCCGGGCTTCAAAAATTCCCTATCGCCTTTTCGGCGGTCGGGGTTTTTTGAGCGCGCAGGAGGTGATCGATCTTCTGTTTGTTCTTCAGGTGATGGTTAATCTGGAAAACCGGCTCGCGTTGGTGGGGCTGATGCGCTCTCCCCTGCTGGGTCTTTCCGATATTTTCATCACCAAACTCTGTCTTGAACATGCAAACGATCTGGGAAAATCGCTTTTGGAACTGCCGGAGGCAAAATGGTTGCAGGATCTCCATCTTCAAAAAAACAGTTTGAGCAGTGCCGAAATTCTGGAAAAAACGGTGACAATCACCCATTACGATTGCCTGCTGAAAGCGCTCGACCCCTCGGATGCCAAGCGGGCCAATGTGGAACAGCTGATCGAACTGACACGCCAGTTGGAGACCGCAGAGAATCTTTCCATAAAAAATCTTCTCGAATATTACGAAGCGCTCAAAAAAAAGCGGTCCCCCATGGCACAAGCCACTGCGGTCGATCTCTCGGAGGAGGCGTGTCAGATGATGACGGTGCACGGAGCCAAGGGGCTCGAGTTTCCCATCGTGATCGTGGCCGATCTGATTCGCGGCCAACGCTCGTCAGGCAACGACTATCTTTTTCTGCGCGACGAAGGTCTGGCTTTTGTGCTCAAGAAAAATCCCGACGAACTCTACAGTGACACTTTCCCCAGCCCCCGACTCGAACAACTCAAAGAGCGGGAAGATTATCAGAGTCTGGAAGAACGCAAGCGGCTATTATATGTGGCCCTCACCCGCGCGGAGGAGAAAATTGTTCTCCCTTGGCACGCGGAGGCGGCACGCACCGGAAAATGGTATGGCTGGTTAAAGGAAGCGATCGACGGCTACACAGAAGTGGAGCGCTGGAAAAAGTCGGAGCATTTTTCACAACAGAAGAATGATGCCAAAAAATCTTTTCAGGAAATGTTTCCCATTTTGGAGAGAGGCCATCTGACCACCGGAGGGGTTCCCTGGTATACCGTGACAGAACTGGAGAAGATCGACACGCCGCCCTCTCCCCACGCCCGCTCTCGCACGCAGAACGCGCAAAAAGGCGGGCTGAAAGGGACCGACTTGGGCAATTGGATCCACGCCACATTAAAGGAGTGGAACGGAAAACAGCTTCTCCCGATGGAAACGATCGCCAGAACAAAACTTTTGGAACTTGGAATCGTGGCGACACAAAAAGAATTTGAAGAGGGGCTGGCACAGATCGAACATTTTCTAAAAAGCCCCATCGCCCCACCCGATTTTGGAGGATGGCATGAACTCCCCTTCAATCTGAAACTTCCAAACGCCCATGTGACCGGCATTATCGATTATGCGTGGGAAACAGATGCGGGGTGGATCCTCTTTGATTTTAAAACCGATGCCGCAGCCTTTGCAGAAAAATATCAGCTTCAAATGGATACCTATGCCTTGGCCCTCTCGAAGGGACAGCCCAAGAAGGTGTTGGAGACACGCCTGCTTTTTCTGAAGAGCGACAAGGCCCATATCGAAGCCTGCACCCCGGAGAGATTGAAACAGACAGAAGAGAGGTTGATTAAAGTGATTTATAGTGCGATGGTGCTTAGTGCTTAGTGCTTAGTACTTAGTACTTAGTACTTAGTGCTTAGTGCTTAGTGCTTAGTACTTGGTACTTGGTGCGAATATAAATCTAAGTACTAAGTACTATCGCACTAAGTGCGATCGCACTATCGCACCATCGCACTATAATTAAATGATCGATGATCTCTCCAAAAAATTCAAGGCTAGGCAAAAAGAGCTGACGCTTTGGTATGACACAAAGGCGAAGGGGGTTTTGTTGCCGGTGACCACTTCGATCGATATCCGCAATGCCGGTTTCAAAATTGCCGTGGTCGATACCAACATCTTTCCCGCCGGTTTCAACAATCTTTGCAACAATTTTTCCAACATCACCTCGGAACATTTCAAAAATTATTTTGAAGCCCAGGCAAAAGGTTTGAAAAAAATAATGATCGTCCCTGAATCCTTCACCCGGAACATGAATTATCTGGAAAACGTGCGGGCGATTGAAAAAGTTCTGATCCTCGCCGGTTTTACCGTTACTGTCGGCTATCTGGGAGAGCCCCTGTCGCAGAACCCTCTTGTGGTGAAACTCCCGAGCGGTGCAACACTGACACTGGAACAGGTGGAGAGAAAGGGAGAAACTCTCCACACAAAATCGATGACCCCCGATCTGATTCTGCTGAACAACGACTGCTCCGAGGGGATTCCTGAAATTCTTAAAAATATCACCCAACCTGTTTTTCCTTCGCCCGAACTCGGTTGGCACAGCCGGAGAAAGAAAACCCATTTTGAAATCTATTGTCAGCTGGTGGAAGAGGCCGCAAAAATATTGGAGACCGACTGCTGGCGCATGTGCCCCATCACCCGCTGTGAAAGAAACATCGACATCGAAAACCCGGCCGATCTGGAGCGGCTGGCCGTATCGGTTGAAAAAGTGTTGAAGCGGACAAAAGACAAATACGAAAAATATGGGATCGATCAAACACCTTATGCCTTCATCAAGAGCAACGCCGGAACATTCGGGCTGGGGATCACACACGTCTCCTCGCCGGAAGAAATTTTGAATCTCAACCGCAAAGGCCGACAGAAGCTCCAATCGGGCAAGGGAGGCGTCAAGCCCGCCGAATTCATCATTCAAGAGGGTATCCCCACCATTGATTCACTGGAGAATGCCCCCATCGAACCGGTCCTTTATTTTGTGGGGGGAGAGTCGGTGGGAGGTTTTTTTAGAATCCACGAACAGAAAGATAGCAAATCCTCGCTCAACGCCCCCGGCGCCCGCTTTGAATGTCTCTGTTTCCACAAAATAAAAGAGGTGAAACCGGGGGAACTGGTTTTACACTGTGACGATCATGAGGATTTTTTCACGATAGCAAAATGGCTGGGAAAGATTGCCACCTTGGCGGCAGGGCTGGAGGAAAAAGAACTGCTTCTTCAGTCGGCGTAACCTTTTTCGATTTTCTCTTGTTCTTCTTTACAACGGATGCACAAATCGGTCACAGGGCGGGCTTCCAAACGCTTGATACTGATATCTTCACCACACGTTTCGCAAACCCCAAAAGTCCCCTCTTCCATTTTCTCAAGGGTCCGCTCGATTTTTTTGAGCAATACACGCTCACGATCACGCAGACGCAGATTCATCGACTGATCGGCTTCCGTAGTGGCCAAATCAATCTCATCCGCAAGATCTTCAGAATTAAAACCCAAACCCTGCTCCTTGACATTATCGATGACATTCTGGA
>JAUSII010000028.1 GCA_030648035.1 Deltaproteobacteria bacterium | reverse complement strand
GGATTCACGCCGAAAAAGGGAATCGTCGCAGAACCCGGTTTCAAATCGGTGCAACCGGGAAGCGGTGAAATCAAAATGCCGCCGGTCTCGGTCTGCCACCAGGTGTCGACGATGGGACAACGCTCCTGCCCGACAAAATTGTAATACCACATCCATGCTTCGGGGTTGATCGGCTCGCCGACCGTTCCCAATACTCGAAGCGAAGAGAGATTATATTTTTTGACCCACTCTTCCCCCTCGCGCATGAGTGCGCGGATGGCGGTAGGGGCGGTGTAGAAAATATTCACTTTGTGCCGCTCACAAACATCCCAGAAGCGTCCGGCATCGGGATAGGTAGGGATTCCCTCGAACATAAAAGTTGTGGCGGCGTTGGCCAGCGGCCCATAGACCACATAACTGTGTCCCGTCACCCAACCGACATCGGCGGTGCACCAGAAAATATCTTCGGGGCGGTAATCAAAAATATATTTAAAAGTGGTGGCGGCAAAAACCATGTAGCCCGCCGTGGTGTGCAACACCCCCTTCGGTTTTCCGGTGGAGCCGGAGGTGTATAAAATAAAGAGGGGATCCTCCGCTTCCATCTTTTCCGGTGCGCACTCTGTTGTCTCTGCCGCATTAAGCTCATGCCACCAGTGATCGCGTCCTTCGACCCAATTAATTTTGTCACCGGTGCGTTGATAGACGATACAGTTGTGGATGTTGTGCCCTTCGCCCTTGCAAAGACGAATGGCTTCATCAACACTTTCTTTGAGTGGAATTTTTTTGGCCCCCCGCAATCCAAAATCGGCGGTGATGATGAGGTTGGAATCAGCATCGATCAAACGGTCGGCAATTGATTCGGCCGAAAATCCTCCAAAAATAACCGAGTGGACTGCGCCGATGCGCGCACACGCGAGCATTGCCACCGCCGCCTCCGGCACCATCGGCATATAAATGGTGATGCGATCCCCTTTTTTAACCCCAAGATTTTTTAAAACGTTGGCAAAAGAGCAGACCTGCATGAGCAGTGTGCGATAGGTGATGCGCCGGGTCTCATTCGGTTCGTTCCCTTCCCAGATAATGGCGACCCGATCCCCCAAACCATTTTGCACATGTCGGTCGAGACAATTGACCGTGATGTTGGTTTGCGATCCTTCAAACCATTTGATCGAGATGTTTTCCCTGAAATCATATTCACGAACTTTGTCCCATTTTTTATACCAGAAAAATTCGGAGGCCATCTCCGCCCAAAAACCCTCCGGGTTCTGGATGGAGTATTTCCACCTTGTTTTATATTCTTCAAAATTGCGGATGTGTGCTTTTGCCCTGAAATTTTCTGGAGGGGGAAACTTGCGGTTTTCATCCTGCATCGATTCGATATCTTGAACCATATCGAATACCTAACGCAAAAAAACGGCTGAAAACAAGGGGATATTTATGATTTTGAAATTGATGTTGCGTCTGACGGGCTTTTTTGATAGCCCTCCGATCCATATTTTAAGGGGAATAGACCCCTTATAAGGAGGATAGAAACATGAAGAAGACACTCGTACTCGTCGCCGCGGTCGCCCTGGTTTTGGGTTCAGTTGCCGTGAAAGCAGATGAGCAAAAAGCAGCCGCCAACACAGCGCCTGCCGCAACAACCACCACCACCAAGGTTGCTGATGCCACCAAGACAGCCCCAACGGCTGACAAGGTGACCACAACCACGACCGAAACCGCCACCACGGCGACCACTCCGGCCGGCAAGAAGGCCACTGTCACAAGCACCACAGAGACAGTCAACCAGAAGGCTACTGTCACCAACAACGCTGGTGCCAAAGCCACTGTGGATGTCACCCAGACCACCGTATTTTTCAAGGTCGAGGGTTTGAACAGCGCCGAAGAGTTCAACAAGCTGCAGACTGGCTTGAAAAAGGATCTGACCAAAGGCGTCTACTCCTTTAACTGTAACGCGACTGTCAAAGAATGCTCCGCCACGATCAACCCGGCACAGACCAGCGCCGACAGCATCCTGGCTTGGGCCAAGATCAACAAGTACAACATGAACCTCAAGAAATAATTTGAGGGTGTAAGATGTTTTAAAAACGGCCTGTCCTTTGAAAAAGGGACGGGCCGTTTTGTTTTTGTTTCCAAAATTTTCATTTTCAACTTTTTTTGGGTTGTGATAGCGGACTGGGTTCTTATGTATATTGTCATCGGTGGCGGAGTGGTCGGTTTGCATGCGGCCATTGCCTTGAGCCAACAGCCAAATCATCCCGAAATTTTTCTCCTCGAGCGGGAGCAATATCTGGGGGATCACACCAGCGGACGCAATTCCGAGGTGATCCATGCCGGGTTTGCCTATCCGATCGGCTCCCTCAAAGCCAAATGGTGTGTGGAGGGAAACGCGCTGACCTACGAATGGCTGGATAAACTTCAAGTCCCCTATAAAAAATGCGGAAAGTGGTTGGTGGCCTTCACCCCGGACGAAGTGCCGGCCCTGGAGGCCACACTGAAAAATGGGGAGGCTTGCGGGGTGCGTGAGATGCGCGAGGCAACATTGGCCGAGCTCAAGGTCAAAGAGCCGGAGATGAACGATTTTGCCGGAGTCATTTTTGCCAAGACTTCTGGAATGATGGATGTCGCTTCCTATATTCGTGCGCTCGAGCGCTATTTTGCGGCGCAGGAAAATTGCCACATCATTTATCCGTGCGGCGTGACCGGCATCGATCCCGTCAAAAATATTGTTGAGACGACAAGGGGACCGATGGACTATTCCCTACTCGTCAACTGCGGCGGACTTTTTGCCGACGAGGTTTATAAAATGGCCTCGGGCAAAAAAGATTATCGGATCAAACCGTTCAAGGGCGAATACATGATTTGGCGCAAAGGCAAAATTCAGGAGGTTGTCTATCCGGTGCCGCGCCGCTTTTTGCCGGGCGGTGACAAAGACAAGCGCCTTGTCTCGAGCATGGGGATTCATCTGCATCGCGGTGTCGGTGGCGATTTGTATGTGGGCCCCACGCAAGTGGAGCTCGATTGGTCACAGAAAACCGATTATTCACTCACAACACCGCCGGAAGAATTTGCCAGAGAGGCGAGCCTCTATATTCAGGGGGTGAAGGTGGAAGATTTGCAACAGGCCTATGCAGGCAATCGCCCCAAGCTCTATATTGATGGTAAATCTTATGGTGATTTTTTAATCGCTGTCGAAGGAAACCAGATTCACACCCTGGGCACCGACTCGCCGGGCTTGACGGCCTCGCCCGCCATCGGCCAGGAAGTGTTGCGGCTTTCCAAGACCCTCTCCTAGCAGAAGTCCGAGTCATCGGTGTCATTATTGGAATTGTCCGATGAATTGTCAGCGACCAGCATCGGTTTGGAGTGTATTTGGCCCTTTTGGGTGGTCAAGGCCATAACCACGTAAGATGCTGAAATCACTATCAAAAATAACAATATCTTCTTTGTCATTTTCTCTCCTCTCACTATAGTTATCGGCAGGAGAGAGGCAAAAGTTGCTTAAATAATTTTATCAGGGCAAGCAACTTTTTTTGGGTTGTGACGATAACTATTGTAGGTGATGTCATTGCGAGCGGAGCGAAGCAATCCCTTTCGCATCAATTTTAGGAGGAATCCATGAGCGTATTATTGGGAGCACAGGCAACGGCTGGTTTAAATGTAGCGTTACTCGGCTTGAATTGGGCCGGCGTTCCTGCCGGAACGTATGAGATCGGGGCGAGTGATCAGCCAGTCAATCCGATTCGACAAGTTGCAACAACCGGCTTTGAGTTGGCCAAGACCACTACTACCAATGCTCAATTGGCTGCAGCTTTGAGACAGTTCGAGGGGAAAAATACTGTTTTGATGGCTGAAAGTGTGAGAGACAGACGCTTCGCCATTCTGGCGAGAGGCACGAGAGCGGAGATAGGTAAGATCAGCGATCAGACATTGACAGAGCTTCTTGTAACAATGAATCTTCCAAGAAATATTTCTAATGGAAAAGTAGAGGATCGTGCAGTGAAGGGAGCATTAAAAACTTTTGATCTTGGCAGTAATCCTGTGACCATTGTCCCCGTGACATTGGAATCCCATTTGCCAGCCGGTTTTGACCGGCCCAATCAGCCAGCCTTGGTGAGCCCTTTTGAAGCGAGTGCATTTGCGGCGGTGTTTGGTTTGGAATTGCCGACAGGCGAAGAGTGGGAGATTGCCGCCGGAGATTTGAGAGACCCAAAATATTTAAATGAAGAAGAATTGCGGAGAGTGGCTCATCTTCAACCGGCCAACACCACAGCCGATGTCGGAACCAAAGACCCAAATTCACTTGGGATTTATGACATGTTGGGAAATGTTTGGGCGGTAATGGCCAACCTGTTGCCCGGATCAGTATATAGGGAGCTTCGCGGCGGGTCTTGGGTCAATGATCCTGACTGCGTGCGCGCGGTGTTCCGCCTCAACGACCATCCCGCCGATTGGTACGTCAATGTCGGCTTCCGGTTGGTCCGTCCCCAGCACTCCCTAAACGGAGTCATGATCTTTCAAGCCAGAATTCCGATTTTCAAGGAAATCGGGAGCGTGCCTGAAGGGAGTCCAGATTGGTCACCCTGGTTTTGTCCGCTTAAGCGGAGAACCGAAGAGCGCTTTGCCCCGCCGGTTGCTCGTAACCCCGAAAAAAAGGGTGAGCGCTATCGGCGGGGTTTTTATTTGGAAGAACAGTGTCCTTTTAATCGCGAAAATTCGTGAACTGCAACGGCAGTGGGAAATCTTTGCCGCGCAAAATGGCGATGACCGATTGCAGGTCGTCGCGGTCTTTGCCGGTCACGCGCACTTGTTCGGCCTGGATGGATGCTTGGACTTTGAGTTTCAGGTCTTTAACGATTTTGACAAGCTCTTTGGCCTTTTCGCTTTCAATCCCCGAAATAATTTTGATAAGACATTTCACCAAGCTGGTTGGGCCCGGTTCCACTTTGCCGAATTCGAGGGATTTTAAATCGATGCCGCGCTTGATGAGTTTGGATTGAACAATGTCGAGCAGAGCCCGCATCTTAAACTCATCGTCCGACAAAAGATGAATGCCGTCTTTATCGAGGCTGATCCGACTCTTGGATCCCTTGAAATCGTAACGGGTCACGATCTCCTTCTCGGCCTGATGGACGGCATTCTCAACTTCTTGTCGATTCACTTCCGACACAATATCAAATGAAGGCATAGACTACTTTTTCGACAAGCCCTTCGACTTCACATAGTCCCAGATTTTTTTGGTCATCTGGCTCGGTGCAATCGGGCTGGAACCAAAAACTTTTTCTACGCTATCGGTGCAACCTTTGAAAGAGATGGTGTATCCCCCGAAGGCCGCTTTTTTTCCGGATGACTTGCTGGCTGCTTTTTTTGTTGCCATGACTTCCTCCTTGTTTGTGAGTCGCTTGAATATGAAATTTGCAGTTGCTTTGCAATGCTTAAATATGACAACAACAAAAATATGTTGAAGTCTCTCTTTCGCAGAAAACCGATTCAATCGATTGTCTCTTCCGAATTTCATCCCGATCATCTGAAAAGAACACTCAATGCATTTGACCTGACCATCTTTGGCATCGGCGGGATTATTGGCGTCGGCATTTTTGTCATCACCGGTGTGGCGGCGGCCAAATTTGCCGGGCCCGGGGTGATCCTCTCTTTTGTGATAGCGATGATGGCCTGTATCTTTGCCGCCCTCTGCTATGCCGAGTTTGCATCACTTCTGCCGATGGCCGGTTCGGCCTATAACTATTCTTATGCCACGCTGGGAGAGTTCATCGCCTGGATCATCGGTTGGGATCTGGTTTTGGAATATGTGGTCGGCTCCATCGCGGTGGCGATTGGTTGGTCGGGATATCTCGTCAACATTCTGGATGTGTTGGGGCTACATCTGCCCATCTGGTGTTCTGCCGCGCCGGGGACTGTTCCGGGGGCGATCATCAATCTGCCAGCGGCACTTATCGTTTTGTTTTTGACCGTTTTGCTGGTGATCGGCATCAAGGAGAGCGCCCGCTTCACTGCCGGCATGGTCTTTGTCAAATTGGCGGCGGTGTTCATCTTTATTGCTGTCGGGTTTTCAAAAGTGGAGACCTCCAACTGGACCCCTTTTATGCCGTTCGGTTTTATGGGAGTGTTGAACGGCGCCGCCATCGTCTTTTTTGCCTATATCGGTTTTGACGCTGTTTCGACGGTGGCGGAGGAGACAAAAAATCCGCAAAGAGATTTGCCGATAGGAATCATCGCATCGCTGTTGATCTGCACCGTTTTGTATATCGTTGTCTCCGCCATTTTGACCGGCGTTGTTTCGTATACCGAGTTGAACAATCCGGCGCCGATTGCCTATGCGCTGACGCATTTGGGCTTTCACTGGGGATCGGCACTTGTATCCGTTGGGGCGGTCACCGGCTTGACGAGTGTGCTGATTGTTCTGCTGATGGGCCAGCCGAGAATTTTCTTTTCGATGTCGCGCGACGGTCTGCTCTGGCCGTGGGCTTCCAGAATTCATCCCAAATTCAAGACACCCTATCGCACGCAGATTCTCACCGGGTGTGTGGTGGCGCTTTTCGCCGCCTTCATTGATATCGGCACGGCGGCCGAGCTCACCAGTATCGGCACACTCTTCGCGTTTGCGCTTGTCTGCGGAGGCATTATTGTTTTGCGATACAAAGAGCCGCATTTGAAACGGGCCTTTCGTTGCCCCTTTGTTCCACTCGTCCCCCTATTGGGAATTTTTTTCTGTCTTTTTCTCATGGTCCGCTTGCCCGGGATAACCTGGGTTCGCTTTATCTCCTGGATGGTGATCGGGTTGGTCATCTATTTTGGCTACAGTCGAAAACATAGCAAACTGAATGGCCAAATATGATCTGGCAACTTTTCCTTCTCATCCCCGTCGCCTGCGCGTGCCTCTACTGGCTGATGACCTCGGTTTGCATGGCGATATTTTTTTTGCGAAAGAAGAAAAGGTGCCAGGTTCTTTCCCCCGAACCTGGCTCCTTTTCTCCCTTCGTCTCCCTCATTAAGCCGGTCTGCGGACTTGAAAAAAATCTCTACGAAAATCTGGCGACGGCCTGTTTGCAAAATTATCCCCGCTTCGAGGTGATCTATTCGGTGCAGAATCCGGCAGATCCGGCATTGAAAGTTTTAAAGGAAATCCGCAAAAATTATCCCGGCGTGAAGATGCAGATCGTCATTGATGAAGAGGCCATCGGACCCAACGGGCGGTTGGCCAATATTTATAACGCCAGCAAACATGCCGAGGGCGAGGTGCTCGTTTTTTCAGACAGCGATATGTTTTTGAAATCGGATTATTTGAAAACCATTGTCGCCCCGCTGGGCAACAAGGAGATCGGCGTCTCCTGCACTCTTTACAAAGCCTGGTGCGCCGACTCGTTTGAAGAATATCTGGAGCTTCTCTCTTTCAACGCCGATTTTATTCCCTCCGTTGTTTTTGCAACCGTCACGCACGCCTCGCTCGCGTGCCCGGGGGCGTCGCAGGCGGTGCGGCGCGATGTGTTGGAACAGATTGGTGGTTTGGCACCGTTGGCCCATTTTCTGGTGGAAGATTTTGAATTGGGCCGCCGCGCTGTGGAGGCCGGATATAAAATTCATTTTTCTCCCTATGTTGCGGCGACCGGTGTCGATCTCAAAAATTTTCTGGGATGGTGGCGGCATCAAGTTTATTGGGACCAGAACACGCGTGCCGCCGCCGGTGTCGGATTTTTTTTCACGCTTCTCATCCGCGGCATTCCGTTTGCCGTCCTCTACGCCTTTTCGGGCGGCCCGGATGCAAAACTTGTTTTGACGGCGACAGTGGGTGTGAGGCTCTTCACCACCTGGATCAATTCTTTTTTCTTTTTGAAAGACACACAAGGGTTAAAAGCCATCGGACTGCTTCCCATTCGCGACATCCTTGGTTTCTTCGTCTGGTTCGCCAGCTTCGTCAAACGCAAAACCGTCTGGAAAGATCGCACTTTCATCATCGAAAAAGGAAAAATGGTGGAGGTTGAATCATAAGGTGACATTAGAAGGTTGGGATGTTAGCAGAGGCCCGTCATGGCAAAAAAACTCATTGTTACTGCCGACGATTTTGGGCTCTGTGCAGAAGTGAATGCGGCCGTTGTTCAGGCACATGCGAAAGGGATTCTCACCTCTGCCAGTCTGATGGTGGGAGAGAGCGCGGCGGACGAGGCTTTTTCTCTGGCCAAAAAAAATCCGACTTTAAAAGTGGGCCTCCATCTCACATTGGTCGAAGGGACTTCCGTTTTGCCCCGCTCCAAAATTCCCGACTTGGTTGACGAGAATCAAAAATTTTCCAGCAAAATTGTTGCCGCCGGCGTCAAATATTTTTTCTCGGAAAAATTGCAGAAACAGATTTCAATGGAGTGCGAAGCGCAGATCCAGAAATTTCTGGAGGGTGGTCTTGTCATGGATCATCTCGACAGCCACAATCATATTCATATCCATCCGACCATTCTGGCCACTGCGGTGCGGTTGTGCAAAAAATATAAAATCAAGGCGATACGGGTGCCGTGGCAGGGGTGGCGCTCTCTCAACGCGGGGCAGGCGTTGAATGCAGTAATGATGGCGCCGTGGGTGGCCACCATGCGAGCCAAGCTTCGTGCCGCGCGTATTGCATTTAATGACGAAGTTTTCGGTCTGTTTGAATCGGGCCGCATGACAGAAGAGGCGTGGCTTAAAATTATTCCAAAAATAAAAGACGGGGTGACAGAAATTTATTGTCATCCCGCCATCGGGACCGCGGGCATTTTAAAAGAGACAATGCCCAATTATCAGCACGAAGCAGAGCTCAAAGCCCTTTTGAGTCCGAAGGTAAAAAAGTTGTTGGAAGAAGCCGGTATTGAAAGGACCACTTTTACGGAAATGTCATTGCGAGCGTAGCGAAGCAATCCCGATAATCAGCTGGATTGCCACGGCCCTTCGGGCCTCGCAATGACAACGGGAATAACTTATGATTCGCGCTTTGATTGTTCTTTGGCTCGCCATGGCCTGTGCCGGCATCGGAAATATTTTTTTAAGAAAGGGAATGCAGGTTGTGGGCCCTCTTGAAAATTATCGTCCTCTGGCCCTGGCCCAATATTTCTTTAAATCGGCCGGTAACCTTTATGTTATTTTGGGAGTGATCGTCAGTATCGCCTATTTCTTTTTGTGGCTGGTGGTCCTCTCGTGGGCGAATGTCAGTTGGGCGCTTCCGATGAATGCAATCGAATATGTTTTTGTCGCCCTGATGGCCGTTTTTTTTCTCAAAGAGAAGATCGATGTCAGTCGCTGGATCGGCATCGGTCTTATTTCTGTGGGAATTCTTTTTCTGGTGCGATCATGGTGAAAACAACCCTCACACTTTTTTTGGCGCTTATCTGTGCCGGCATCGGGAATATTGCCCTAAGCAAGGGGATGAATCAGGTGGGGGCGCTTGAGATTTGGCAGATCATCCCATTGTTTCATTATTTTTCCTCCGCCATACTTAATCCATGGGTTATTTTGGGGATAATCATGGAGTTGGCCTATTTTTTATTGTGGCTTGTAGTGCTCTCCTGGGCCGATTTAAGCTGGGCTTTGCCGATGCATGCGGTCGAGTATATTTTTGTTGCCCTTTTGGCCTTCTTTTTGCTAGGGGAGAGCATCAATTTTGAACGCTGGGTCGGTATTGTGTTGATAACAGCAGGTGTGATGTTTGTGGCGAAATCGTGGAACAACGAGACAAAGGAGACAGACAATGAGCTACCAGACAAAGATGAATATCCCGCCGGTTAAAGCCTATTTCCCTGAAGAAGATAAAAATTGGGTGGCTGAAAAAATTAAAGAGATGTTGGGCTCTGGCATGCTGACGCTGGGTGCTTTGGGTAAAGAATTTGAAAAGGAATTTGCCGCTTTTACGGGCGCGCAATATGCGGTGGCTGTCAACAGCGGGACCTCCGCCATTGAAATTCCCCTTCGTGTTCTCGATATCGCAGGCAAAGATGTTCTGGTTCCGACCAATACTTTTTTTGCAACTGCGGCCGCAGTGGTCCATGCGGGAGGTAATCCAGTTTTTGTCGACATGAATCCAGAGACCTTCGCCATTTCCACCGCCGAACTTGAAAAAAGATTGACCCCCAAAACAGCGGGCGTGATTCTGGTTCACATTGCAGGCTTGGTGTCGCATCAGACTCCCGAGATTATCGACTGGTGCAAACAAAAGGGATTGTGGTGTCTGGAAGATGCGGCCCACGCCCACGGCTCCACATTGAACGGCAAACATGCCGGCACGTTTGGAATCGCCGGCACACTCTCTTTTTATCCCACAAAAATCATGACCTCCGGAGAAGGCGGCATGATCCTCACCAACGACAAGAAAATCTTCGAAGAGGCCCAGCTCTACCGCGATCAGGGAAAAACATCTTTCCTCACCAACACCCACGGCAAAATGGGTTACAACTGGCGCATGAGCGAGCCCAACGCCGCCATCGGGCTGGTGCAGATCAGACGCCTGCCGGAAATTTTAAAAAAGCGGGCCGCGATCGCCAAGTTTTATGATGAGTCGCTGGCTAATTGCGATTTTGGAAAAGCGCTGAAAGTTCCGTCCGATAGCTTCTCCAATTATTACAAATATATTTTTGTTCCCAACAAACAGCTTCAAGATCGTGGGGCTTTCAAAAAGGCATTCAAGGAAAAAACCGGTGTCAGCCTGACAGGCGAGGTTTATGAATTGCCTTTGCACAAGCAACCGGTGTTTCAACAATGGTCGGGTGGTTCTTTTCCGGTGGCCGATGATTTGTGCGCGCGCCACATCTGTCTGCCGCTGTTCCCCAGTATGACCGCAGAAGAAGCAACTCACGTAATTGCAAGTTTAAAGGAGGCATTCCATGGCTAAGGTATTAGTAACCGGCGGTTCCGGTTTTATCGGTTCTCATGTTGTTGATTCACTCATCGAAGCGGGACACGAAGTCACGATTCTCGATTATCACTGCAAGCCGCATCGCAGTGATGTGAAATATGAAGATGTCGATCTGCTCGATTTTGCATCGGTGTTGGAAGCGACCAAAGGCGCGGAACATATTTATCACATCGCCGCGGTCTCCAATGTCAACTACGCCTACAAATATCCGGTTTATTGCACCGACTTGAACGTCAAGGGGACGGTGAATGTTCTGGAAGCGGCCAGAATTCACAAAGCGAAGCGTGTCTATTTTGCCTCGACCGTTTGGGTCTACAACGGTTCCAAAGAGAAAGAGCCGATCACAGAAGATTCGCCGTTTTATCTTCCTTCGGCTGGCCACATTTATACCTCAACCAAAATTGCGGCCGAGATGTTGTTTCATAATTATGCCCAGCTCTACAATGTTCCCTTCACCATTTTACGTTATGGCATTCCTTACGGCCCGCGCATGCGCGAAGAATTGCTCATCCCGATCTTTTTGAAAAAGGCTTTCAACGGACAGGCTTTGAGCATCACCGGCGAGGGCGATCAATATCGCAACTTCGTCTATGTCAAAGACATGGCGACAGCGCATGTCTTGGCAATGAGAGATTCCGCCGCCAACCAGGTTTATAATCTGGAAGGCCCCGAAAAAATCACCATCCGCCGCGTGGCAGAGTCGATCCAGAATCTTCTGGGCAAAGACAAAGTGAAGGTTGAATTTCTCCCCGCGCGCCCGGGTGATTTTGGAGGCAAGGTCGCCTCGTCTGAAAAAGCGTTTAAAGATCTCGGTTGGAAAGCGACGACCAATTTCGAACAGGGTTTGAGCGCCACCACCGATTTTTTCCGGTCGAAATGGAATGTATAAAGTCTTAGTCACCGGTGCCACCGGGTTTATCGGTTCCAATCTGGTCCGGTTTCTTTTGAAGAAGAACTGTTCTGTCCGGGCTTTGATTCGTCCAACAAGTTCGCTTGGAAATCTCAAAGGTCTCGATGTCGAAAAAGTTCACGGCGATCTGCGCAACAAGGCTTCGTTGGTCAAGGCCTGTGAGGGTTGCGATCAGCTCTATCACGTCGCCGCTTCCTATCAGTTCTGGTCTGCCGATCCCAAAGAGTTCTACGACAGCAATGTTGGCGGCACGCGCAACATGCTGGAGGCCGCGCGCGAGACAAACATTTCAAAAATAGTTTATACCAGCACCGTCGGGGCGATTCGCTATCCGGAAGATCCCCATTTTCCATCGGATGAAACCTGCTATCCCGCCAAGAGTGATCTGCATAATGACTACAAACGCTCCAAATTTCAGGCGGAACAGGTGGCCAAAATTTTTGCCGACGAAGGATTGCCGGTGGTCATTGTCAACCCTTCTGCGCCGATAGGTCCCTATGACGCCAAGCCGACGCCGACCGGCAAAATCATTGTCGATTTTTTAAATGGGAGAGTGCCAGCCTATGTCGATACCGGTTTGAATGTGATCGATGTGGAAGATGTGGTGGCGGGCCATTGGTTGGCGGCAGAAAAGGGGAGAGTGGGAGAACGCTATATTCTGGGAAACCAGAACATGTCGCTCAAAGAAATTTATGAAAAAATTGCACGCTTGGGAAATCGCAAGGCCCCCAAGTTTCAGATTCCCTACAGTGTTGCCCTGACGGCCGCTTACGGGAGCGAGCTGATCGGCAAAATTTTGCGCCGCCCGCCCGCCATTGCGATTGGGGCGGTGAAGATGGCCAAAAAATTTATGTATTTTAGTCCTGCCAAGGCGGTGAGTGAGCTGGGTCTTCCGCAGAGTTCCATCGACAACGCTTTCAAAAAAGCGATCCTCTGGTTTCAGGAAAACGGTTACGTTTAACGTTTCAGGGGGACCTTGCGATATTCGCCCGGTTTCAAACTCCCGAGTTTGAAGGGGCCAATGGCAACGCGGCGAAGTTTGATAACGCTATAGCCCAGTTTTTCCACCATTTTGCGTATCTGGCGATTCTTTCCCTCAATCAGGTTGATCTGTAGCCAGGTATTATTGTCGGTCTGTTTGAGCACTTTGACTTTGGCCGGAAGCGTGGTGCCCCATTCCAATTTCACTCCGGTTTCCAATTTCTCCAGTTTTTCTTTGGACGGAAGGCCGGCAACTTTCACTTCGTATGTTT
>JAUSII010000009.1 GCA_030648035.1 Deltaproteobacteria bacterium | reverse complement strand
GACCCAAACCGAACAGCGACCCTCCCAAACACTTTCTCTCGATTTCCGTTACGGTTCTCGTAGAAAGATTTCAACAAAGTAAAAATTGACACCCCCTCCCCTCCATAGTAAAGTTTCGCACTGAATCGAATCCATGCGAATAAATATCCTCAAAATTTTTGTTTTCACGTTTTTTTTGATCACCTTCAACGTTCACGCACAAGCGGAAGGGGTTTCCTGCACCGAAGAGACCATTGCCTCGTGCTATGAACAGGCAAAAGCCTTCTACTCGGAGGGTCAGTTTGAAGAATCCAAAAACCTTTTTGAAAAAATTGTCGCTCTGGATCCACACTACAAGCAGTCCACCGGTTATTTGAAGAAATCCTACAATCACATGGCCAAAGAAACCATTGCCAGAAGCAACGAGGCTAGGCGCCAGAAAGAATCGGAACAACGCCAGCAACAGAAAGAACAACGCGCCATGGAAAAGGCGGAAAAAGCAGAGGCCCGACAGGTCGCCATGACCCACAAAAAAGAATCCACTGAATCTTCACCCGTCAAAGAAGAAGAGGTCCAAGAGGAAATCAGGGAACAATATGTCGAAGGGACTGAACCCCCCAAAGCCCCCGTTTATCTTATCGGCGTCGGAGATGTGTTGGAGATTTCTGTCTGGAGAAACCCGGATTTGGATAAAAGCGTCATTGTCCGCCCGGACGGCATCCTTTCCTACCCCCTCGTGGGAGACATTGCCGCGGCGGGAATCACTCTTGTTGAACTGGATGAAAAAATCACCCGCGCCCTGAAAGATTTTATAAGAGTTCCGGAAGTCTCTATCGCCGTCCAGAAATTTGGCGGCACAAAGGTCATTGTACTGGGTGAGATCAAGGGTCCCGGCATCTATTCTGTTCCCGGCGGGGGAAATGTTATCGACGTTATTGCCATGGCAGGAGGGTTTAATAATGACAGTCTGAAACACGCCACTCTTTTGATCCGCGGTGGGCTGGCCCATCCGCAGGTTTATCGTCTGAACGTGGCCCGCATCTTGAAGGGAGACTTGAGCCAGAACATCGCCATTGCATCCAATGATATTATTTATGTTCCCAAGAAATTCATGGCCAATTTCAATGCCGTCCTTGCACAGATCACGCCTTTGTTCTCGACTGTTTTGCTTGGAACCACGGCACAACAGGAGCTCCGAGGCTCCCTGGACGGCCAAACACAATAAGCTCATAAATTATGCCTAAAACATACGAACTAGATCTGGCGGATTACTGGCGAATCATCAAACGGCGCAAGATGATTGTTCTGGCAACTTTTTGTGTGACCACCAGCGCCATCTGGTTGCACAGCTCCAGAATTCCACCCACCTATGAGGCGGGAGCCACCATAAAAATCGACAAACCGAGAACTGCGGCCACCTCCGACCCGACCACCAGCAGTTTTGACAGCTCTGATTTCATTGAAACCCAGATGCAGGTGCTCAACAGCCATGGTGTCGCCTATGAAGCGGCCTCTCTTTCCGGCCTGTTTAAAGAAGGGATGTCGGCAGAAGAAAAAAACGAAATTGCCGGTCAGTTTGAAGGGGTTTCTGCCACACGACGTGGAAATACCAATATTGTGGATCTCTCCGTCACCTCCGGCAATCCGGAAGAAGCGGCGTTGGTCGTGAATATGGTGGCAAAAGGTTACCAGGACTGGAGTCTCAAAGATTATAATGAGCAGGCACGCCAAGTCCGCGAATACGTCGGCAGTCTTTTAAAAGAAAATGAGTCGAAACTGAATGAAAATGAAGAAAAATTGAGAAATTTCAAGCAGGGCTCCGCCTCAAGCGCCGTCATTGGATCCTACCAGAGTCAGCTTGCCACTCTGGAGTTGAAATTGAGTGACCTGCTTGAAAAATATACACCCAGACATCCGGAGGTCATGGAAACCCAGGCCCAAATTGCATCCTTGCGATCCAGGATGGGCCAAAACCCGCAACTGGAAATGGAATACAACCAGATCAACCGTGAAATCGGAACCCTCCAAACCATATCGGCCAGCCTGAAACAAAAATATGAGGAGGCCAAAATATCGGAGGCCCAGACTGTCTCCGGCATCACCATTCTCAACCTCGCCTCGGTGCCAGACTCACCCATTG
Organism: Deltaproteobacteria bacterium; assembly: GCA_030648035.1. Lineage (GTDB taxonomy): Bacteria > UBA10199 > UBA10199 > SPLOWO2-01-44-7 > SPLOWO2-01-44-7 > JAUSII01. The sequence goes on along the minus strand of JAUSII010000009.1, from coordinate 16,848 downwards.
CCCCGGATGTCCAAAAAAATGTGACCATCGGCGCGGTCATTGCCCTGATTTTGGGTATCCTGTTGGCTTTCGTTAAAGAAAATGTAGATACCTCCATTTCCACCATCGAAGAGGTGGAAGATTTTCTTCAAATTCCCATTCTGGGTGTCATTCCGGAAATGGTGCGCCCGGAGACCCAGCAGATGCATTGGAGTTGGAGCAGTCTGCTCAAGCCTTTCAAAACTTTTCAGCGTTCTTCGGGAAGCGATCTGTTCGACATAGAGAAGGTGCGCAAACTCGTTGTGCTTCACAGTGATGAACACTCTTTTTCCGCCCTGGAAGCCTATAAAACATTGAGGACAAACGTCAATTTTGCCATCGGCCAAAAAAAAGGACAGGTGCTGGAGATAACCAGCGCCGGAGCCAGAGAGGGAAAATCAATGACCTCTCTCAATCTAAGTCTGACCCTCGCGCAGAATGGTTACAAAACCTGTCTCGTTTCCGCCGATCTGCGGCGTGAAACATTAAGTCACATCATGGGTGTGGCCAAAGAACCGGGGTTGGTAGAAATTCTGACCAAAGACATCCCCTGGCAGGATGTTGTTCGCAAAACAACCGACTTTCTCGTGGGAGAATTACCGCCGGTCCGCATTTTAAAAACCATGGGCATCGACAACTTTTATCTGATCACTTCCGGCAAGCTTCCGCAGAATCCGGCCGAACTTCTTTCCACAGACAAAATGAAAACACTGCTTCAAGATCTGCGCCAGAATTTCGATTATACAATCATTGATACACCTCCGGTTTTGCCCGTCTCGGACCCTTCCGTTATAGCATCGCAGGTGGATGGGGTCATACTCGTCTATCAGGTCGGCAGAACAGCCAGAGGGGCGCTCAAAAGGGCCAAGGTTCAGCTTGCCAGCACGGGTGCCAATATTCTGGGCGTTGTCTTGAATAACATCAAAGCGGCAGAAATGAAGATGGCTCCGACCTACTATTATTACAAAGAATATTACGGTCCCGATGAAGAGTTGGTTCGGGAAAAGCACAAAAGAAAACATGACGAACAACCGTGGTGGAAAAAATTATTTAACCGAGCCGCCTAAATTCTGAATTAATTTCTTGATCCTCTCCCCAATAGTGTCACGCGTCAGACGAAAAGCCTCCAAGATCCTCTCTTCTTTTCCAAAAACCACTGTCGGATCATCCACGGGCCAATACTCGGTATGCACCGAAGAAGGAACGGAAAGAAAAATCTTCTGGGCCTCTTGAGACAAACTGATCACCCAATCCATTTGGGAAAGGAGTACAGGATCCACCGGTTTGGAGGTTTGCCCCTTCAGGCTGATGCCCTCCTCTTCCATGACTGTAATAACCTTGGAGTGGACAAAACCGGCCGGTTTTATCCCGGCACTGTAGGGCTCCAGGATATCCTCGCCATATGCCTTGGCAAAAGCTTCCGCCATTTGAGAGCGACAGGCATTACCACGGCAAATAAATAAAACTTTTTTTAACATATTTTTGCAAAATAAGACGTGAGATGCTATGTTTCACCTGTATGAAATTCATCTTCTTGTCAATTCTAATTGCAGTTTTTGCGGTCAAAAGTTACGCGCAAGAGAATACGGTAACGGAAGCCCTCTTGGGAAACAATCCCAGAGCCACCTTAACCACGGGCATTGGTCAGGTGATTCAACCCGTCGGCATTCCGGTGGTGCAAGCACCAGCCGCTTCCTTCTTAAGACCCCCTCCCCCACCTGCTTTTGAAACACCGGAGCAGATCAGCAAAAAAGCCGAAAAAAAAGAGGCCAATAAATACAAGTTGCCAGAAATTTCAAAGAAGACCGCCTCCAAAAAGAAGGAGACTGCTTTTGTCGACCAACCTGTCGTGATGAGCGGCGGTTACTACGACCCGAAAGCGCAACCACCACCTCCTCCTGGAAAAATAAAAAGGGGGCAGATAAGCATCCCCTATTCCGATCCCCCTCCTGACATAAGAATTCCCTACGTCGATTAGCGCCAATAATAGACTTCACGAAATACCTGGAGCAAGTAGGATATACCCCATCGGAATGGAAGCAGTTTTCTGGAACCCCCGATACGTGGAGGCTCATCGCCTGCCATGTCGCAAAAAGACAGTTTTCTTTTGGCCACCCGCACCGACAAAAGGGGCTCCATGCTGATCACTGTGCACAATAAGCGCTCGGGGAGATAGGCATTTTCATTATCCAGTTGCAGATCGTAAAAAATCTTTTTCCGATAGGCCCGATACATCACCATCGCATCGGTATAGTTGCCCCCATGCAGAATATTAATGATGCGGGTGAACATCCAATTGCCGAATGCCGTCATCCAGTTGTCGTCTTCGCTTTTGGCCCCATCAAAATAACGGGAGACAATCACCATGTCGTATCCCTCTTTAATTTTGGCGATGAGTGCGGGCAACAGCTCGGGAATGGAATTGCCGTCCGGGCTGAAGGTGATGACAAGATCTCCGCGAACATGGGGAAAGGCTTCAATGTAGGCATGGCGGATTCCCGGTTTTTTCTGGATATACACTTCATATCCCTCTTCTCTGGCATATACCGCACTGCCATCGGTCGATTGGCCATCCACAATCAGAATCTGATCAAACAATTTTTTCTGAATGCGCGGCATGATTTGCCGAAGTCCGTCGATCTCGTTTAATACAGGGATAAGAAGTGTGATGGTTTCCGACATGAATTTGGCAGAACCTATCCCAGAGTCGTTCCCAATAGACAACTCCTTTCTATATTCACCTCCGACACATTGCGTCTTTCCTATCACCCCCTTTTGGCCTATCAACCCTTAACCCAAGAATAAACCAAGGAGAGTTTATGAAAACATGGATCTGGATTGCCGTCTGTTTTTTTCTGCTGGCCGCCTGTGGCCCCCGCCAATATTCAGGGGGAAAATATGTCGACCCCTCCAAGACTGATCTGTTGAGTGACCAGTTTGTCGAAACCGACATGCAAAAGATTGCCAAAGATTTGAGCAAGTCTCTTTTGAAATCACCCATTACAAATGAGCCTGCAACAAAACCGACCGTGATGATGAGTCTCTTTTCAAACGCCACCGATGAACATATCGACATGATTGCGCTGTCGCAAAAAATCCGCACCGAAATTTTCAAGGGGCAGAAGTTCACCTTTTTGAACGAACGCCTGCGCGGCAAGATGGAGAAGGAATATGAATATGAAGATGAAGATTCCGGTTTCGTCTCGCCGGAAACCGCCAAACGAAAGGGTTCCCAGACCGGGGCCGATTATCTCATCTCCGGATATTTGAGTTCCATCCGGCAACCCGTTGGGCGCCGCGAGATTGTCTATTACAAGACAACACTCGAGCTGACAAATCTCTCCACCGGAGAAATCGCATGGACCGATGAAGTGGAGCTCAAAAAAACCTTCCGCAAAAAACATGTGGGGAATTAAAACTACGCGCCGCAGGGTGGGTGACAGCTTTGGGGCCCATCCCCCCACTCGCATACGCTCGGGGGGGATCGACCCAAAGCTGTCACCCACCCCCCAGCGAATCAAAATTGTCATTCTACTTTTGTTTTGCGTCGGCATTGCTTGCGCCAGGCAAATGGATTGGCGGACGAGCACGCCGGCGCAGAGTGCTTATGCGCGGGGTGATGTTGAAGAGGCGCTACAAGAAATCGACAAGCAAAAATTTCGCAAACAGGACCAGCTTTTGTATCTGCTCGACAAAGCCGTTTATCTGCACGCCGCCGGTCGTTATAAAGAGAGCAATGCCGTTTTTGAAAAGGCGCATCACCTGTCGGATTATCTCGAGAGCAAATATGCCCATCAGGAGATTGCCGCCGCCTTCACCAATGAAACGATCCTCCCTTATTCTGGTGAAACCTATGAACGATTGTTGATCGAAGTGTATCAGATGCTCAATTCTGCGCTGATGGGCAATTTCAAAGAGGCGCTGATTGAAGTGCGCCAATACAACACCACGCTTCGCCGTTTTTTTGGGTCGCAAATTCCAAAAGAATTTGAAGATCCGTTTGCGTTGATGCTGGCCGCAACAATTTGGCAAGCCAATGGACTCAAAGACGATGCCCGCATCGATTATCAAAAGGCTGTGAGAGCAAACCCCCACGCCAAAGCCATCGACAACGAGACAAATGTGATCGTGATTGTGGCATCGGGATCAAGCCCTGTGCTGGAGGGAGAAAAAAAATGGATTGCAGATATTCTTCTGGAATTGCCCAAAGTTAAAATCCGCACTCCCAACGTCGCACCCGTTGAAATCCGGGTGGATGGCAAACCGGCCGGCAAGACGATCCCCTTAAGCAACATCAATGCCATGGCAGAAAACAACCTGACAAAAAAACTGGAAGTGGCCAAAGACCACAAGTTTGTCAAAACAGCCTTCAAGCAATGGGCCGAGATGCAGAGTTATTATTCGCTGAAAACGCGCACAGGAAAAATCTCGGAAGCACAAAAACAATTCGAGGGGTTGCTGGCCGCGGCGGCTATTTCGGTTTTATTCAACGCTTTTGAAGAGGCTGATTTGCGCATCTGGTCTTCATTGCCGGCCAACTTTCAAATGTTCCGCCTACAACTATCACCGGGCGAACATGAAATTATGGGAAAAAAAATATCGGTCCCTGAAAAAGGGCCGCTTTTTATTCTGTCAAAACATTGACTTTCAAAGTGAGAAATTACCCTCCCCTGATTTTTTTTCCCCATAAAAAATCATCCCATTTTTTGGCATGGAAGATGCACAAAGGCCCAATGGATGAAAAAAACCATCATCTTAATGCTGTTGAGTTTATCCGCCCATCTTTACGCGGAGGAACCTCAACAGGCACAATTGAATGAAACGCTCCCCCCTGTTGAACTCGAAATGGAATTTTTTTATGACTGCACGCTGGCGGATAACGGCCTGACTTGCGATATTCCGGAGGAGACTGAAGTTTCACCCGCACTCAAAGCTCTCGATCAATTTCAAAAACCGGTGCAGGTCGGCTGGATTCCAGCACTCGGCGTTTTTATCGTTGTCGATCAGGATGCCATTGTGCCCGCTCCCATCGAAGAGTCAGCGGGCTCCGCCTCCAAAGCCGTAAACACAACCACCGCAACTTCCCCCGCTCCACAATCGGTGGCCTTTATGAAACTGGATAAAAATAAAACGACCCTCATTCCGGCCGATATCAAAATCGAACTCAACACAGTTCAAAAACAGATCGCAACCGATTTAAAAAATAGCAATACGACGACAACGCCGGGCCAAGTGACCTTTCAGGTGCAATATCAGCTGGCCCAAAATGCCGATCAGAATAAAAATAATGCCGATTATTCCGCGATCATTGCCCAGCAGCGGAGCAATACCTATTCACAAGCCAATGCTTCGTATCAACAGTAAGCGACTGCTCCGCCTGCATCCACCGCTCCTCCAACCACACAGGTCGGATATGACTACGACGCCCTCAACAGGATGGTAGGGAGGCAATATAAAGATGGCCCCACTGAAAGGTCATCGCAGTGGGCCTACTTTGATCTGATGCGCACCGTGGAATACAACCGCAACGGTGTATTGGATCAGCTCGAATTTTTTCACGGCGCCAATGGCATCGACTATCTCATTCCCAAATCGCCGCAGAACACGAACGGACAAATCACACCGGAAAAGGGTTTGGCGTTGCACAAAGATACGCTCGGTTCACCGGCGGTGGTGACAAAAGAAGAGACCGGTGATGTCGCCGAGAAAAATTTCTTCTCCCCTTTTGGCGACACGGTCGTTCGCAATGCCACCGCCGACTATCCGGTTTCCAAACTCGGCAACCCGATTTTATACACCGGGCAATATTATGATCCGGTGGCCGAACTCTATTTATTTCCCTATCGCGCCTACGATCCACAGATCGGAAAATTTCTCCAGCGCGATCCGATCGGATATGCCGACGGTCCCAATGCGACAGCCTATGTCGGCAACGCTCCCTACACCAAAATAGATCCGTTGGGATTGGCGGGAGAAGAAGCGTCGGTGGAAGGTTATCTCGATTATATTGTGGAGAGAGGTCACGGCGATCCCTATGCCGGAGTCGTCAAAGATTTTAAAAATGAGGCCTGCGGCAGTAACAACTGTTTCATGTGGGACATGATATTACCCGACACCACTTGGGGCGTCGCGGCCAATGTTGCAATGGTTGTTGGAGGCGGGATAGTATTTAAGGGCGTGACAAAAGTGGCTGGAGCCATGAGCGGTCTCGCCAGAGGAGCCCAACTGGGAGTAAGACGGGCCTCAAACGCCGGCGCTGAAGCAATAGGACTTATTGAAAGCAAAGGACCTTTTGTTATTGAAAGAACCGCGGTGAGCAATGTGCGAAACTTGCATATGGAAGCTGGAGCCGTAAAATTATCGGATGTAAAAAGTTTGGTGAAGGGTCTCGATCCCGGCATAAAATATGTCGGAACAACGCCTTCCGACGAAGCGGTCCGGGCTGTTCGAGCCATAGAACAACGCTTGGCGAAGGACGGGTTCAAAGTTAAAGTGGAACCCTACACTCCATCAAAATTGAAACAAGGGCTATACAATCGCATGAAAGGTTACGCCGGTTTACCCGAGCCGAGTCCCACAGGATGGAAGAAAATCAGCGTTTATCATCCCGACAAGTTCAATCCAGCAGGGGGAAAGCTGGATCCCCGTGTCTTGGGAGCGGGAGTAGGTGGCGCAGCCACCACTGTTGGTGCCGGCTTGGGGCTGGGTGAACTGGTCGCACCAAAAAAAGAAGATAAGAAATAACTTGGAGACAATAATCAGGCATGATAAATTTTAAGAAATTCAAAAGGAGAAAAATATGAAGAAAATAAGTTTCACGATCTTGGGTCTCTTTTTTGCGACTTCGCTCATGGCGCAAACGGTGGTGAAACCGGTGGCACCCGCCCCGGCCAAGCCTGCAATGCCTGCGGTGGCTCCGGCCAAACCAGCGGCCATCAAAGTTCAAAGCGGCATTCCAAGACCCAAACTGACGAAAGTGGAGATGATTCAAAAAAGATCGGCCAACGCCAACAAATCGGCTGATGCATTGACAAGACGCGCCCAGAAGCTGGAAGCCAAAGGCAACTTGGCTGATGCGGTCGTGCTCAAAAGAATCGCCGCGTTGAAAAGAGAAGAGGCCACAGAATGGGCGAAGCTATCAACCAGTGCATCCAGCGCAACTTCTGTATCCGCACCTGCAACAATCACGGCACCGGCTCCTGCCAAAAAATAAATATCTGACAACAATTTTTTGACGCGAATTCTCATTATGAGAGTTCGTGCGTCTGAATTTTGACTCTTTTTTATCCGACATTTTTTAACAACGTGAAATTAAAGTTCTTTTTTTGAATAAACCTTCCAAAATCTTGGCACAGGAATTGCTCTAAAACCCGTCGGTGCGTAAAACACTTCCAAAAATAGCCGCCCTGTTTGTCGTCCTTTTTCTCCAGTGGGGATTTGCACCAAAACTTTTTGCCGATGACTGCACCTTCGAGGGAGACACCTGTTACGAAAAATCGACTGTGAGCGACAGTGGAACAGTCTGGTGCTCGGAAGATTGCGACGACACCAGCGACGATGAATGCGAAGAGTGCTCGGGTGACTTTGACTCCGCAGAATGCAACCCTATTTCCACATGTCAAAACGATACCTGTTCGGATTGTCTGCAAGATGAATTTGGCGTGGACGCGGATGTAGCCGACTGCATTGGAAACGGAGGAGATGAATACAGTTGCGGCATCACCTCCTGCGGAGAGGTGGATGGAGTCAATGGAACCTGCTATTGCAACAGTCTGGATGACGTAGAGGAATGGGGAGACACAGATCTTGACGGACAGCCCGTTGACCAGTGGGATGACTCCAACTCCACATGTGGTTCCTGTCTGTCAGACTTGGGCGATGATCCCGATGTGGCAGAGTGCATCTGCAATATGGATGGCACCATAGACGAGTGTCAGCAAGTCTCGTGCGAAGAAGATTCTTCACAGGATTTTTGCGAGGGTGATGGTGAAGGCAACGGTTCATTCGATTGGCCGGATGGCAGAAATATTTGCCAGACAGCGGGTGTTTGTGATGTCGATCCACCCTCACCTCCGCGGCCCCCATCCTATCCGAATGTGGATATACCACCGGATAGAGAGGGACCCCCTACAGTCGTGATTCCTCCAGCTGAACTGGCTCCACTGCCACAACCTCCTCCACCACCTCCCTCTGCCGGAGCAACAGGAGGTGCACTGCCACCTCCGTCGGGGAATCCCAATCCGACAACACCGCAACCACCACCCGGCAAAGACGAAGGCAAAGTCGCCGGAAAAGATTCCGAACCGGTCCTTTTTTATTCGGGCGAATTTGTTTATCACAAAACAGATCTGGAAGTTCCGACCAACTCCCTGCCGATGAACTGGGAGAGAATTTATCGCAGTCAGCTCCGTTACAATGGACCGATCGGAAACAACTGGACCTTCAATTACAACATCGGACTTAAAGCCGCGACAAACGGCATGCAACGTTTTGGACCCGGGGGAGATGTTCAACTCTTCACACTGCTCAACACTATTTATATTTCGCCCAAGGGGATGTATGCCGTTTTATCCCGCAATCCCGACAATGCGAGCCAATATTTTCTCAACTATGCCAACGGTTCCAAAGAGACCTACGGCCCCGAGACCAACGCCGAAGGCTGGGTGCTTCTCACTAAAATGGAAGACCGCTTTGGAAACCAGACTGTTCTGACGTATGCCAGCGGCAAATTGAACAGCATTGCCAATGCACTCGGGTTCCGCATCACTATTGAATATAACCCGAATGGAAAAATATCTCGGGTTACCAGTGGAAACAAAAGCACCAATTACACTTACGTCAATCTGGAAACTCGTTCTGGCCAGCCGGCCGCATGGGTTTTGAAAACAGCAACCGTTACACCAACGGCCAGCCAACCCCGCGGCACCACCGAAACCTACAATTATGATTATGGCCATTTCTCCGACAGCACCACGGGAGGAGCCTCCTCTCCGGCAGACTTGCTGAATTATTGTTCCAACTCTTGCGATCATGGAGTCAGCACCGGCTGTGAAGCGAGTTGCAATCAAGCCATCGCCGACTGCCCTCCTCAATGCAATCGCGACTGCCTTGCAGGATGCGAGAGCTGTGCCTCCAATTGCGACACGTCGGTCACTTCCAACTGCGAGGATGCATGGCCAGACATCGCATCGGAGATTTTTGATGAGTGCCAAGACGCGGTCGACGAAAGCCTGACTTCGGCCTGTGAGAGAGCCGACTTTAACACTATCTGCGAAGAGGCCCGGCAATCTTCCTGTGAAAATGAAGAGTGCGGTGACCTGAATGGCGAGGGAGACACCGCCTATCGCAACTGCACTGAAGCCTGTATCAACGCCCATGACACAAGCGAGTGTGTTACCAATGCCGATGGCGCCTGCCAGGATTGGATCGCAGAGTATGATGTCTCTTCCACATGTGATGATAACGTGAGTGATAGCGAGGACGAATTTCTGTCAGAATGCCACAGCGAAGGCATGGCGGAATGCCTGCCACACTGCGATAATTGTCCCGGAGACTGTTCCACAATGTGTGGCAACAGTTGCAACAGCAACAGCAGACTTGCCGACGGAAACTCTGCAGATTGCCTCTGCACCGATTTTGCCGCCGATTGTTTTCCCAACTGCGTCAGCGCCGCCGCCCCCCAACGCGATGCCTGCCGCGACGGCTGTTTCAACCAGAATTTTGTCTGGGGAGCTCCTGAAAATTTGAATTTTAATCTTGTCTCGATTATCGACAGCGAAGGAAATCGTTTTTTGAATAATACCTATGGACAAGATGTCCACAACGTCATCTTCGACCGGGTCGTCACACAGATATGGGGCGGCCCCAACCAGACCTTGAGTTTAAATTATGCCGGTGTCGATCCGCTCCACGGCGACATGGCCCCTGATGTCACCGCCACCGACCGCGTCGGAAACCAGACGCTCTATAAATATAACGAGCGCGGGTTGGTGGCTGAAAAAACAATGATCAACGGAGGCGGTGTCACCTACAGATATATGTACAACAACGACAATGAAACAATTCGCACCACTTTTCCCAAAGGCAATTACATCACCTATGAATTTGACGACAAGTTGAGCAACCCTCTGGCCCACGGCAATCTGCTTTCGGTAAAAGCCTACCCCGCTCCGGGTTCGGCGGAAGCGGGCCAGATCATCAGCACCTCTTTCACTTATGAACCGACCTTCAATCAAATCTCCGGCATCACCACGCCCAGAGGCAACGTGATTCGTTATGTTTATGACACCGCCGATCCGCTCCGAAAATTAAAAGAAATCAATTATCCTTCTATCACCACACCGGGCGGACAGGTGGTGGCGATCATCAACCGACTCGAATACAACGCCGCCCATCAGATTATGAGATCGACCGATCCGATGGGGATCATCACCAACTACACCTACAACGCAAAAACGGCACCGACAGCAGGGGCCGGTTGTGGCGCCGTTGCCGGGGGTGCGGGGGGTTTGGTCAACGGCATCTCTTATGGAGGTTCTATCAGGGAATGTTTTACATACAATGTGTCGGCGCAGTTGATTGAATACACCGACACGGAGCAGAGAAAATGGAATATGGCCAGCGACGCAAGAGATCTGCCGGTCTCTCTCAAAGGCCCGATGGAGATCGGCACCACCTACAAATTTGATCCGTATGACAACATCAAGATCATAAAACGGACCACACTCAACCCCACGTCTCCATTGGGAAGCACAAAAGAGACCAATTACAGTTACGATCTGTTGAGCAATCTCACCACCGTCAAAGAACAGATCAATGGAAGCGATTTTCATGCGGTCAATCTGGGTTACAATAAAAATGATGTGTTGCAGGAGATCAAAGATCCGATGTTTGGCATCACCTCTTTCAAAATAAATTTTCGCGGTGATCCCTTCGAGGAGACTCGCGGCAGTGCGACCCTGCGCTATGAGTATGACGAAAATGGCAACGTGCGCTTCATCACCGATGCTGAAGGGAACAGATCCGAAATTGTTTATGACGGCTTCGACCGTGCAATCACCTACAAAGATTCCGAAACCGGAGAAACGCATCTGACACTGGACGCCGACTCCAATGTGACAACACTCGACAGAACTTTCAACGATCTGCAAGGGGCCGCTCGCCACGAGAGCGTTTCTTATCAGTATGATGCAATGGGGTGGATTGGTGTCGTCAACAATAACGGGGCCACCACCAAAATTAACCGCAATGCCGCAGGCAAACCGACAAGAATCGAAGACCCCAACGGGCTGATGATGAATTACGATTATGATGCCCTGGGCCGCGCCATAAAAATCCGCGACTCTATCGATAGAACACAAATTTTAACTTACAACTCCAAAGGACAAATTGATTCTGTCACTGTTTCGGCCAAAGATGATGTGACCGGCTCCCGCGTCACACAGACACAGAGGTTTGAATATGATGCCCTGGGCCGCCGAGCCAAAGTCACCGCACCCGATGGGAGTATCACTACTTACAAGTTCGACGGCTTCAACCAGCCGATCCGGATCACCTACGCCAACGGATCGACGGAAGAGAACACCTATGACGGTCTGGGCCGAATCATCCGTTGGAGCTCTGGAGATCAGTTGATGGATTGGAAATGGAGGGCTTCACAGGTCGTTCTGCAAGACGGTATCGGGGGAAAAACAACGACAACCCTCGATACGTTGGGAAGAATTTTAAAAATGGATCTCCCCAACGGCGGAAGCTACAATTACACCTACAACAAGAATGATTGCATGACCGGATGGAGAGACCCCGACGGCAGTGGCATCACACAGACCGTCACACCGAGTTGCAAACCGCTACTGCGCGACATCGCACTCGGAGCCAACACCTGCGGCACCACACATCAGGAGTTCAAATATTTTGGCGGCTATCTCGGATACGGCTTCGACAACAACGACCCGGGCAAAGAGGATGATGTCACCATCGCCCTCGACTACAATGCGATGGGTTATCTCAACTCGGACAAAATCAACACACTTTCCACCATAGGAAGACGCGACGGTCTCGGCAATCTCACCTCACTCGACTACCCCACCGGCCGCAAGGTCCTGCTCCAGCGCGACGCAGGCGGGAGACTGATGGGATCGATTGTCGACGGATTCCAAATTTTCAGTTATAAATATTCGGGCTTCATCCCGGGTGAAATTCAATTTCCAAAAACAAAAGACGCCATCCAGATCGATGCGGCCGGTCGCGTGAGCGGCATCCAGATTATGCCGCGTGCTGGCGGCGCAACCCCTCTGGCCGAATTCAAATACGGCTACGACATGATGTCGCAGGCGGAAAACATCACCGGCAAAAATGGGGCCGCCTTCAGCATCAAAAACAAGCATGACAAGATGGGACAGATACTGGAAGCGCAGATCAAACAGACCGATGCGGGACGTGCCCTGCCAGAGCGCTTCCTCGGAAAATTCAATTTCAATTACGACAAGAATGGAAACCGGAAAGTGTTTGACTATATTGGCGCACGCAATAAACATATCGACTATGCCGTCGACGCGATGTCGCAATACACCAGGATCAAAGATATTTCGCCCAAATATGACAAACGCGGCAACATGATTGAAAACGGCGACCGGAAATTCTGCTTCGACTTTTTGAACAGGATTCGTCAGGTGAACAAGGAAAAACCGACAGTGTCCATTGATCCCGGTACCGGGGTAAAAGGGCCCGTGAATAATCCGGTGACAATGCCCAACAGGACAGATGATGCTCCAGTGGTGAACACGGCACCCGTACAGGGGCCGGTAATACCCCCGGCAGAGTATCGAATCAACGGAAGGTAAAATTTATGGAGACGAAAATATTTACAATGTCATTGCGAGGCCCCAAAGGGGCCGTGGCAATCTCGCTTTTTCTTATTTGTTTAGGACTGGCCGGTTGCGACAAAGGGGGAGCCCCTTCCACCCTGGAAGAAATGCCAGCCGACAATGCCGCCGCAATCACAGAGCCCGAAACCCCCACGGCAATGAAGATGGTCGTCATCCCGTACGAATCGCTCGGCGTCACGAAAGAAAACATCGAGTGCACGCCCGAAGACAAAAAATGCATCCTCAAAGTCCCGGCCGAATTTTTGGAGAAAGTGGAGACTGAAAAGGTGGAGATAAAAGACCAATGAAAAAACTTATCTTGCTGGCCATTCTTCTTCTGCCCCACTTGGCACAGGCCCAGAGCCAGAGTCGATATCAAAATTTCAAAAACTGCGGCGATTTTTACAGTGCCGCCATCAACGCCTATAATCAAAGCTTTGATTCACCGGAACAAGTCTTTGTCAGCTACCGCGTCCCTCAACCAGAGTATCAACCCTACGATGACAGGGTGTGCGAATGCGTTCAGACACCCCAAGACTATCAAAATCTTCTACAATTATCGGAGTCCTGCCAACCGATGGAGCGCATGGGCGCCTGCGCCTCTCCAAACGATGATGAGGCAAGACAAAGTGTCTCTATTAGATTCAATGATATTCGTTGTCGTAACGGTGGTGGCCCTTCTGTTTGCATTTCACCCTCGGCATGGCGCATGGAAAAAATATGCTATCAGAAAGCAAAACGGGAGGCATTGAGAGCCAAAATTCCCGATGGCACCGATAACGCAAGACTGGCTTCGGACAAAATCCTTTTTTGTAATGTCAAACAATCACACGCCATCGATTTTGACATGATGAGTTGCGCTAATTATTACAACAGAGCCTTCCAATTATACAATTCACATCCCCTCGCCCCGACATTCCTCCGTACAACCCACTCCTCCACCAAGAACTGTCGATGCATCGACAAAAGAACAGACACCGCGCTTAACAATTATTATAAAGGACAAGCTGATCTGGAGATGCTCATATGCGGCGGGGTCAAAAGCGACACATGCGATGGATACAACGCGATACAACAGAGGGACAGATGCTTTGAGGCCGCCAGCGGACTTTGTCAAAAATGCGGAGTAACATCACGCTCCTCCACCGAGCATTGCCAGTTGAGAAAAAAATGGGGAAAATGCATCAACCCTGTTTTGGGACGAGAGACCCCTGTGAAGCTAGTCAAGGGAGGCAGTTTTAGCGGTTCCGGTATAAACGCCGCAGACTGTCCCGACGACGAGAATCATTACGCTGTATGCAAAACAGACAATGCGCAGAGGATCGACGATAATTATAATGCGTGTTGGACAGAGGCAACAAGGGGATGGGAAAGGTTCAATTGCAGTCCCTAATTCCATTTTTATGCATCGGCCTTCTGGGAAGTGTGGGTACGATTGCCCAGAGTGAATCTGTAGAACTCGAAATCGAATTTTTTCACGACTGCACGATCGGAGATGAAGGTCTCGTTTGCAAAATCCCTGAAGATGCCACCACACCGACAGTGCTCAAATCTCTCAATCAATTCCAAAAACCGGTTTCGGTCGGATGGATTCCATCACTCGGTGTTTTTGTTGTCGTCGATCAGGAATCAGAGGTAACCGTGGGCAAAGCCGCCACATCCGCCCTTCCCTCTCCAAAACCGATCGCCTTCTACAAATTAAACATAGACAAGACCGCACTTCTTCCAACCGATGTGCAGACAGAAATTAAAAATGTGCAATCACAAGTGACAACGGCCGCGATCACGCCGGGCCAGATGAATTTTCAGGTGCAATATCAGCTGGGGCAAAATGCAGAGCAGAATAAAAAGAATACCGATCTCTCCACGATAATTATTCAGCAACAGCCCCATACATACGCACAAGCGGACGATTTTTTGGCAAACAATTCCCCGCCCTCTGCAACAACCAACGCCCCGCCGCAAATCGTGGTTGGTTACGACTACGATGCCATGAACCGGATGGTGGGGCGACAAACCCAAGATGGCCCTGACACCACTTCAACACAGTGGGCTTATTTTGATCTGATGCGCACCGTCGAATACAACAATAACCGTCCCCTCTCACAACTCGAATTTTTTCATGGCGCAAATGGAATCGATTATCTCATTCCCAAATCACCGCAAGATGCGGCGGGGCAAATCACTCCCGCCAAAGGCCTCGCTCTACACAAAGATACGTTGGGCTCTCCAGCTGTTGTAACAAACGAAGATACCGGCGATCTGGTAGAACGAAATTATTTTTCGCCGTTTGGCGACACCATTGTTCGCAACAACGCCGCCGATTATCCGGTTTCAAAACTCGGCAATCCAATTCTCTACACCGGCCAATACTACGATGCCACCGCCGAACTTTATCTCTTTCCCTATCGCGCTTACGACCCGCAGACCGGGAAATTTCTGCAACGTGATCCGACAGGATTCGCTGATGGGCCCAACCCAACGACCTATGTCGGAAATTCACCCTACTCTTTCGTCGATCCTTTGGGTTTGGCCAAAAAAAGCGGCAACGATCATGAACAAGAACTGGAAGACCTGAGGCAGGGTTGCATCGGTTGCGCGCCCGATGCGTCGCTTGTGGCCAAACTCCTCGGTGCCGTCACAAACCCGCAGTATGCACAAAATAGGGGCGTCGATCCGATTGCTAATTTATATGGGCGTTTTAGAAAACAGGCGCAGTCGGATATCTACAGGAATTTGCCGAACAACGGGGAAGGATTGCCAATTGCCTTCGATTTTATTCTTCCAACCTCCACCTTCGACGTTTTTGTCGGTACCGCGACAATTCTTTTGGGAAAATCCGGCAACATCGTTTCCGGTTTAAGGCAGGCAGAGGCAAGGGCATTTACCAAAGTATTTTACAGAAATCCAGGGGCCCGAGAAGTGGCCGAACTATTTTACAGGGGTGACTTTGAGGGCGGCAAGGCGCTTTTGAGAGAGCAGGGTGTTCGGATAACAGAAGGAGGAGCTGGACCGAAGGTTGGTAAGGGTGAAGCTCTTGGGATGTTTATGGGAAATAGGGCGGGGAAGTCATTGAGGATATTTGATAAGGGGCTTGAGCAAATTGCGAGTGGTAATAGGAGCCTTCTACTTCACGAGTTAAAACATTATGACGATTTTTTAACCAGGCCCGATTGGTACAACAGATATGGCAGCAGTGTTGGGATATATAATCCAGCTGAACGCACTCCTTACGCAATAAGCACTTTGACGACTGATTTAGCGAATACGCGTTCCGTGGGAATGAACCTCAGGGGATTATGGAAATCAGCCCTTATGACGCAGAATGCCGCTGATGCGCAGCTTGCAGCCCAGGCGGCAGCCCGCGCGAATCGCGTGAGGACGACCAGAATGCCCATAAGAAGGTCTGGGCCGGTGCAGCCATAACAATTGGGGGAAGCGAAATAAACAATATGCCGTTCCGTAAGCTGCGACCATAGTATTTGGTGGTGGAAGTAAAGCAAAAGCCAGAGACAAAAAGAAATAGGATTTAAAAATGAAAACACTTTTCACACTTTGTTTTTTGATGGTCATCCCGCCCGGTCTTCATGCACAGGCGCTCAAGCCACAAGATCAAGCACCGACTGTGGAACTCGAAATCGAATTTTTCCACGACTGCACACCCGGAGATGAGGGTCTGGTCTGCAAAATTCCAGAAGAGGCCGCCACACCGACAGCGCTCAAATCCCTTGATCAATTTCAAAAACCGGTTTCGGTTGGATGGATTCCTGCGCTCGGTGTTTTTATTGTCGTCGATCAGGAATCAGAGGTAACCGTGGGCAAAGCCGCCACATCCGCCCTTCCCTCTCCAAAACCAATCGCCTTCTATAAATTAAATACAGACAAGACCGCACTTCTTCCAACCGATGTGCAGACAGAAATTAAAAATGTGCAATCACAAGTGACAACGGCCGCGATCACGCCG
>JAUSII010000002.1 GCA_030648035.1 Deltaproteobacteria bacterium | reverse complement strand
AGGGCTTATCGGTAGATCACAAAAAAAGTTGCTTCATTGACCTGTTTTTGTTTTTTGCCTAGCTTGTCGGTAATTACATGAATCCACAACACTATTGCCACCAGATTTGCAAAAAAAGCGGGTCGAATTTTGTCTATGCGTTTTACCTGCTGGGCAAAAAGCGGCGCCATGCGCTCGAGGCGTTTTATGCTTTTTGCAGGCTGGTGGATGATGCGGTGGATGAAGCGCCGAGTGCTGAAGAGGCCCAAAATAATTTGCGATTCTGGCGGGAGGAAATTGCCCGCATCTATAGGGGCGAGGGGGAGCATATCGTTTCACAAGCGCTCACCCCGGTCGTGCGCGCATACGACATCCCGCAAAAATATCTGGAAGAGATTGTCGCCGGGTGTGAGATGGATCTGGTCAAGAAAAACTATGTCACTTTTCAAGAGTTGGAACTCTATTGTCATCGGGTCGCCTCGTGCGTGGGGTTGGTCTCTCTTCGCATTTTCGGCATCCGCAATAACCGAATGATCGACGCGGGCGGCATTGCGCTGGGCAAGGCGCTCCAACTGACCAATATTTTGAGGGATATTTCCACCGATCTGGCGCGAGGCCGCATTTATATTCCCGAAGAAGATCTCCGGCAATCGGGAGTCTCCAAAGAAGCGCTGGAAAAACATTCTCTTGATGATTTAAACTTGGCCGATCTTCTCTATTTTGAAATCAAACGGGCGAGAGAATTTTATCAAGAGGCGTGGCAATCTTTTCCCAAATTTGGAAAAGAGAGACGACAATTGGTGGCGGCCATTTTGATGGGGCGAATTTATGAAGCCATTTTGGACAAAATTGCCAAAGATCCGCTTTCTGTGTTTCGCCAAAAAGTGAAGCTGACCGGAAAAGAAAAAAGTTTGATTGCTCTCAAAGTATTGCTCGACACCTACCTCAAATGAATAAAAAAATTTTAAAAGGGGTTTCGCGATCTTTTTATTTGAGTCTTGTTTTCCTGCCCCGGCGCATGCGCACACCCGTGAGCCTCGCCTTTCTCGCGTGCAAGGCGGCCGACACCATCGCCGATACCGAACTGATTTCAAAAGAAGAGCGATTGAAATGGCTGGATGCCTATCGCGAACTCTTCACCAACCCGGCTTCCCGCAATGCCACCGATATTTCAGAAGCCATCGCTTCTCCCCAGGGCGGTTCGGTCTGGGAAAAAAGATTGATCGAAAGTTTGCCGACGCTGATGGACGATCTGCAAAATCTGCCGCCCAAAGATTGGCTTTTGATTCAAGAGTTGGTTTTGGAATTGACGCAAGGGATGCAGATGGATTTGAGTGAGCGGGCAAGTGGGCTCGCAATGACACACTCCATGACAGAGCTGGATCAATATATCTATTATGTCGCCGGATGTGTCGGGCGCTTTTGGACCAAGATGATCAAGATTCATTTTTCTTTTTCAAAAAACTTCGGACTGGAGAGTGAAGACATTGGAGAAAAAATCGGCAAGGGCCTGCAGTTGGTCAACATTTTGCGCGACCTGCCGCAAGATTTAAAAAGGGGTCGGACTTATATTCCCCATGGAGTTTCGCTGGCGGATATTTTTAAATTGGCCCGCAGTTATCTGGGCGAATATGAGAGATATTGTGCTTATTTCCCCTGGTATGCCGTGCGACTGAAAGCCGTTGTGAGGTTGCCTGCAAGGTTGGGGCTCTTGACCCTGGATCGTCTGGAGTCTTCCAAAGAGTGGCCCGCCAAAGACCTTGTGATCAAAGTTTCCAGAGGACAGGTCTACAAGACTCTGCTAGGAAGTTTTTTCAAATGACTGCCAATTATTGGAATGAAATCGAAATTCTCAAAGCCCGCTACGACATCCCCTTCGAGGCGATTGTCAAAAGCGATCTGTTGCGATTGGGCGTTCACTTCACGCCGGAGGCTTTGCAATATGCAAAAGCCTTCAAAGAAAAATCTTATTTTATTTTTTCCTTCGACCGCGTGACGCAAAATGAATTGAGTGATGAAGAGAAGCATGCCGCGCCTGAAGAGATGGCTTTGATGGGCGGGCCATATGATTTCAAAAAGACGATTGTTTCGGTGCGGTTGAATCCTTTGTCGCCTTATCGCGTGGAGGTTGTATCGGGGGCCTGTCAGACAAAAGACCTGCACGCCCTCAAAACAGATCGGGCTGACAGGCTTTTGTCTGCCACCCCTCCTACTCAATTAGCACTTGTTCATACAAACAAAAAAATAAACGAAAACATTTGCTTCATCTCTCTTCTTGAACGCCCCGCTTATTATCAAAAAACTCTTTCCAATGGCAAACCGGTTTCGGATATTACACCTACGATTGAATGGGGGTATCTGATTTATCTCACGGCGTTTCGCATTTGCCAATATTGGGGGGCGAAAGAAGAGTGTGCCTTCTGCGACATCAACGAAAATTATCGCCAGCAGAAAAAAGAGCGTTCCTACACGGCGATTAAACCGATCGACGAAGTGATTGAAGCTCTCACGCTCATCCAAGAGACCGACACCGCTCGCGTCTCGCGTGCGTATACGGTGAGCGGTGGCTCCATCATCACCGATCTCAACGGAAAATCGGAAGCCGATTTTTATGCGCAATATGCCGAGGCGATTGAGAAAAAATTCCCCGGCCGATGGATTGGCAAAGCGAATGTGCAGGCTCTGCCAAAAGAAGATGTGAAAAAACTGAAAGGGGCCGGTTATCAGATCTATCACCCCAATCTGGAAATCTGGGACGAAAAACTTTTCAAAAATATCTGCCCGGGCAAAGAGAGATATGTGGGGCAAGGTGAATGGATCAAGCGCGTGGTCGATGCGGCAGAAATTTTTGGGGCACAACATGTCATCCCCAATTTCGTCGCGGGAATCGAAATGTCGAAGCCGCACGGATTTCAAACGGTGAACGAAGCGGTCGCCTCCACAACGCAAGGTTTCGATTTCTTCATGTCGAAGGGAATTGTTCCGCGCTTCACCGTCTGGTGCGTGGAGCCGAACACCACGCTCGCACAGACCAACACAGAACCACCCCCGCTCGAATATTTCGTCGCCCTGCTCCAAAATTATCGCGACACCTTCCGCAAATACAAACTCCCCACCCCACCCGGCTACGGCGAACCGGGCCTAGGCAAAGCCGTCTTTTCAGTAAGTGCGTTTATGGATGTGCTTTAGAGCCTTCCACTTGCCCGCCTCCCAAAAATATGGCATAAGGCGGTTTCACAAAGGGGGAATTATGAAAAAAATGCATCTGATCGTCGCTCTCGCCGTGAGTTTGGGGCTGACTGCACCCGCCATGGCCAAGCACACCGCCACCCATACACAAGTGGATGGCAAGAAGTTGGAAAAACAGTTCTGGACCAATCTTCAGACTAAAAACTGGCAAGCCATCGATACCGCATTGGCTCCCGGCTTTCAGTCGATTCACACCGACGGAACCCGCACACGCGATCAGGAGTTGAGCCTGATGAAAAATCTGAAAATCAACAAATACAAACTGAACAAGTTTGACGTCACCGAAAGCAAAGATGGCGACACGATGGTGATCAGCTACAAGGCGACCACCAAAGAGACTATCGACAACAATCGTCTGGCGACACGGGAATCACCCCGCATGAGCGTCTGGCACAAAACAGACACCGGCTGGAAGATGATCTCCCACACCAACGTGACACCTGTGAAATAACGGGGTGTCATTGCGAGCGTAGCGAAGCAATCCCAATTTAAAACGGCGTGAGGCTAAAACCTTACGCCGTTTTTATTTTCTCCAAAACTCCCTGGAGAGGACGATCATGATGGGGAAAATTTCGACGCGGCCCAGCAACATGCAGAACATGAGAGTCACTTTGCCGAGAATGGGGACCGCAAAATAACCGCCGGTGCCGCCGAGCTCGTTGAAACCGGGCCCCACACCTCCCAACGTTGCCGCCACTCCAGAGGCGGCCACCATCATGTCATAACCCAGGGCCTGCATGATCAACGAGCCGACTGCAAAAATGAGAATATACAAAAAGAAAAATGCTGTGACCCCTTCCAACACTTCCCGCTCCACCACTTTCCCCTCAAACTTGACCGGAATGAAACCGGCAGGGTGAATCACGCGGGATATTTCCCGATAGGCATATTTTGTCAGGAGAGAGATACGAAAACATTTGATCGCTCCGGAGGCCGACCCGACGGTGCCGCCGATAAACATCAACAGAAGCAAAACCGACTTGGAGAACGAGGGCCACAGACTCACGTTGGTATTCCAAAAGCCTGTGGTGGAACCGATGGAGACGGTGTTAAAAACAGCCTCCCGCCAGGAGTTCCCCTGCATGCCGCTCGATTTAAGATTCCATCCGATCAACAGTGCCGCGATCAGAAGCACCGCCATATACAAACGTATCTCGGAACTTTTCCAATACGCTCCCCAATCTTTTTGTATGAAAGAATAATGAAGCGCAAAATTGGTTGTGCCTAAAACCATGAAGACCATCAACACCACTTCGATATAAAAACTGTTGTAGGCGACAATATTCTGGGAGGTCGGTGCAAAACCTCCCGAAGAGATGGTTGAAAAACTCAACGCAAAAGCATCAAACAAATTCACGCCCCCCAACTTCAGGGCAATCACCTCCACCAGTGTCAGACTCAAATAGATAATGAGAATCGTCCGCGCCGCCTCTCCCACTTTGGTGCGCAACCGCTCACGCACGATGGAACTGGTCTGAAAAAGTTCCATGCCGCCGGAACGGATGAAGGGCAAAAAAATGAGCGCGATGAGAATAATGCCCAACCCGCCAAGCCACTGGCTCAAAGAGCGCCAGAAGATGAGCCCGTGCGACAATGTCTCCGACGACGACGCCGGCATTAAAACAGAGGCCGCCGTTGCCGTGAAACCGGATGTCGCCTCAAAGAGACTGTTGATGAAAGCCTCGCCCGAATAACTGCCGAAAGATTTGGTGAGATAGTAGGGAAACGCGCCCCAGAAAATGGCCACGATCCAGGATAAAACAATCAGGAGGGTTGCTTCACGATGGGAAACATTTTCAACATCCAGCTCCCAGGAAATTTGCATCAGACCGAGCCCGCCCACCAAAGGAACAATCGCGGCGGCCACCAGCCACAGTGCCTCTTTTTCCTGATAGAAAAAAGAGATGCCGGCTGAAATGCCGATCAAGAAACCGATGATGCAGGAAAAAAGTCCCAGCAATTTTGCAAGTGCGCGCCAATTCATTTGGTTTTGGAATATAAAACTGTCTGGAGATCAGCACAAGTTGAGAGTTTTTACCCGGGTCAGCGTATTTCCCGGAAAAATTCTGTAGGCGGGTTGATAAGGAGGTGGAACCACTTCACGATTATCGACCTCTATTTTTTTCAATGACCCGGGTGAGCCTTTGTTGATGCGCCTCGAAACCATCAGCTCCTGGTGTGTTGCGTCCCCCTTCATGCCGGCAAATTGCGTCGGGAGATCGAGAAGAACAATCGAACGAAAATAATCCTGCTCCGCGGAATTCATTTTCGAGAGTGTCTTGTCGAGGCTGTGATTGATCTGGGTCAAATCACTCTGAATGCCTTGTGCGCTTCCATCCCGAACCATTTTCCAATCGACCCCGATCAAATGGGAAACCGGAACATAAAACTGGTCGAAAGTCACACGAGCCTGATTGAGTTTTGTGGAGAGTTGCTCACTGCTGGCCAACGCCTTGAAAAAATCGGCCTCATCATAAATGCAGGCGTGGCGGGAAGCATAAAAGCGATACCAATCCATCACCACCGGATGCGGTTTGAGCCAGCTTTCAACATTGCCATAGTTCAGACATTCTTTTTCTTTCGTCTGCCCCATGCTGACCCAAAAGAACGAGAGCAAGATCCAGAGTGTGATGAGGGTAAAGGCCTTTAGGAATCCCATATATTTTTCCTCCGAACCTTAAGAGAAGCAAAATATATGCCAAGAAAAACTTAAAAAACATTTTTTGAAATTTACAATTATTTCAGTCAGTTGAAAAAAATAAAAAGTGGGACGTCTTATAATAACTGATGGAACGGGTTATTTTTGACTCTTTTACGGATTAAATCGTCAAAGGGTTGACGAAGAAAAAAGGGGCCAATCTTTATTTATATTCGACGCTTAAAACTTCGAGTTCGCGGGTCCCCTTGGGAGTGTGAACCGTGGCGATATCTCCCTCTCCTTTGCCGATCAATGCCTTGGCAATGGGAGACTCCACCGAAATTTTTCCCAGCTTGATATCGGACTCGTGCGTTCCGACAATTTGATAGGTTACTTTATTGTCCGTTTCAGACTCTTTCAGGGTGACGGTGGCACCGAACGCCACCTTACTGTGGTTCATTTTTGCAGGATCGATGACCTCGGCCCGGGAGAGTTTGTCTCCAATCTCGCCAATTTCGCGGCTCAAATGGGCTTGGGCATCTTTGGCGGCATCATAGTCGGCATTTTCAGAAAGATCGCCGTGACCTCTCGCCGTTTCAATGGCCAGAATATTTTTGGGGCGCTCCACCGATTTCAAGTGTTTGAGCCGCTCCTGCAATTTTTTGTAACCCGCGGGGGTCATGGGAACTTTAGTCATACGTTTCCTTTACAAGAGGGGGTTTCCTAGCATAAACAAAGCTCCCAATGCAACCCGTATCCATCCAGCAGATTCCAGTCGGCCCCATGGCCAATTTCTCCTATCTTATCGTGGACAAAGAGACCAAAAAAGCG
This sequence comes from Deltaproteobacteria bacterium, assembly GCA_030648035.1. Classification (GTDB taxonomy): domain Bacteria; phylum UBA10199; class UBA10199; order SPLOWO2-01-44-7; family SPLOWO2-01-44-7; genus JAUSII01. Next base: position 4,774 of record JAUSII010000002.1, on the reverse strand, counting down.
GCTTACATCGACCCGGGTTGGGAGGCTGAAAAGGTTATAAATTTCGCCACAAAAGAGGGAATCACGATTGAAAAAATTCTGCTGACTCATACCCATTTCGATCACATTCAAGAGCTGGAGCAGGCCTACAACCGGCTCAAAGTTCCGGTGTATGTGCACGGCATAGAAGCCGGCGTCATTGAAGAGATGGGAGTGCCGGTGAATGCCTTGGCCGACAATGAAAAACTCAAAGTCGGAGGACTTAACCTTGACTGCATCCACACTCCCGGTCACACCCCCGGCGCCCTTTGTTTCAAGGTCGATCAACACCTCATCACCGGCGACACCTTGTTTGTGGATGGATGCGGGCGCGTCGATCTTCCGGGGTCGGATCCCGATCTGATGTTTGAAAGTCTAAAGAAATTAAGTCTGCTTCCCGAAGAGACCATTGTCTATCCCGGTCACGACTATGGCCCCACCCCAACCGACACCCTCGGTCATCAGAAAAAAACCAACCCCTATCTGTCTGCCTCTATGCAGGGCAAAGATGTTTTCTTTGGCCGAAGAGGTGTTTGACACCGCCCCAACTTTCCACTAACTCCCCCTTATGGCTTTGCAACCGTTTTTAAAAGCGCTCGTGGAAGATGGCATTCTGGGCGACGGGGCGATGGGGACCGAGATTTATAATCGCGGCGTTTTTCTCAATCGCAATTACGACGAGCTTAATCTCTCCAATCCCCAGCTGATACGCGACATCCACACCGATTATCTCAATGCCGGTACGCAACTGCTGGAGACCAACACCTTTACCGCCAATCGCCCTTCACTCGCGGCTTTCGGTTTTGAAAACAAAGTGCGCGAGATCAACATCGCGGGAGCCCGTATCGCCAAAGATGCCGCCAAGGGAATGGCCTATGTGGCTGGTGCCGTGGGGCCTCTGGCCAGCGCCATTAAATCGAGCGGCGGCATTTTCAGCCCGGCTGAAATCAAAAACATTTTTACAGAGCAGATTGGCGCCTTAATAGAAGGGGGGGTCGATGTCATCCTCCTTGAAACTTTTATCAACCTGGATGAACTTGAACTGGCCGTCGAAGCGACACGCTCTGTTTCAAAAGAGATTCCGCTCATTGCCCAAATCTCTCTCAAATATTTGGGAGAAGAGGGCTTCAAAGGAATTCAACCCGACGAGGCCTGCAAAAGAATTGGAAAGTGGCCTGTCGATGTGATCGGCGTGAACTGCTGCACCGGCCCCGTGGGCGTTTTGGAAGCGATCAAGCTGATGACACCGGTGGCCACCAAACCACTCTCCGCTTTTCCCAATGCCGGTCTTCCACAAGTAAAACAGAATCGCCTTTTATATTTATCAACGCCCGAATATATGGCCGAGTTTGCAAGGCGTCTGGCGCAGGCGGGTGCGTTGTTGGTCGGTGGTTGCTGTGGCACCACACCCGCCATGATCAAAGAGATGAAGCGCTATCTGCAAACCATTCATCCCGGCAAACGGATTGAGGTGCTTGACACAAAACCTTTAGCCAAAGAGGTCGTGCAAAAAATCGAAGCTGTCCCGCTGGAAAAACGGAGTGCCTTTGGCGCGATACTCGGTAAAAAATTTGCGGTCAGCGTTGAGATTGATCCTCCCAAAGGTTTGGATGCAACCAAGGCGATCGAGGGGGCGAAGTTTTTGAAGGCGAACGGTGTCGACATTATCAACATCGCCGACGGCCCGCGCGCGATGGCACGCATGAGCCCGATGGCGATGTCGGTGTTGATCCAGCAACAATTGGGGATGGAAACCATCATCCATTATTGCTGTCGCGACCGGAATCTTTTGGGAATGCAGATGGATCTGATCGGCGCCAATGCGATCGGGCTCAAAAATGTTTTGATCATTACCGGCGATCCGCCGAAGATGGGAGAATATCCCGACGCCACCGCGGTCTTTGATGTCGATGCCATCGGGCTTATTCACTTTGTGAATAATCTGAATCACGGTTTGGATTTTGCGAACCGGCCCATCGGAGAGACAACCTCGCTCGTGATCGGTTGCGGATGCAATCCCGGAGCGATCGATATGGATCTGGAAGTGGAGCGCCTGCGCAAAAAACAGGAAGCCGGTGCTGAATATGTTTTCTCGCAACCGGTATATGATTCCAAACTGCTCGACAAATTTTTGACCAAGTGCAAATCGTTTTTAAAAATTCCCTTCTTCGTCGGCGTGCTTCCTCTCGCCAGTCTTAAAAATGCCGAGTTCCTCCACAACGAAGTGCCCGGAATGCAGGTGCCGGAAACAGTGATGGAGCGTTTGCGCAAAGCCTCTTCCAAAGAGGCCCAGCGCGATGTAGGATTATCGGTGGCGCAAGAATCCCTCAAAGAGGCCAAGTCGATGCAAGCAGTGAAGGGTGTCTATATCTTTCCGCCCTTCGGAAAATACGAAGCGGTGTTGGAGTTGCTCAAGGTTATCCAATAATTTCGACGACTAATTCACTACCATTGGAATCGAGAAGGGCTCTGTTGAAGATAATATCTCCTATCCATGTTTTGTTGTTGATCTGAATTCCGGATGCAAAAACGAATTCCCCTTTAGGATCTCGATGAATCTGGCTCCCCATGTAGGTCACAGCATGGCTGGAGACATTGGCTCTCTCCATAGAGAGGCGGCACCGACAATGCGGTGTGGCGGCGATATTTTCTTTTGTATGTTTCACGGCCACCAAAATATAACCGGTCTCGGCAAAGCGACGGTCGATTTCTTCTAATCCTTCTCCATAAAATTCTTCCGTATAAACGAGGGGCCCCTCAAAGGTTCCAACTCCCATAACATGGGGGGAAACAATGTCTGTCCTAAGATTTCTTAAAGGTCGCACTTCTCTGGATATTTCCGGAAGTGGAATGTGTTGATAAAGGTGGGGGACATATTCACGGCGATTGGAAAAGGCCCCTTCGATTTGAGAAGGACCAAACCTTTCGCTGAAATATCTCAATATACCGACCAAATGATGCAACATATCGGCATCATCAAAGGGGGCCAGCCCCAAACCACTAGAATAGGTTCCGGGAGTTAGTAAAGGAATTCCCACGGGATAGTCTCCATTAATCAAAACGTTTCCAATCAACTGCATAAAAAGATTTGCCTCCCGAACAAAGTCTGCCGTCAACGGCACCGTTGAAACCCGACCATTCCCAAGATCATAAACATCGACCTCTCTTTGACAATAGGTTTTCAGAGTGGCCGGCCTTATTGTCCCTTCATCCCTCTGTGTAGCTGATATTGTTTTGTGCCCAAAATATCGGACTTCCGATGTCTCCCGATCAACTTGAAGGATAACGGCATCACTGCCGGCATCGACCGCACGCGTTCCTAATCCTTGCACTATTGCGATGAAAATATCGGAGGGATTGGTGAAACAATGGGTGCTCGCCACAAAACTGACGAGTTCTCCTCCCAACAAAGAACGCCCCTCCATTTTTCGGACATCTCTTGCTACATTAGCCGAAAGCAAAATTCCCATATCAGGGTCTTGGCGCATTTTCTCAACGGCCTCTGCAAATTTTCTGAAATTTTTCGCGCCTTGGCCGATGGATAAGAATCTGTGGGGACGATACGGAACAAACAGCGATTCATTTTGTCCGGGCGCTTCGTGTTTGCCGGAGCTGCGGGCCATTAAGACCTTTGGGCCGTCAAACCGGCGCGTCAGTGCATCAAAAGCGCTTCTCAATTCTTTTTCATGCAGTCCTGCAACAGCCGAACGCATCGGCACCGCAAAGGCTTGCGGCACTTCAAATTTAAATTCACAATCGACTTGGGCCCCTAACAGCCGCACATAGCCCTCCACCTTTTCGCCATACACCTCGGCGATGCCGGAGGTGCCAACTAGACTTTGAATGGGAACAATGGTTGCAAGCATATAGCCTTGTTATCGCGAATAGATTAAAAAAGTTGCTTTAAAATACCGTTTGACAAAATTGGCATATCGACTTACGATTTCATCAATATGACCTACACATCCGTCTCCACAAAATACCAGGTTGTCATTCCCAAAGAGGTGCGCGAGCGCATCGATATCAAGCCGGGACAGAAATTCATCGTTTGGGAAAAGGCCGGCATCATTTATCTTATTCCCGTTCTTAAATTCAAGGCGATGGAGGGGTATTTCAAGGGAATGAATATTGAAGGCTATCGCGAGGAAGAAGACAGAGTATGAAAACCCTTGTGATCGACTCCTCTGGCTGGCTGGAATATTTCATCGGCGGCCGACATGCCAAGACTTATCTCAAACATATTGAATCGGCCAAAGCCATATGGCTCCCCGCCATTGTTTTGTACGAAGTTTATAAAAAGTTTGCCCAGGAAAAATCCGAGAGTGAAGGGTTGCTGGCCATCACACAAATGGAACAACAGTCCAAGGGGGTTGTCGTCTTGGATGAAAGATTGGCGCTGTTTGCAGCAGACACCAGCCTGCGGCATAAATTGCCAATGGCCGATGCCATCATTTATGCCACCGCCCTTGAAAAAGAGGCTGTCTTATTAACCAGCGACAGACATTTTAAAGGACTAAAAAACGTTGTTCTGATTTAAAAAATAAGCAATTGCTTCCGAGTTTCCATAATCTGCCAAAATTTCAAGGGGCTCTGTTCTGGAAGGAGAAACCCCGGCCATTAAGATAAATGGCCCTGCGGAACAGGTCGCTATCACTCTTTTTGCAAGCTCATTCTGTTGGGAGGCCAGATAGTCGAGCATGTTGAGGGCAGAGGCGTTTCCATAGCCGACCAATCTTCTTAAAAAACGGATATGCTT
>JAUSII010000129.1 GCA_030648035.1 Deltaproteobacteria bacterium | reverse complement strand
GAAAAAAGAGGTATGAGGGGCGTCTCGGAAGACATTTTATCGGCCGGGATAAAAAAATAAAATGTCTGAGAGGCGAGCTCTAAATTTGGGTCCGACCCAAATTTAAGAGCGTACCCGAATACCCTTTTTTCGCCGGCACGTTGAAAATTTTGTCGGTATACTTCGCGCAAGATCTTTCATTGTCAACGTTCTTAGAGTGCTGTAAAAACTTCCGATCATGTCACAGTTGGAACGCCGCGCAAAAATTGTCGCCACTTTGGGGCCCGCCACCGATATCCCTATGGTGTTGGAAAAAATTATGGAATTGGGGCTCGATGTCGCCCGCTTGAATCTTTCTCATGGCACTTTGGCGGAACATAAACGTCGTTTGTTGGCAGTGCGTCGATTATCCAAACAGTTCAAGAAGCCGGTGTCGATTCTGCTCGATCTGCAGGGGCCCAAAATCCGCACCGGCTGGCTCAAAAATCACAAGCCGGTCCATCTCATCAAAAACAGCAAGCTTCAGATCACCATTCAGGAGATGCTGGGAGATGCCGATGTTGTTTCGACCACCTATGCCCATCTGCCGTTCGATGTGGAAAAGGGAGATCCGATTCTGCTCGATGACGGCAAAATGAGGCTGGAAGTGATTTCCAAAACAAAAGAGAGTGTCACGTGCCGCGTGATTCACGGAGGCTGGCTCAAAGAGCACGCCGGTATGAATCTGCCGGGGACCCGTTTGAGTTCTCCCGCTTTGACTAAAAAAGATATTGAGGATCTCAAGTTTGGCATCGAAGTTGGTGTCGATGCGATTGCACTCTCTTTTGTGCGGAGCGCCAAAGACGTTTTGCAGTTGAAAGAGATTTTGAAAAAAAATAAATTTTTTGTTCCAATTATCGCCAAGATTGAACGGGCCGAGGCGCTCGATCGTCTCGATGAAATTCTGAAAGTGGCCGACGGGGTGATGGTGGCGCGGGGTGATTTGGGTGTTGAGGTTTCTCTGGAGCGCGTGCCGGTGTTGCAGAAAAAAATTATCATGAAGGCCAACGAAGCCGGGGCTTATGTCATCACCGCCACACAGATGCTGGAGTCGATGGTGAACAGCCCCAGCCCCACACGCGCAGAGGCGAGCGATGTTGCCAACGCCATCTTCGACGGGACCGATGCTGTGATGCTCTCGGGTGAAACCGCGTCGGGAAAATATCCGATCGAGGCTTTGCATGTGATGTCGAAGATTGTCTCCGAGGCGGAAAAGAGTTCTTACGGCAGACCCGGGTGGGAGGCGCACTTGCATCACGAAAACTCGATGGTGCATGCGGTGGTGCACGCCGCCTGCGCCGCGGCGGAAGAGGTTCAGGCCAAGGCGATCATGGTTTTTTCAATGACCGGCTCCACGGTGCGCATGATTTCCAAACTCAAACCGCGCAAGCCAATTATCGGCATCGCTCCCAACGAAAGAGTCTATCAGCAGATTGCCATGTATTGGGGCGTGCGGCCTCTCATCTCCCCGATGGGGAAATCGACAGACGAGATGATGCATTTTGGCGAGAAAACGGTGCTCAAGCAGGGGTTGTTGGTCCGTGGAGACAAAGTGGTGGTTGTTTCAGGTTCCCAGCATCTGCGCGGCGCCACGAATATGATGAAGATTTTGACGTTGAACTAAACCCGGCTATTCCCTGTTGTAATCATCTTCCAATCGGACGACATCGGTCAGATGCGGGGTTGAGACCTCCACCAGTGTCACATCTTCCGCACCGATAAACCGGTGTTTCTGCAAGGGAGGGTTATGAAAAGTCTCTCCCGGCTTTAGCTGTATCGTCTGGCGCTTGCCCTCTTTTTCAAATTCCACTTCCAGAAGGCCACTTAAAACCAGAATCGTCTCCTCTTTTTTTTCGTGATATTGCCAGGAGAGTCGTTTTCCTTTTTTGATGAAAAGAATCTTGCCGACATAATTTTTTGTCTCGGCCCAGATTTTTTCATGTCCCCACGGTTTGTCGATGTGTTGCATTTTGGAGCGGGGTTTCTATCTTAAAGTCCTCCCCCAGGTCAAGTTTGAAAAGAAAATGCCGCAGAAGTAACTCCTTGAAATCCAGCGTCCATTGGGCTACTGACGCCGATGGAAAGTGAAAATAATATGGTGGAATTGCGAAAACATCCCCTGCTTGATTGTTGGGTCATCCTCAACAGTGAGCGGGCAAAAAGACCTGGCTCCACAAAGTTTCCGAGCATCGCCAAAAGTGGTGGGTCGTGTCCTTTCTGTGAAGGGAACGAGGCCATCACGCCGCCGGAAGTTTTTGTTCTGCGAAAAGAAGGTTTGGCGAATGGAAAAGGGTGGCGGGTTCGTGTGGTCCCCAACAAGTTTGCCATGTTGCAGAATGGAGAAAAGGCCGAAACTCTTTCGGACGGATTTTACCAATCGATGCAGGGGATCGGAAAACATGAGGTGGTGATTGAAACCCCCCTGCACGACAAGGAGCTCCATGATCTGGAGGTTGCTTCTGTGGCCGAGGTGATTTTTGCCTTTCGGGAAAGATTTCGCGAACTCAAAAAAAGTCCCGGAATAAAATATGTCCAACTCTTCAAAAATTATGGCCTGATGGGGGGCGGAAGTCTGGAACATCCCCACAGCCAGATTGTTGCTCTTCCGCTTGTGCCCAAGAGTGCCAGAGAAGAAGAATCGGCCGCGAAAATATTTTTTGACAATAACGGCACCTGCCTTTTTTGCGACATGATCAGATTGGAACAGGGTGAGGCAAAAAGAGTGGTGTTTGAAAATGACCGTTTTCTTGTTTTCTGTCCCTTTGCCCCGCGCTACGCTTTTGAAACATGGATTATTCCCAAATCACACGCATCCCATTTTGAAGAAATGGATGAAGCTGACAAAGATCAACTGGCGGATGCCTTTAAAAAGGTGTTGATGAAAATTCAGAATGTTCTGGGTAATGCCGCCTATAATTTTGTGATCTGCACGGCTCCCGTGCAGGAGGCGGGCAAGGCCCATTATCATTGGCGGATGGAAATTTTGCCGATCAGTTCGCCTATTGGCGGATTTGAACGGGGAACCGGTTTTTTTGTGAATTCGGTCAGTCCGGAAAATGCCGCGGAGATTCTTAAAGAGGGGTGAACCATGTCGGGAGCATCTTTTTTCGCGGCGACCTTCACTGCCGCGGGAACGCAAACGGTCCCAGCCATTTTCAGTTCCCCTCCGGTGGAGACGGTCTTGCCGTCATTATTGCCGCCGGATCTTTTTACAGCCGCTCCTGTTGTTTCCCCCTCTTTTTCTTTGTCTCCCCATCCCATTTCGCTCTCCCGTTTGAAAAATATTTTTGCAGAAGCGAGGGAGGCCAGAAAAAACGGACAGCTGGATGTTGCGGCCGATCGTTACAGCCAGGCCTTTGAAACACTCTCTTCGCTTTATAGACATCTTCCAAATGGTGGAGATTTGTTGACAGAGGCCTTGTTTGAAAGCGTTGTTCTCTCCGGTCCTTCAAAAGCTCCGGAACATTTGAACCGTCTGGCCGAGTTTGCGGCCAATCCTCCTCCCGGGCATGAGGGAAAAGAAGATCAAGCGAAGGTAAAACTGCTGACCGCTTTTACTTTGATGGGGCATGTCCGACAGAGCGCAGAACCTTCTCTGCCTCTGCTTGAAAGAGCCGAAAAGTTGACGGAAGAAACACAGAGTGAGTCGGTCAACATTCATTTTTTTTCCTCCCTTTTAAAAATAGAAATCCTGGCCCACCAACTTCTGATTGCCCACAGTCGCCGCGATTTTCGGGGGAGAGATACGCTGGCCAAAAGAATGGGCGATGAATTATCAGACCTGAATTTATTGCTGACCGATTTGCCGGATAGAAAAGAGATCGTTGCCCGTTGTTATGCCGACACCGCCAGGTTGTTTGCGCGTCTTGGTTTGTGGGGGCCCTCACTGGAAAAAGCCAGAACAGTAACGGTTTCCCCTTTTGATTCCACCTCTGTTGCCGTCAAAGAACTTCTGACCGATCCCATTTTTGCACCGTTTGTCGATGGGTCCCGTTTTTTGACTCCCGGTGAGATTCGTTTGAGAGCCAAGGGAGGACAGTGGAAAAAAAGATTTCAGGCCGCGCTTGCCTTGGCGCATACACGCGGATTGGTGGAGTCGTTGCGTATTGGGGCCGCAGGGTTGGTCGGTGGAATGGTTGTGGATGCGGCACTTCAAGGGGGACACGGTGTTTTTGCGGGTGCCGCCGGGGCGACCGCTTTCATATTGGCCAAGAGCATTGCAAATGGCTGGAACACGAATGAAGCACTCTATGCCAGTGAGGTTGGCACCTTTGATCGGACTCCCGCTGAAAGTGCCAAAGATGCCGCCTCTCTTGTTGTTCAAAGCGGTCTCAATTCTTTTGCCTGGGCTTTTCCCGCCGCTCTCTTGCACGTGGGCACAGATGGCATTGCTGTTTTTCACGACACGTTGGAGCGGGCTTTTCGCATGTATTTTAGTTTTGGACGATGGATCGGTTCCGGTTTTTCATCTCTCCCCACTCCAAACTTTTCTTCAATGGATTTTTCAGACCTTGTTTATAACACCTATACGAAAGCGGCCGGCCTTCTTTTCGCATTGAATCTTTTGTCGCCCTCTTTGAGAAAACATACCGACAGACTCGCTTTTTATTTTCTCCCCGGTGCGCTCCTGCTTTCAGCGGATATCGGCATGGCGGTGTCGGGACAGAGTGCCATCGACTTTACTCCCCATTTTGGAGATCCCCATTACTGGAGCAGGGTGGAGCGGGTATCGATTGTCGCGGGGGAGATTTTTTTCATGATGCTGACCTCCGGAATTCTGGCGCTGGACAAAAAAACTCCTGGCGCCGTGCTTTCTGTTTTTCATCCGAGAAGGGCGAATTACATGCTTCCAATGGCGGCTGTCATCACCAATGGAATGACATCGGCCATTGGGGGTATGATGCAAAAATCGGCCACACCCGATCATCTCTCCCTTATCGCATTGCAGGGGGCGGCGATCACGGTCGGCATTCTTCCCATCACGCTCGGTTTAAGCGGTGTGCTCAAGGGGAACATTCCAATCGGTGCCGGCGTTCGGGAGGGATGGACCGATTCCCGCGGAGAAAATATTTTCAAAAGAGTGGGAGCCGCCGCCGGAGGAGGGATTGGAGCATTCAATATGCCCTATTCTCACAACCGGGTATTTCGGTCGGTCACCTGGGATTTGCCGGCGGCAGGTTTGAGAACCCTTCTGGGTTGGGACACCAATCCGGGACAATTGGCCATGACGGGGACAAATTTTGTGGCTGGCAATGGTACCGCAACGGCAACCTGGCCCGAAACGGGTGGCACTCGGTGGGAACGTGACTCCTTGTCGAGACTGACACTCAATGCCGGAAGTAAACCAGAAGTTTTGGCCCAGCTCGATGATTTTTTTGCAAAGGTGGGTAAGGTCATACATCCGATGCATCCCTTTTTGGGACATGCTTCTCTGTCAGATAGACTCTGGCCTCTGCGTGCCGTGACAAGGCCCATTGCTCCGCCACAGTTTCCACAAAAACCCAATGCCCATTTTTTTGCCAGCCTCGATCAGATGCTACACGGGGGGACTGTGGAACGTCTCGATGCAAAGCAGGTTTCTGTTCTTTTGGAATATGTAGAACTCCACGCCGGCAATCCCGATTCCTTTTACACATTGCGTCCGCTGGTGCAGGTGCTGGCGGCGGCCAGGGATAGTGTGCTGTTTGGAAAACAGATCAACACGTTTTTCGATGCACGGCCGGGATTGTTTGACTTGTTCAATATCGATTCCGAAGAACAGATTCCTTTTGGGCGCTCGCGTCTGCAAAGAAGGAAATATATTCGCGATGCGGTGGCTGAAAAATTTTTCCCCTTTGAAAAACGAGTGAAGGCCCATAGAAGAGTTGCAGGATTCAGACAACTCATGGAGGGTTTATTCATATCCTGATGATCACAAACCATGGAATACACGACTGGACGATTCGCTCCGGTCTTGTGGATACGGGTGGGCAGAATCATTATGTCAACGCGCTTTCCGATACTTTGGTGTCGCAGGGTTTCAGGGTCACCATCTTGAACCGCGGCGGTTTTCCCGATCCGGTGAGTGGTGCTCTTCGCGAGGGCATCTCCCATCGAAATAAACATTCCCGCATCCTGTATTTGACCGGAGGAGGAAACACCTTCATCCGAAAAGAGGATCTCAATCGGGCCGTTCTTTCGGAAGAGGCGGATCATGCCAAACAAATTTTCGATGCCGAACAGGAGACGTTTGATCTGGTGATTTCACATTACTGGGACGGAGCGGTGCTGGGGCAACTTCTTTTGAAAAAAATGGATTTGAAAATAAAGCATGTCTGGATTCCCCATTCACTCGGGGCTTTGAAAAAGGCCAACTTCGCCGGCAAATCAAAAGAGGTCATTGAGGCCTGCCGGTTTGAGGAGAGAATTCAGGAAGAGAGAGATGTCTTGAAACATGTTGATGCGGTGGCGTCGACATCTGGGGATATCACAAAAACGTTGGTCGATTTTTATGGGTATACACCCCAATTTTTTCTGCCGCCCTGCATCGACACCTCCAAGATCATGCCGATCGATCGCAAAGACTGCAAAGCAGTTTATGATTTTCTGGCGACAGAAGACCCGGAGGCAGGTGCGGATATAAAAGATAAGTCCTGCCTTCTGGAAGTGAGCCGGACCGATAGCACCAAAAGAAAAGATGTCGTGATTCGGGCGTTTGCAAAACTGCTCCCCCGTCATCCCGATTTGAGGCTTCTTCTGACCTTGAGCAAAGACAGCGGAATTTATCCGGAACTGATGGATTTGATCGTCACTCTTGGCATTCGCAAAAAAGTGGTTTGTCTGGGGACCATCCCGCGAAGTTTGATGCCGGAACTATACGCCCTGACTGATGTCTACTGTTCCCCCTCGGAGATGGAGGGTTTTGGCATGTCGGTGCAGGAGGCTTGCGCGTGCCGGTGCGCCACGGTTTCCTCCAACCGAATTCCGTTTGCGATGGAATATCTTCTCTCGGAAGTAGAAGAAGGTCCCTTAACAATCCGGTGGGGAAAGGCGGGCGCCGTCGTGGATGCGGGGAATGTGGAGGGTTTTGCGTGCGCGATTGAGAGGCTTTTGGAGGATGGGGATTTTAGAAAAAAAATGGCGGCGAATGCCTATGCCGCCACAATTCCCTATTTCACCTGGCCCTCAATGACAAAACGGATGCTGCAACAATTGGAGGTTGGAAAATGAAAAACATACTGTCACTTTTGAAGGTGGCTCCACACGCAAAACCTCTCGAAGATCCGGCCCTCATTCAAAAAACCTACAAACATTTCCGCTTCCGCATTCTTTATTCGATGATTGTCGGATATGCGCTCTATTATTTTGTGCGCGCCAATTTTGCGATGGCCATGCCGGTGTTTTTGAAAGATCTCGGATTTACCAAAACAGACATGGGGATTGTGCTGACACTTTTTTCTGTTGTGTATGGTTTTGGCAAATTTGCGAACGGGGTTTTGGCCGACAGAACCAATTCACGGTATCTCATGGCGATCGGCCTTTTTTGTGCAGGGTTGGTCAATGTTTTCTTCGGTTTGAGTTCGGGCATCACAGCATTCGCCATTTTCTGGTTGCTCAATGCCTGGTTTCAGTCCTACGGCATGCCGGCCAGTGTCCGTCTGCTGACCCACTGGTATAGTCCGACAGAACTTGGAACCAAATGGGGTTTGCAAAGCACGGCGCACCAGATTGGTGGTGCCGGTATCATGATTCTGGCCGGTTTTCTGATTCCTCATTTTGGATGGCGGTATGCTTTTTATGTGCCGGGCGTGATGGCCATGATCACCTCGTTCTGGTTGCTCAACCGACTTCGTGACACGCCCCAGTCGATCGGACTTCCGCCGGTGGAGGAGTTCCGGGGTGAAGGACACATCACCGATCCCAATGAAGATCAGGCCAAATCTTTCAAAGAGATTATGGTGGGGCACATTCTCAAAAACAGGTTTGTCTGGATTGTGGCGACGGCCAATATTTTTATCTATATTGTCCGGATCGGGATCATGTCGTGGGCTCCCACTTTTTTGGTGGAGACGCGCGGATCTTCTTTGGCCAGCGCTGGTTTGAAGACGGCCGGATTTGAGTTGGCAGGCATTGTGGGGGCTATCGGTGCGGGTTGGATTTCCGACCGGGTTTTCAAGGGACGTCGGGCGCCGTTGGCGGTGGTCAGCATGTTTTTTCTCATTCTTGCCCTTGTGGGATTGTGGTTGGCCCCCAACAACAATCCCTATCTGGATGCCGCATTGCTGATTGCGGCTGGAGTGCTGGTTTATGGACCCCAACTTCTGGTGCCGGTTGCCGCCGCCGAATTTGCCTCGAAGAAGGCCGCCTCTACAGCCACCGGGATAACAGGGGCTTTCGGATATTTCGGCAGTGCACTGGCAGGAGTGGGGACCGGTGTTGTTGTGGATAAATGGGGATGGGACGGCGGTTTTATTTTCTTTATTGCTTCAGCGGTGATTGGAATGTTTCTTTTTATGGGCCTTTGGAATCATCGCGCTCCCCAGTTGGAACGATTTCATAATTCCAAAAAAGCGGCGGCATAAATATCAACCCGGAAGAGGCGAAAATGTGACGAGCCCGCTTTTTTGCGCGGGGCTGATCAGGGCTTTTCTGATCGAAGCGTGTCTTAAAGGCATGAAGTATCTTCCGATGGCTTCTTTTGGAACCGGCTTGTCGGTGGAAAGTCTTCCATAAACGGCCTCCAGGGCGGCGTGTCGTACCGGTTGAAACGTGGAAAAATGTCGTAGAAAACTTCGGACACCCCACAGATACGGATTTACTTCCTGATTATCATCTGCAATTGCTCTCTCTTCATCGGCGCCAAAAACCATCAGACCGCCGTTTGCCAGAGTATCAGAGGCCAGACGGAGAGCTTCTGAAAAAAGAAAATGGCTGTCGCCCTTGTATTCCGCCGGCAGGGTCAGGGCCACCCCTCTCGGGTCTTGTTTGGAAATACGGTACATGGCGGTGGCAACAGCCGCCGCCGTTCCTTTGCGAATGGGAATGCCGAATATATTGCGTTGCAACAAATCGGGAAACCGTGCTGTTACAGCTTCGACACTTTCGGGGGAGGCTGCCACCCAGACATTTCTGGGCCCAAATTTTTTGAGAGCGTTTTCCAGAACAGGCGAATCAGAATCGGTCTCACTTGGATTGGCCTGAAGAACCACGACATGCACTCTCGGGGATACCGATCTTCCGGGAATCACATTGTCCTGGATGGACAGCAGACTTCCCAATTGAGCCGCAAATCTTCCCGTCAGGCTTGCCCATTCATATTCTCTGGCCGCTTCCCTGCTTTTTGCGGCCATATCGGCGGCACGATCGGGATTATCAATAAGATTTTGTATGGCCCTCGCATATCCAAAAGCCTCTGTCTCTTCATCATTCGGAATGACAGGAACGATCATGGCCGCTCCCCGTGATCGATCGAGATGGACGGCATAGGGAACAAAAGAGGATGCGACCAACGGGAGACCCCCCATGGTTCCATCCTGAACAGACATACCCCACCCTTCCATGCGCGAGGCCGAAGCCACTGCGGCCAGTCTTAATTGTCTCTCTCCTTTGCCGTGCGGCAGACTCATGAGTGGGCCCATCAACGGAGTGGGAAGCATCCCCA
>JAUSII010000127.1 GCA_030648035.1 Deltaproteobacteria bacterium | reverse complement strand
GGGGGATTTTATACTTGGCGGGCCGAGGAACTAACGGAGCTTGGGGGCCTCCCCAAGCGTAGTGGGGAGTTGCGCACCACATTTCCCACTCAAAAATTGGAGTGACCGAAGCAAGACAACTAAAGCGACAACTTTCCTTTGAAGCGGACGATGATTTCGACGCCTCCCAGAAATTTATCGAAGATGGGGTTGGCGGAAGGATTTTGGGCGAGTGTTGTGCCGATCTTCATTGTGATGTTGCCGTCAGTGAGAGGTTCTTCGGTCGTCATTTTTAATTTGTCTATGGTGAAATCGACCAGAGGAGTGACACCGGCGACATCTTTGGCATCGACCTCTCCCACCACCACCTGGACACGAAAAGAGAGATCCTGCAGTTCCATCAGGCTCCCGTTGAATGTTCCGGTGGCCGTCACATCGGGAGCACCGCGAATGATGATCGATACCGCACTGACCGGTTGTCCTTCGAGCGGTTCTCCCGGCCCGTTTCCTTTGAGCGGCAGAACCATCGGCGGCATGTCACCCATACGAAGCGAAGCGATATCACCCACAGAAAAACGGATGGGGCCAACCAGCGGTGTTTCCTGCGGGCCGGTTGTAAAAAGTTTGGGGATATCGA
The DNA here is from genome assembly GCA_030648035.1 of Deltaproteobacteria bacterium. Classification (GTDB taxonomy): domain Bacteria; phylum UBA10199; class UBA10199; order SPLOWO2-01-44-7; family SPLOWO2-01-44-7; genus JAUSII01. The sequence goes on along the minus strand of JAUSII010000127.1, from coordinate 6,331 downwards.
TCGAAAAATTTCCGGTGAAACATCCGATGCCGCCGCCTGCCTCACATTCTCCGACTCCCCCCTCCGGCAGAGAGAGTTCCCCGTTGGGACCGGGGATCGCATGGCCTATCAATTCAATTTGTGTGATACCGGTGTGCGGAACATCATACACCGCCAACAACACCACTCGCTGAACCGCAATAGACAAATCGGGTGCGGGCGGCGCCTCGCCCGGTTTGTAGGGTTTAAAGCGCGGCGTCTCTCCCGTAATCCACCCACCATAATCGGCATGCGTAATATTCAAATTGCGCGGTTCATAGGTGACCTGAATATTAACGGAACTTCCCGGCGGCACCACGATGTCTTTCTGCCCCACCAGACGTGTCCCCACCGTCACACTGTCGATGCGAAAATTTTCTTTGCCGTCGCTCGCGCCGTCAAATCCGATCCCCAACAGAGTCTGAACATCCTTGGCGCTCGGATTGCGAAGAGAAATGGTCCTGGTCACACTCTGGGTGATAGGAACATTGTCAAAATCTTCCGTCTGCCACGCCGTAAAATTCTTCGGCTCACAAGCCGTGGCGGCAAACAGAAGAAGCAAAATGGAATAGGCGCGAAGATGCATCATAATGTTCTTCGTCTAAAACGCAAAAAAGTTGCTTGGTCAATACGCGGCAGGTTGACGGGGTGCGTCAGATTATTTAAGGCTCCAGCTCGGCGTTCCAATAACTGAAATCGACGATGTTGAGGTAGGGCTTCCACGCACGGTGGAGATTGGGTCTCGTCAGGAGAAGAGAAAAGGGAAAGGCGTTGGGGCGATAGGGAGGACGGAGCAATTTGAAACCGGCTTCATGCGGCGACCGGCCCCCTTTGCGACAATTGCAGTCGTGACAACTGGCCACCACATTTTCCCAGGTGGTTCTCCCCCCCTTGGAACGCGGAAGCACATGGTCCAAGTTGAGCTGGCTTTTTTTCAAACGTTGGCCGCAATATTGGCAGGTGTAGTTGTCGCGGATCAGAATGTTGAGACGCGAAAAACGGACATCCCTTTTGGGAAGACGATCATAGGCGGTGAGCAAAATCACCCGTGGGATGACAATGGCCCGTCCGACCAGGCCGATCGTATCGTCATGCACGGCGGCGGAGAGTTCGGACCAGCTTTGAAAGTCAAAAGTCTGATATTGTTCATCCACCGCCTTGGCCAAACCCCGATACAAAAGACAAAAGGCGCGTTTGACGGAAGTGACATGAACTGGAAAGTAGGAGCGATTCAGAACCAACACGGCTGAATGCATCATATGGACACATTATACATCAGGCTCTACTGCATTTCACCAAGAATTTCGCTGATAATAACCTCTTTGCCGAAAATCGCGTTATCAGACACAAGGCGGGAGGCATCGTCACCATTTTTACTGCGGAAAGCGCGAATGATCTCGCGATGCTGAGCCAGTGATCCCTCGATTTTACCCGCGATGGTAAGGAGAATGCGAAAACGCTGAAATTTGGAGACGAGCGACCGGATCAAATGATGCAGCTGCTCATTGCCGGAGGCTCTCAAAAAAACTTCGTGGAATTCATTGTGAAGTTGAAAAACTTTTTTATAATCTTTTGTCTGATTTGATTTTTCCATCTGGTTGTTGAGCGATTCCATTTTTTCAAGCTCTTTGTCGGAAAGTCTTTCCACCGCGAGCTTTGCGGCGTGCCCTTCGAGCACCGCTTTTACATCATAAAATTCGCGCACATCTTTTTCAGAAATGGGGGCCACTCTCGCTCCCCTTCTGGGGAGAATATGCAAAAAACCCTCGGAATCGAGCTGGCGAAAAGCCTCGCGCACGGGTGTGCGGGAGATGCCAAACTTGAGGGCCAATGCCGGCTCCGAAATCTTGATGCCAGGCTTTAAGGCCCCTTGAATAATGGAATCCCGGAGCGAGTCGGCAATGGATTCTCTTAACGTCTGATTTTTATTTAATTTAAAAGGCATTTGCATTTTGCAAGCTCCTATAAGTTGAAGCCTTAAGTGTCAAGGTCTTTGTAAAAGATCAACCCGTCCTCTCCTGTATCGGCATAATATTTGGGACGGCGATCAAGAAGGGCAAAACCAAACTGCTGATAGAGATGAATCGCGGCGGTATTGGAAGGACGCACCAGCAAAAAAACGTGACGCACTTTTTTCTTTTTTATCGCCTCCAGCAGATGATTCATGAGAGCGCGGCCAACGCCCTGCCGGTGATGATCGGGATCAACGGCGATGTTGTGCAGTTCGGCTTCCTCTTCCACCACCTGCGCCACAAAATAACCGACCACTTTTTTGTCCAGCACCGCCACACGAAACCAGAATTCCGGCCATTGGGAACAATCGAGAAAAGAAGGACCAGACCATGGAATTGTAAAATTGAGTTGTTCAATGCGAACGACAGAATCGAGATCGGAGGGTTGGAAGGGACGGATGTTCATATTGGACATTGTCATTGCGAGGAGCCGCAGACGACTTAGGCATCTCGATGATTAACGGGATTGCTTCGCTACGCTCGCAATGACAACCCCGGCGTATTTTGCTTTCGCTCCCAACTCTTCTTCAATCCGCAAGAGTTGATTGTATTTCGCCAAGCGGTCGGTGCGGGAGAGAGAGCCGGTCTTGATCTGCCCCGCCCCGGTCCCCACCGCAAGATCGGCGATAGTGGTATCTTCGGTTTCACCCGAGCGATGCGAAATGACGGTGGCAAACCCGGCCTCTTTGGCGAGACGAATGCAGTCGAGCGTTTCGGTCAGCGTGCCGATCTGGTTGAGTTTGATCAAAATGGCGTTGGCGCTTTTCTCGGCAATGCCTCTCTTTAAACGTTCCACGTTGGTGACAAAAAGATCGTCGCCGACCAACTGCACTTTTTTGCCGAGTTTTGCAGTCAACTGATTCCAGCCGCCCCAGTCTTCTTCCGACAAACCATCTTCGATGGAAAAAATGGGATAGCGGCCGAGAAGTTTTTCATACCAGCCGATCAAATCAGCAGACGATTTAATCTGCGGTTTTTCGGCCTTCAGAACATAATGTCCCTTTCCATAAAAGGAGGACGAGGCGCAATCAAGGGCCAGAGAAACATCTTCGCCCGGTTTGTAGCCGGCTTTGGTGATGGCATCGACCAGAAGATGCAGGGCCTCTTCATTGGAAGCGAGATTGGGAGCAAAGCCCCCTTCGTCTCCGACCGAGGTGTTCAGTTTTTTGTCTTTCAGAATTTTTTTGAGATGATGAAAAATTTCGGTCCCCATGCGCAACGCCTCTTTGAAACTCGGCGCTCCAACGGGAACAATCATGAATTCCTGAATGTCGAGATTGTTGTCGGCATGAACTCCACCATTGAGCACATTCATCATCGGCAGTGGCAGAACATAATCGCCGCTTCCATAAAGATCGTGGATATAGGCGTAAAAAGGTTTGTTGCGCACCTGCGCGGCCGCCTTGGCCACCGCCAGAGAGACGGCGAGCATGGCATTGGCGCCGAGCCGCGATTTGTTGGGAGTGCCATCGAGATCGAGCAGACGCTTGTCGATCACCGTTTGACTCGTCACCAAAATGCCCTTCATCGCATCGTGAATGGTGGTGTTGACATGATCGACGGCAGTCAATACGCCACGACCCATGTAACGCCTGGCATCGTTATCGCGGAGTTCCACCGCTTCGTGGAGGCCGGTCGAAGCGCCAGACGGGACCGAAGCGCGTCCCAGAATATGCCCTTCCACCCAGCAATCGGCCTCCACCGTGGGATTGCCGCGGGAGTCGAGAATTTCACGAGCTTTAAGATCGATAATTTTTGGCATGAGGTGGCTTGAATTACCGTTTCAAATGAATTAAATCAAGCAACTATTTTTGCAACGTGCCGATACACCTTACAATATGGGAATTCAAATCAACTCCATTCTTGCAAACAGTGCTTTCGCCAACAGCAACAATCTCTCTACTGCCCTGCAAGACGGTTTGGATGATCACACCGTTGCCACCATGTTGGCACTGGTCGACAGCGCATTGAAAGTTACAACCGGTGGCGAATTTGGAGATCATCCGGATGGCAAATCCATCATAAAATGGATCAGAGACAACCCCTCTCTCATCAAGGCCGCCCTGTTCCGCATACCGACACAATTTTTGGAACATCCTGCCACACGGTTCCAACAAAAATCGGCCAAAATCATCGACAGACGTTCTCCCATAGCGAGGCGAAAAAACGATAATAACCCAATGTCCGCCAGTTTCCGTCAAGCTGTGGCCTTAGTTTGGGAAAACCCAATACGGAATTTTGAAAAAGCTTCACCCTATTTAGAGAAGCTCAACCCGCGGGAAGCCCTTCAACTGGCAATGGAAATGATGGAGGCGGGAAAATCGAGGCAAGGAATTTTGAATAAGCACCTTCACACCGCGGGAAAAAAGTTGGTGAAGTTGTCAGAATGCTTCCCGGATCTTTTCGATAAAACCCATCTTCGGACCCTAATAAAATGGGCCTCTGATAATCACTATGTGGCTTTGGCTTTAGGAAACCTTGCCAAAAACGATCCGACTTTTTTCACAGAGCACGATTTCTCCGAATTGGTGCGGCTAATGCCAAATTTTCCCTTATCGTTTTTTGATTTTATTGTCGCCATTTTTGGATGGAACACAAAATCACTGCAAGCCTTCGGCATCGGACAAGCCTTCTTCTACCTGGTTAAGATTCATTGGAATGCCTTGCATCGCTTTCCCACTAGAGTTCAAAATGGAATCAGATTGAATTACATAGCCCAGCGAGCTCTGTTGCATCTTGAAAGGTAGTCGCCTCTACCCATCGAATATTTTTATCGGCGCGAAACCAGGTCATCTGGCGCTTGGCGTATTGGCGCGTCAGCTTTTTAATTTCTGCCGCCGCCTCTTCCAGAGAAATCTGGCCGCGCAGATGGGCGGTGATTTGCGGATAGCCAAGAGTTGCGCGGATCGATTGCATGTCGGCAGAGTAGAATCGGAACAACTCCCGCACCTCTTCGGTCCAGCCACTGGCGATCATCCAGTCGACCCGCTTTTCAATGCGCTGATGCAATATTTTTTTCTCGCAAGTGAGGCCTATCTGCAGAGCCTGGTAGCGGGGCTCTTTGAAACCGTGCTCTTTGTGAAAATAGGAGAGCGGCAATCCGCTTATTTCATAAACCTCCAGGGCGCGAATGACGCGGGTGGTGTCGTTGGAATGAATTTTCTGCGCCGTTTCCGGATCGACTTTTTTTAATTCTTCAAACAAAATGGGGAGTCCCTCTTTTGCGATGCGCTCTTCCAGAATTTTGCGCAATGCTTTGTCCTGCGCCGGAGCTTCACACAAACCGTGGAGCAGAATTTTAATATACATCCCCGTCCCACCCACAATCAGCGGCAGTTTGCCGCGTTGTTGAATATCGGCGATGGCCTGATCGGCCAACTCCACATAGCGGGCCACATCAAAATGTTCATCGGGTTTGACGACGTCGATCAGATGATGACGCACTCTTTTTTGATCCGCGGGGGTCGGCTTGCCGGTGCCAATGTCGAGTTCTTTCCAGACCTGTCCCGAATCGGCCGAAACAATTTCGGCATTACATTTTTCTGCCAGATCCAGGGCCACTTTTGTTTTGCCGACAGCGGTGGGACCGCAGAGGACCACAATTTTTTTCATGTGCGTTTGAACCATCCCTCAATCTGCCCCAGTGTCACTTCAACAGAGGTCGGTCTGCCGTGGGGGCAATGGGTTGCTTGAAAGAGATCCATCTCGACCAGCAGATGTTCCATCTCCGGAATGGAGAGCTTATCTTTTGCACGAACTTGGGCATGGCAAGCCATTGTTTTTAAAACATGTTCCAATGTCTCCTCCAACGCACGACTGTCATCCCTCTGTTCCAATTCTTCGGTGAGCTTTTCCAAAACCGAAGGAATTTTGGCCTCTGCCAAAAGCAGGGGGACAGCTTTGACAACAAACGTGTTGCCACCAAAAGGCTCCATCTCCAGCCCGGCTTCTTTGAGTCGTGGCAGATGCGAAATCAAAACAGCGGCCTGTTGTGTCGTCGCCTCCCACGTCAAAGGAATCAGCAAAGTTTGCGAAGGTGTGCGCCCCACAAAATTTTTCTTCAACTTCTCATACCCAATCCTCTCATGCGCCGCATGCTGGTCGATCAATACCAACCGGCCATCAAAAGATTCACAAACAATATATGTACTCAAAAATGAGCCTAAAACTTTTAGTTCTCGATAACGATACGGTGTCTCAAAGGGCGCCGCCAGATTGGGCTTCTGAAAAGCCTGCGTAAGGCGATTTTCACATCCGGGATCAGAAACCAAAATCGCCGACAACGGAGCGGGCGATTTGGG
>JAUSII010000077.1 GCA_030648035.1 Deltaproteobacteria bacterium | reverse complement strand
GCAAAATTTGCGCGACCATATGGATGATTTGGAATTGATCTTTAATATGCTTGGAGAGCGGGTGACAACCGAAATTTCTCAACAAGAAAAGCCGGACACATTTGTAAAAAACAAAAAGGTGGCAGAGAGAGGCGGAAGCATTGCTGGAAATGCCAGAAAACAAACAGAAAAAGAAATCGGCAGGAGTGTAGTTTCCCGAAAAAATTATTTACAAACACCGGAAAGTCAAAAACGACTTAAGTCAAAGAGGTCATACCCATCATGACATCCCAGTTGAGGCGAGTTGTCATTCATTCCGAGTCAATGACCGGCTGTTTTAAAGCGGTTATTCATTCCAGCAAGTGGAAAAGCTTCTTCGCAAACCTCACCCAGGCATTATTCCATCAAGAAGCGGGTTTCGGTGCAAAAGGGCTGGCCACTTATTATCGCCCTACTTGCCTTGCACGTTTCAAAGAAAATAGCATCAAATCGGTCATCTGATTGCATTGTTTCCGTCGCCTGTTTCTTTCAAAGGCTCTTATATTTGTCTCAAGCTCGGCACGCTATTTGCATTATCCCTGTGTGATGATGGAATCCAAAAACTCCGAGAGGCGGTGGCGTTGGCCAGAAACCAAAACCACAAAAACCAAATTAAAAAATCGGCTTCGGCCAACCCCGCCTCTGGGGTGATGGATTGACCCGTGAAACAAAACTGATAGAAACAACCTGGGGGTTAAAATGGAAAAAGATAATCTGGCCGTTTTTGAAAATTATAAAATCCGCCGTCTGTATGATGAAACAACAGAAACCTGGCTTTTCTCGGTGGTGGATATTATTCAGGCCCTGACCCAGCAACCCGACTTTCAATCGGCCAGAAACTACTGGAAGGTCTTGAAAAATAGACTGAATAAAGAAGGAAGTGAGTCGGTTACAAAATGTAACCGACTGAAACTGGAAGCCGCTGATGGAAAGAAATATCTGACAGATGTTGCCACCCCTGAAACCTTATTAAGACTTATTCAATCTGTTCCCAGCCCCAAAGCCGAGCCTATCAAACTGTGGCTTGCAAAAGTCGGTCATGAACGGATGCAAGAAATGGCCGATCCATCCAAGTCTATAGATCTCAGACACAGAACTTGCGCGATCACATGAGCGAGGCAGAATTAATTTTCACCGCCCTTGCAGAGCTTTCTACCCGTCACATTGCCGAAAGTATGCAAGCCAGAGGAATGCCCGAAAACAAAGTGGCCGGCAAAAGCGGCGGCAACATTGCCAGAAAAGCGCGGCTGGAGCTGGAAGAGAAAACGGGCAAGAAAGTCGTTGCCGCAGATAACTATTTGCCTCCAAAAATAATGAAGAAGCTAAAGTAGCATCAAATCGGTCATCTGGTTGCAGTGTTTCCGTCGTCTGTTTTCACAAGACCCCGCTATAACCGTCCATAGGCTGGCACGCCGATTGCATAATAAGTTTCTTGAAATCATAACGAATCCGTTATATACTGCTTATGGAAATCAGAATATTGCCACAAGTGGCAAGAGAGTTGGCTGATGTGCCGAAAAATCTGAATGAGAATATCTTCGGCGTTTTGCAACGTCTTGAAAAAGGGGAGAACATTCCCATGCCGCTTTGCCGCCCGCTTTTTGGCATTGAAAAAGGGTTGTATGAATTGCGATTTTCACATCAATCCGGTGAGTGGCGAGTGTTCTATTTTATAAAAGTTATGGATGCCATTTATGTCCTACATGCCATGAAGAAGAAGACGCAAAAAATGGATCGGCGTGTTTTAAATTTGTTGAGATCAAGAATAAGGAGCCTGTGATGAAAGAGAAGAAAATATTGACACTTTCCGAATTTGGAAAAGCGATTGGCCTTTCAGCCCTCGATCAGGAAATGATCCGTCAGAAAAATCGGTTGATGGATTGTCTCAAAAAAGCACGGATTGAACGAGGCTGGTCGCAATCAGAGCTGGCTCAAAAACTGGGAACCCAACAACCGGCTATCGCACGCATGGAGGCAGGCATGGTGGGAGAAGTGAGTTTTGATTTTATGATCCGCGTTGCCTTGGCTTTGGGATTTCGTCTGAAAATGCCCCTCTTCAAAACCGCCGCTTAGGAGAAAATGAAAATCCATTGACAGAAGAATGTTGCCTTTTTCATAAGACATGAAGAAACCGCGCGGTCATTCATGCCAGTGGCTGGGAAAACTTTTTTGCGAAGCTCACCCAGGCCTTTGCGGAAGAAACTCGAAAATGGAGGCGGGGGTTGAATTAAAACCAGTCACCATTGCATCGATGAGCTCGTCGGATTTTTGTTTGGTTGTGGGTTGGTGGTTGGTGTTTGATTGGGGGGGGAAGAGGAGAAATTTATTGAAGCAGTTTCCAAATAGGAATTTCCAACGCCTTTGCTATTTTTGAAACCATTTGGAGTGATGGCAGATCACTTTGAGAAACCATTTCCAACCTTTGCCAATACTTGAGAGTCATGTCGGCTTTTTCAGCGGCTTGCTCCTGAGTAAGACCTAACTTAGCTCGATACTTCTTCATGTTTTCAACGAGAACCCGCTTGATTCTCAGTGTGTCGCCCACCATGGGTGACATTATGTTTCACCATACCCCAAATTAACACTCAGGCAGGGGTATGTTTATATTGGACATACCTAAACGGTATGTATTAAAGAATTCGTCAACCACAATGTCTCTTCATCCTGATTTTCCAACTTCACCTTACGCACCTCTCATTCCGGATCAGCGCTGGTTTCCTGCTGACGAAACGCTTCGTAGCACCGCTTACGAAAAATTGATCCCGCCCCTTGTCGCCAAGATTCGGCAAGAAGTTTACGAATGGCGAAATAAGGGATACCCGGGCGCTTCACAAACATCGGTGGCTTTACTTCGGTGGTGGTTTGATGCTGAACACCAGCTCGAAAATGCTGACGGATCACTTGCTCCATTTCAATACTACTTTGCCCAGCGAGAGGCCGTCGAGACGGTTATTTGGTTATACGATGTCCGACGAGCCAGGGACAAGTTTGACCTGATTCGATATTCCTCTCTCAATGAAATGTCGCCGGCCATGTTCGATGAAGACTGGCCTCGCTATGTCTTGAAAATGGCGACCGGTGCGGGAAAAACAAAAGTCATTTCCCTTCTCATCGCGTGGAGTTTTTTCCACAAACTCTATGAACCGGACTCTACGCTTGCGCGTAACTTTCTCGTCATTGCGCCGAACATTATTGTGCTCGATCGGTTGAGATCTGATTTTGACGGCCTTAAAATTTTCTTCAATGACCCGATTTTGCCCATCAATGGCCATGAAGGCCGGAACTGGCGCGATGACTTTCAGTTGACCCTCCATATTCAGGATGACGTGCGTGTCCTTCGCGATACCGGCAATCTTTTTCTGACCAACATCCACCGCGTTTTCCTCGGCGATGTTGCGGATCCGTCGTTGGAGGATGATGACTTGCGCGAATACTTCCTTGATCCATTCGGTCCAAAACCAGTGGGCAAGACCACCGACAGCAAGACCGACTTGGGCGAGATTGTCCGCGAAGTTGAGGAATTGGCCATCTTTAATGATGAGGCACACCACATTCACAATCCAAAGATGGCGTGGTTCAAATCCATTCAGGACATCCATCACAAGATGTTGCAAAAAGATCACCGTCTTGCATTGCAGGTGGATGTAACCGCAACACCGCGCCATGACAATGGTGCGATTTTCGTGCAGACGGTTTCCGACTATCCACTTGTTGAGGCCATCCACCAGAACGTTGTTAAACATCCCGTTCTGCCCGATGTGGCCAGCCGCGCAAAACTTCACGACAAAACGAGCGCAATTTTTACAGAAAAATATGACGACTATCTCAAACTAGGAATTGAAGAATGGCGCAAGAGCTACGCCGAAAACGAACCGCTTGGGAAAAAGGCGGTTCTCTTTGTCATGGTGGATGACACGCGCAATTGCGACGACGTTGGTGCGTATCTCGAAAAAATATGTCCTGAACTGCAAGGCGCAGTGCTTGTCATCCACACCAAGAATAACGGCGAAATTTCCGAAGCTGCTTCGGGCAAGAATGTGGATGAGCTTAAAAAACTTCGCAAGGAAGCCAACGACATCGATTCATGGAAGTCGCCCCACAAAGCCATCGTCTCCGTGCTGATGCTCAAAGAGGGATGGGACGTGAGGAACGTCACAACTATCGTTGGTTTGCGTGCGTATGTGGCGCCAGCAAACATCCTGCCCGAGCAAACTCTTGGGCGTGGTCTGCGCCGGATGTATTTCGGCACAGAGACGCGTGAAACCGTCTCCGTCATGGGAACTCCAGCGTTTATGGATTTTGTCGAATCCATCAACAATGAGGGAGTGAATTTTGA
>JAUSII010000126.1 GCA_030648035.1 Deltaproteobacteria bacterium | reverse complement strand
GTCATCATTGGCCCTTCGGGTTGCGGCAAAACGGTTTTGCTCCGCCACATCATCGGCCTTTTGAAACCCGATCGTGGCAGACTTCTGATCGACAAGGTCGATCTAAACGCCTTGAACAACGTGGAGCTCAACCGCTTTCGCCAGAAGTTTGGCATGCTTTTTCAAAATGCGGCCCTGTTCGATTCGATGAATGTTTATGAAAACATCGCCTTTCCGCTGAAAGAACATACCAAAATGGACGAAGCCAAGATTGCAAAAATCGTGGAAGAAAAATTGAGTCTGGTCGGTCTGGAAGGGATCCAGAAAAAAATGCCCGCCGACCTCTCGGGGGGCATGCGCAAACGCGTGGGACTGGCGCGGGCGATAGCTCTCGAGCCGGAAATTATTTTGTATGACGAACCGACCACAGGCCTCGATCCGATCATGACGGAGGCCATCGACAACCTCATTCTGGAAATGCAACGCCAACTGAAGGTGACCTCGATTGTCATCAGTCATGACATTCCCTCCTCCTTTCGTATTGCCGACCAGATCTCGATGGTATACAAGGGCAAAATTATTGAATCGGGAACGCCCGATGATTTTCGCAAATCGACACACGAAGCGGCGCAGGAATTTTTGAGAAAAGGAGAAGGGAAGGGATGAAAAAGATTTCACCCGAAATAAAAGTCGGACTTTTTGCGATGGCCACCATTGCCATCATCACATTCGTCACGATCCGTGTCGGAGACCAGTCGATTGTTTCCGGCGGCGCTTATGAATTGCGCGCCATCTTCACCAACGCCACCGGTCTCTACCCCAAGGCCTCGGTGGAGGTCTCCGGCGTGGCTGTGGGTATTGTGAAAAAAGTGGAGCTGACTGCCGACGGCAAGGCCCTTGTGATCGTCGGCGTTAAAAAGGCGATTCATTTGCCGCAGGACAGCGCCGCCTATCTGAAGACGAGAGGTTTTTTGGGAGAGGCCTATGTTGAACTTGTTCCAGGAGATCCCAACCTTCCTCCTTTAAAGAGCGGTGACTTTTTTGCACAGACCGAATCGGGCGGGGATGTGACCAGCCTCGTCAACAAATTCAATTCAATTGCGGGAGATGTGAAAGATGTGACCCGCACTGTCAAAGACTGGACCAACGAAAAAGAGGGGGGCCAGGTCGCCGTCACCGTCAGCAACATGAACGAATTTGTGCAGGTTCTGCGGGATGTGGTGGTGAAGAACCAGGAAAACCTCGACCGCATTGTTTCCAATATGGCCGATCTGACCCACGAAGTGAAAACGATGGTGCAGGAAAGCCGGGGGGATGTGACCGCATCGATGGACCGCATGGCCTCCATCACGCAGAAGATCGACGAAGGCCGTGGGACCATCGGCAAGCTGGTGAACGATCCCGAAACGGCGGATAAATTAAACAGTTCGCTGGACAGTTTGAACGACGCGCTTGGGGGTTACAAGAGATGGGAGATGGGGCTCGGTTTCCACACCGAATATCTTCAGGGGACTTCCAATTTCAAAAACTATTTCCACGTTTCTCTGGCACCGACTCCCGACAAGGCGTTGATTGTTGAAATTGTGACCGATCCGGAACCTCCGTTAAAATACCAGAGGCAGACATCCGATATTCAGGTGGGTGGAACCACAACCACAGTTACAACCGATACCAGCACGCTCAACCGTTTTTCGGTGCTCTTTTCGGCCGAGCTTGCAAAGAAATTTTATGATTTTACCATCCGTGGCGGTCTGATCGAATCGACCGGCGGTATGGGACTCGATTATGACAACGGGGTGCTGGGATTGAAGTTCGACGCCTTTAATTTTCAGACCCACTTCAACCAGAAACCGCACCTCAAGGCATGGGGTATCCTCAACGTGACCCAGAATCTCTATCTTGCGGGCGGCGCCGACGATTTTATCAATCCCAACCAGCCGGTCGATTATTTCGTGGGCGGCGGTTTTCAGCTCGTGGATGACGATATCAAGAGCCTGATCGGAACAGCCGCCGGCAGTGCCAAAGTCGGAAAATAAAAACGGGAATGTCCTCTAAAAAATACGCCCTCATCAGTGTCTACGACAAAACAGGCTTGGAGCCCTTTGCCAGAAAATTGATCGGGCAGGGCTTCAAAATTATTTCAACCGGCAAGACCGCCTCTTTTTTGAAGGAAAAGAAAATTCCGGTGGAAGAGGTCTCCGACTACACCGGTTTTCCAGAGATTTTGGAGGGCCGGGTCAAGACGCTCCATCCCAAAATACACGCCGGTATTCTGTCTCGCCGGGACAAGGTAGATCAAAAAACATTGAACGATCTCGATATCCCCGCCATCGATTTGGTGGTGGTGAATCTCTATCCGTTTGAGTCGACGCCGACGATTGAAAATATCGACATCGGCGGACCAACGCTACTTCGCGCCGCCGCGAAAAATTTTGAACACGTCACGGTCGTCTGTGATCCGGCGGATTATAAGGAAACGTTGGTTGTCATTGCGAGGAGCGGAAGCGACGAAGCAATCCCGGCCTCCTTTCGTCGCAACCTCGCCGCAAAAGTTTTTGCACGCATCGCAGAATACGATCGCGCCATCGCCGACTTCTTTTCCCTTCCTGTAACGCTTCGCTACGGCGAAAACCCGCACCAAAAAGCTTCGTGGAGAGTGGAGACAACGCAGGCTTTATGGGAGCCGCCTTTGCAAGGCAAAGAACTCTCCTACAACAATATCCTCGATGCCGATGCGGCCTTTCATCTAATTCAAGAATTTGCAGGAGACTCTCTCTCTGTTTGCGCCATTATCAAACATTCCAATCCCTGTGGTGTGGCACTTTCCCAAAAATCATCCGCCGATGCCTTTGAAAAGGCGCTCGACTGTGATTCGTTGTCGGCTTTTGGTGGCATCGTTGCTTTTAATGGTGAGGTCGATGAAAAATGTGCGAACGCTCTTTTGAAAATTTTTCTGGAAGTGGTTCTCGCACAGAAGTTTTCCAAAAAAGCATTGTCCCTTTTGTCGGCCAAAAAGAATTTGCGACTCTTGCAATCCCGACCCACGCAATCCGCATCACACACTCTCGTGCGCAGTGCAGGCGGGGGCGCACTCGTGCAGGAAAACGATTCCATTTTCGAAGATCCAGCCTCATGGCAGATCAAAACAAAACGAAAACCGACGCTTGAAGAAATGCAAGCGTTGCAATTCGCATGGAAGGTGGCCAAGCATGTCAAATCAAACGCGATTGTTTTTGCATCGGAGGATCGCACACTGGGCATCGGCGCAGGGCAGATGAGCCGCATCGATGCGGTAAAAATTGCCGAGATGAAAATGAATGCAACTGATAAAACTGTCGTCACCGCCTCCGACGCCTTTTTTCCATTCCCAGATTCCATCGACGCCATCGCCAAGGCCGGTGCCACAGCCATCATCCAGCCGGGCGGTTCCCTCAAAGACCCCGAAGTGATCTCGGCCGCCAACCGTCACAACCTCGCCATGGTTTTCACCGGCGTCCGCCACTTTCGACATTAAAAAATAGTTAGCAACTTATTTTCACGATTGCCGATGATACCGGCATATGACCCTTCTCATTAACACGGTGCAGTTTACCCAAAGTCTGGCTCTTCAGGGGGCTTTGAATCTTCAAACGGGTGCGTTGGTTCCGCCCGAACCTTCTGTGATGGATGCCGCGTTTCTGCCTGTCGATGTCCTTTCGACAACGGCGCAATTAGCGATGCTCTGCGCAGGGAAGGATACGCCAAGGCCTCATCGGAAAAAGAGAAGCATTCCCGGTCAGGAACCTGCTCCGATCGCGAGCGGTGTCACTCTAAAAAAGATGTTCCCAAAAAGAAAAATTCGGGCGGCCGGCGTTCTGGATCCGTTCAATGCCCGCATACTCAATTATTATAAAGAACAGCTTCCGCAAACGCATATCGCCCTTTTTCAAAACTATGTTCTCCCCCTGGCTGAAAAGGTTTTGGGAGATATTCCCAATTTGTATGAAAGACTTCTGAAGCGATTGATCGATATCGCCCAAGACCTTTCTCCAAAAGAGATGGGACCTTTCTGGAAGACAGAAGTGACCGAGGATACTTTTGTTTTTCAAGAAAGTTGGGAGGCATTGAAAGCAAAAAACAGCCACGTATTTAGAAGCACACTATTTACAGCAGTGCGATTGAATACGGTGGGAGATGTGGATAGCATTTCGGGGCGGGGGATGGAATTTGTGGATGCCCCCCTCCATGTGTTGGCCGCAAGACTCGTGGGACTGATGATGATTAAAGATGGCAAAACCTCCCCGGATCTCTTTTCAGAAATGCTCGCCGAAGATGCCCGTTTTCTTCCCACGCAGTGGGGGATTCTGGCGGTTCATCCCTTTAAGGGGGGTTCCAGAGTCAGGACTCCTCTGGTTACAGCTTATAATGGCAATCACCAGGAGAGACATGTGCCCCATCTGACGAGTGGTCCTGTGTTGGTCCAGCAAGTCATCCCCATTCCATTCACTTTTCTGACAGACACCCAGGAGAGGGATTTGACTTATGCTGCCAAAACATATTTTCAAATGAAAAAGGGATCGACCGAGATTTTCAATGCCATCAATCAAACGGATTACGTTGGCATGTATATACTGGCCCAACAATGGGAAATGGCAGTTCGATTGGCTCTGTTAAAATATGCAAAAGATCTTTAATTTTTCATTTTGTTGCATTGATTTATTTCCAAGCGTTGTGCTAGCTATGCAGGAATGAAACAGAGACACAAAACACTGGCCCTTTGGTTCTTGCTCGTCCTTGTGGCAATCACCGTTTTTCACTTCAGAAATCAATCACTTGTCAATGCCGTGCAGGAAATTCCTTTCAGCGAATTCATGGGAGCGGTCGAGAAGAAAGAGTTGGAAGAGGTCACGATCAAGGAAGACAACTACACCGGCAAGTTCAAAGCCGATGTTCAAAAGGGGGCTTTTTTCAAAGCCATCGGCCCGACCAATGTCGATACCCAGTTCATCAATCAGATCACCAATTCGGGAGCCAAACTCAACTATCAGCGGCGTGAAGATGCCTTTTGGCCACAATTGCTAATCTCCTGGTTGCCGATGATTTTGCTTTTTGGGTTTTTCTTTTTTCGATGCGCCAGATTCAGGTTGGTGGCGGCAGAGCCCTCTCGTTTGGTCGGAGCAAGGCGAAGCTTCTCACCGAGAATCAACGACGCGTCACATTCAAAGATGTCGCCGGAGTCGAAGAGGCCAAAGAAGAGTTGGAAGAGATCATCGCTTTTTTAAGAGACCCCAAAAAATTCACACGGCTTGGCGGGCGCATTCCCAAAGGGGTGTTGCTGATGGGTTCACCCGGCACGGGCAAGACTCTTCTCGCGCGTGCCGTGGCGGGTGAGGCCGGTGTTCCTTTTTACAGCATTTCAGGTTCTGATTTTGTCGAGATGTTTGTCGGTGTAGGCGCCGCCCGTGTGCGCGACCTGTTTGAACAGGGAAAGAAAAACGCGCCGTGCATCATTTTTATAGATGAAATTGATGCGGTGGGTCGCCATCGTGGTGCTGGTCTGGGGGGTGGGCACGACGAACGCGAACAGACTTTGAACCAATTGCTGGTGGAAATGGATGGTTTTGAATCGAGCGAGGGGGTCATCATCATGGCCGCCACCAACCGTCCCGATGTGCTCGACCCCGCTTTGCTTCGTCCCGGCCGGTTTGATCGCCGCGTGATGGTGCCAAGGCCCGATGTGCGCGGTCGCGAGGAGATATTGAAAGTGCACGCGCGCAAAACAAAAGTGGCGGCCGATGTCGATTTGGCTGTCATTGCCCGTGGCACTCCCGGTTTCAGTGGCGCCGATCTGGAGAACGTGGTGAACGAGGCCGCGTTGATCGCCTCGCGCTACGACAAAGAGTCCATCGAGATGATCGATTTTGAATTGGCCAAAGACAAAGTGATGATGGGTAGCGAGCGCAAAAGCATGATCATCCACGAAGATGAAAAACGCAACACCGCCTATCACGAAGCGGGTCACGCCCTGGTGGCCAAGTTGATTCCGGAGGCCGACCCGATTCACAAAGTCACCATTATCCCGCGCGGAGCCGCGCTGGGTTTGACTCAGCAATTGCCGACGGATGATCGCTATACGCAGAACAGATCTTTCTGCGAAAATAATCTGGCCATTTTGATGGGGGGTCGTGCGGCGGAAGAGCTGGTCTTCAACCAGCCGACCACCGGTGCCGGCAACGACATTGAACGTGCCACAGAATTGGCGCGCAGGATGGTGTGGGAGTGGGGGATGAGCGAATCAATGGGGCCTCTGGCCTTTGGCAAAAAGGAAGAGACCGTTTTTCTGGGGAGAGATTTCGGCCATCATCAGGATTACAGTGAAGAGACCGCGCGTCAGATCGATTCCGAAATTAAAAAAGTGGTGGTCAAAAATTATGATCGCGCCAAAGATCTTCTTTCCAAAAATTTGGGAACGCTCAAGGCTTTGGCCGAAGCCCTGCTTGAATATGAAACGCTGAATTCCAGCCAGATCGACCGCGTGATGGCCGGTGAAAAATTGCCGCCGATTGAAAAATCGTCCCCACCGCCTCCACTTACCTCGGCGACCGTTACCGAAGCGCCTCCTCCCAAAAGAAAACCGAGAGTCTCCCCGGTGATGAAGCCGGCAACCACAAAAGCCTGATGTTTGACTTTCACTCCATTCAAATAATGGGCATTTTGAATGTCACCCCCGACTCCTTTTCGGATGGTGGTTCGTTTGTTGATCCGGCTTCTGCTGTAGATCGGGCCCTCCAGATGGTGGAAGAGGGTGCCGATATCATCGACATCGGCGGCGAGTCGAGTCGACCGGGGGCCCATCCCGTTTCTGTGGCAGAAGAGTTGAAACGTGTTCTCCCCGTGATCCGCGAAGTGCGCCGCCAATCCAAAATCGCCATCTCCATCGACACCACCAAATCGCTTGTTGCCGCGCGCGCTCTCGAAGAGGGTGCGACGATGATCAACGACATCTCCGCCGGATTGCAAGACCCGGAGATGCTTTCACTCGCGGCCCACGCAAAAGCCGACATCTGCCTGATGCACATGCAGGGCGAACCCCGCACCATGCAGAACAATCCCGCCTATAAAAATGTGGTGGCGGAGGTGAAACAATTTTTTAAAGAGAGAATGGAGGCGGCAAAGAGAGCCGGCGTTTCTCCTGATAAAATAATTCTCGATCCGGGTCTCGGTTTCGGCAAACGCGTTGAAGACAATGTGGCTCTGCTGGTGCATTTGAAAGAATTTCGCGATCTGGGTTGCCCCATTCTGGTGGGAGCCTCGCGCAAATCCTTCATCGGCGCGCTGACCGGCGCCACCGTGGAAGAACGTCTGTCGGGAAGTCTCGCCGCCGCCGCCATCGCCGTCCAAAACGGCGCCACTATTCTAAGAGTGCATGATGTGGCTCCCACGGTTCAATTTTTAAAAACGTTTTCATCCTGCCTCTAAGTTCATCAAACAAAAGTTGACTTTTCAGCTGGCCCTCATTATGGACAGCTTTCATCCAATACAGGAGGTGCTTATGTTTGCAGGCGGAGAAGGTTCTTCGGTCAAAGTTGCAGGTCGTTCCCCACTGAATGCGGTCGATATTCTGGCGGTCAAAGATGTGAATGGCGATGGTCGCCAAGATCGAATTGTTCGAGATGATTTTTCTGGCCCCGACGCCTTCTGGCTGGAATTGGGCGGAAATAAAGAATATTTGAGATTGTCACAGCACGCTTACGCTGTTGATTCCGGTGTCCGCCGTTTTTTACTGATTGGCATTCTTCCGCAAACCATGATGATGCAGGGTCAGGCGGAAAAATTAAAGGCACTTTCTGTTGCTTCTCAATCAGGCGAAAAATTCTCGGTGGGAGACATTATTCAAATTTGGGGAGGGACTGTAGGCCAACTCGATGATATCGGTTTTAATGTTGATGCAAGAGGAGATGTCCTTGCAAAACTTGCCTATTTCAGCATCGGCGGACGAGAGAAATTTGGCCCGATAGGGGAGCCCGTCCCGCTGGATGACATCGATCGCCTTTACACGCGCGATGGCTGGAAGACCCAGGTTCAAACAGCGGTGGATGCCCTTCGCAGAGAAATGTCCAAAGATATTGAAGTTCTTTCCAAATTGTCGGCACTTTCCCAAAAGCCGGAGCATAAGGGGAAATATGATAATCGCATGCGTGAAACTCGCGCAAAAATGGATGCTCGCATTGAACATCTGGCCGGCACTTTGGTTTCTGTCCCGTGCCGCGACCTGTTTATTGGCTCGGTCAAACGGGAACTCGGTTTAATCACCGTCGAACCCCGTTACACGGCACAAATCAGAAATACCCGGCACGATGCCGATTAAGCTTGGGATCGCATGATGAATGATATCGCCCTGACCCTTTTTCCCGTCGGATTTGCAACTTCTCTCGGCACATTTTATTTTGACGCGCCTTTGCCCATTGCACCTCCTCTGGCTCCACTCGATGTGGTGGTGGCCAGTCAGGCGTTGGCCAACCTTTCTTCTCCTCGCACTTTTCCCTTCAATCGGTTGTGGATTCCAATGCCGGACAGGCCAACAGCAATGCACTGCATCCTCGATTCCGATGGAGTAGTGCCCATGGTTTCGGAACATTTTACAGACGATCAAATGGAGATACATCTCCAAGTGATTGCAACCCTCCTTCGAGCGGTCAATCCTTCAGCCATCAAAGAGGAGGATGTTGAACAAGCTCTGCTCGGTATCGGTTGGTTGATGCAGGCGGTGAATATCGAGTGGCTGGCAAAGCAATCGGCTTTCAGTGCAATCGATCTGTATGATCGCATCAGCGAACTGACTCTCAGTGCGGCGCGCTTGTTCAAAGACCAAGACCTGTATGAAGATTTTTTGAATCACTCTCTGGCGGTGTTGGTCCTTTTGACGGAAGCGCTTGAAAAAGAGAATCAGACAGAGAGGGCCATGGCCAACAGACGCGTGGAGTTGGGTGTGATCGCGGACAAAATTGTTTTGGCAAAGGAACAGGAAGACACATTGGAAGAGATGGATCTTCGCATCCGTTGTGCGATTGTGCAGATTGCGATGGGAGAAGAAGAGGTCGCAGAGAAAGTATTGCGCAAAGTGGTTCGGATGGCGGCCAGCGAGGTTCAACAGGCTCAAGAGTCCCCGATAAATTTGGAAATGGAAAGGGCGGCCTTATCCTGTTCCATTCAAGCTTTGGAACTATTGGGGGAAAAAGAAGCGGCTTTGCAAGCCTGTCATCGCATTCTGGAAATCGACAAAGTTCTGGCAGATTGGGAAGATATGGAAGGAACCCTCCAGCAGATGGGCTTGTTTTATCTGGAGTTGAAACGGTTTTATGAAGCCGTCCGGGCCTTTGTCAACTCCGACCGGATCGGTTTGGAAAAAGGTCTCGACCGAGAGAAATTGAATGGACTCTTTTCATTGCTCAAGTTTGCGTGGGAAGGACAAGCGGAAGAGGGACTCTTCGTCCAGGCGGGCGATATCTATCTGGCACTCCATCAATCGTTCGAGATGATTTTGAAATTGCCCCTTTCATTCCGTGAATTTTTCTCCACTGTTTTTAAAAGCCACGATTTTGGAGAGACATTGTTGGAAGCCAAACAGATTTTATTGTCCAAAGCGTTGGATGCCTATCGAGCCGTTTCCCATACAAAAGGAATGGATGCCGTTCGTGCACTCCAAACCTCCACACTCGACTGATTCCAACTTGACTAGACCCCCTCCAAAGGATACGAATTTGCCCCTCCATGACCGACGAAAATATCTACATTGAACAGCGCAAAAAAAAGGTGGAAGAGCTTCGCGCGCAGGGCATTTCACCCTATCCCCAAAATATAAAACCCTCCAAAACGGCAGGTGAATTGCTGGCCCAATATGACAGCAAGGATGGTCCAGAGCTGGAAGCACTGTCCGAGAGCTTCAGCGTGGCTGGGCGGGTGATCTTCTTGCGCTCTTTCGGGAAAGCCGCGTTTGTTAAAGTCAAAGATTATACCGGTCAAATTCAGGTTTACTTTGAAAAACAGCTTCTTGGCGACGAGGCCTTCAACCTCTTCAAAACAATCGATGTCGGTGATTTCGTCTGGGTCGAGGGCTCCCTTTTCAGAACCAAAACCAACGAGCTGACCCTCAAGGCCAAGAGCTTCAAACTGGCGGCCAAGTCGGTGCGTCCCTTGCCGGAAAAATGGCACGGCCTCTCCGATATCGAAACCCGGTATCGGCAACGTTATGTCGATCTGATCGTCACACCAGAGGCGAGAGCCGCTTTTATTATTCGCTCCAAAGTGTTGCAGATCACCCGCGATTTTTTTGTGAAACGGAATTATTTGGAGGTCGAAACGCCGATGATGCACCCCATCCCCGGCGGTGCCACGGCCAAGCCCTTCATCACCCACCATAACAAGTTGGATATGGAATTATTTCTGCGCATCGCTCCCGAACTCTATTTGAAGCGGTTGGTGGTTGGCGGTTTTGAGCGCGTGTTTGAAATCGGGCGCAACTTCAGAAACGAGGGGATCTCCACACAGCACAACCCCGAATTCACAATGCTCGAATTTTATCAGGCCTATGCGACGTATGAAGATTTGATGAAACTGACCGAAGAGCTGTTTGAAGCATTGGCCGTGCAATGCACCGGCAAAACCGAAATTGAATATCAGGGAGAGAAAATTTTTTTCAAGGCGCCGTTTGCGCGCATGACCATGCAGGAGGCGGTCGCAAAGTTTACAAAGAAAGATCCCAAATCACTTTCCGCTGTCGATCTTGTCCACACTTTTGAAGAAGAGGTTGAATCCAGATTGATCCAGCCGACGTTTGTGACGCAATTTCCCACAGAGGTTTCACCGCTCGCGCGCAGGAACGACCAGAATCCGGAAATCGCCGATCGTTTTGAGCTTTTTATTTTCGGTCGCGAGATCGCCAACGGCTTTAATGAGCTCAATGACCCGGAAGACCAGGCCCAGCGCTTTAAAGCGCAGGTCGATTTGCTCCACAAGGGAAACGAAGAGGCGATGCACTTTGACCAGGATTATATTCAGGCATTGGAAATTGGTCTGCCGCCCACCGCAGGAGAGGGGATTGGTATCGATCGGTTGGTCATGTTGCTTACAAATTCCCCCTCGATTCGCGATGTGATTTTGTTTCCGCAGTTAAGAACCAAATAAAATTCTTAAATGAATTCTCTCTCCACACTCATCGCCCGCCGTTATCTCTTTTCAAGCCGTCAGCGTTTTGTTCCCCTCCTCACAGCGGTGGCGTTGGGGGGGATCATTGTCGGTGTCTGGTCGCTCATGGTGGTGTTGAGTGTGATGCAGGGTTTTCAAAATGAGCTGAACCGCAGATGGGTCGGCTTGAACGCCCATCTCCATATTTCAAAACTGGCCCTCCACGGAAATGAATACGAGACTCTGCGCAAAACAATTTCCACATGGCCGGAAGTGGCCGATGCACAAGCTATTGCCGATGGAGAGGTGATCGTCCGCAAAACCGGGGAAGATACAGAAGAAACATATGTCGCCAAAATTCGCGGTGTGGAAAAAATCGACTCCAACTTTTTAAGTCGCTCCAGAATTTATCCGGCAGAGCTTCCCCATTGGGAAAACCTGGAAGCGGGAGAAGAGCCGCCGTTGATGGGCGGGGAAGAATTGCTGGCCACCATGGGAATTCATCCCGACTATTCCGATTCTGTCACGGTAATTTATCCTTTTGGCGAGATTGGTCCGACCGGAGACTGGGTGCCGCATCAGGAAAATTTTATGGTGACCCATGTTTTTCGCACCGGACTCTTTGAATGGGATTCCCTCAAAATTCTGGTTCCGCTCGACCATGCCGTTCGGCTTTTGGGCGATCAGGGCGAGACGGGTTTGCAGATTCGTCTGTATAATCTCTCCCAACTTTCAAACGTGGAGCAGAAGTTGAACGCCATTGTTCCCTCTGGAGCCAATGTCGCCACCTTTGCACAGGAGAACAGCCGTCTTTTTGCGGCACTCAAACTCGAACGTCTGGCGATGACCGGATTTCTGGTTTTGTTCGCTCTCATTGCCTCGTTTAGCATCGTGGGACTTCTGCTGATGTTCATCGACGCCAAACGGAGAGATCTTGCCATTTTGCGGGCAATTGGTTTGTCGATGCACGGGTCGCGCCAGATTTTCATGATGGTGGGATTGACTCTGGGCGGGGTGGGGGTTTTTGTCGGAGGCATTTTGGGGTGGGTCACCTGTTTTCTTCTGCGCACGTTTCCGGTGCCGCTCCCCTCGACCTATTATCTCGATAGCCTGCCTGTGGAGATGAACGTTGGGTGGTCTTTGGGAATTATGCTGACGGGTCTTCTGCTGACTTTTGTTTCGTCGCTGTATCCTGTGCAGGTGGCGGGACGTCTCGATCCCCTGCCGATGTTGAGAGAGGAATAAAATGGTCCTTGGTTTTCTGATAAACCGGTTGTGGTTGAAGGGTGGGGCAGGCCGCTCTGTGCGCGTGATGCAGACCATGCTCGTGACCGGAGTGGCTTTGAGTGTCGCGGCCCTCATCGTTGCGTTGAGCGTGACCGCCGGTTTTGAACGCGATTATAAAAAATCGATTCTCGATTTCAACGCGCCGGTTGTGATTCTCCCTGATGAAACCATCTCTCTCACCGAATCCGAAGTTCGCAAAGCGTTTGCCGATGCGAATATTTCCGGAGCCACTTTGACGTCCGTCACACCTTATTTGTATCGCGAGGGATTGTTGATTCATAAGGGAGTGATTAAGGGAGTGGTGCTTAAGGGCACAACGTCAAACGCCCAAATCCAAACGTCCAACAAGGAAGAGGGCATTGTATTAGGAGATGCGTTGGCGAAAAATTTGAACATCACTCCCGGAGAAGAAATCAAGCTCCTGATCCCCCGTGGCAAAACGGTGACGGAGAAAGATACCAAACGATTGAAAGTGTCCGGCACTTTTAAATCGGGGCTCCATGAATTTGATGCCGGCTTTGCCCTGCTGGACCTCTCTACTTTACAAAACATGTTCGGCCTTCCAAAAACTTTTCACGGGTTTGAACTCCGTCTGAATAATCCCGATCTGGCCCCGGCTGTTTCCGAAGCGCTGGAACAAAATCTGGGACCGCTGGTCTCGGTGCAAAATTGGATCGATATCAACAGACCTCTCTTTGAGGCGCTCAACATGGAAAAATGGGTTTTCAGAATTCTGATGGGGCTCATGGTGTTCGTTTCGGCGCTGAATCTGATCGGTGCGGTGCTCCTTTCCGTCTTCCGAAACAAAAAAACAATTGCCATGTTGCAGGCCCTGGGGCTTCCCCCCGTTAAAATACGGAGACTCTTTGCCTGTCAGGGTCTGGCGTTGGGTGCTTGCGGCGTTTTTCTGGGGCTCATTATCGGAACAGCCCTGGTCTGGATCACGGCAAAGTCCGGCTGGATTCCCCTCGATCCCGAAATTTATTTTCTGAGCAAACTACCCGTTGACTTTGACCCGACAACTGTTGTCATCATTGCCCTCTTTAGTCTGTTTCTGGTATGGCAGACCTCCTCCCTCGCGGCGGGACGCGCATTGGCGATTCCGATTCGTGAAGGACTGCATGGGCCGGGATAAAAAATTATGATTTCGACCGTAAATCTTTCCAAATCGTATCGCGAAGGGAACAGGACCGTGGCCGTGCTCAAAGGGCTCGATTTTTCTCTGCGCTCCGGCAAAAAAATCGGCATCGCCGGAGCCTCGGGTGTTGGCAAATCGACACTCCTTCATATATTGGGGGGGCTCGATCAACCAACGGAGGGAAGGGTGGAGGTGGAAGGGGAAAATTTTTACCAGCTGGGGGAAACGAAACGGGCCGCTCTGCGCAATCGTTTTTTCGGCTTTGTCTTCCAGTTTTATCATCTTCTGCCGGAGCTCTCCGCCCTGGAAAATGTGATGTTGCCGGCCTTGATCGCCGGAAATTCCAAATCGGAGGCCGCAAAAAAAGCGTCGGTGATTCTTGAAAAGGTGGGACTTAAAGACAGAACGAAACATCTCCCCTCGCAACTCTCCGGCGGGGAACAGCAGAGGGTGGCGGTGGCCAGGGCCTGTATTTTAAAACCGAAGGTGATTCTGGCCGATGAACCGACCGGCAATCTGGATGAAAAGACCGGTGCAGAGGTTCTGGGATATCTTCACACGGTTGTGAAAGATGCGGGGGGGTCGTTGGTGCTGGTGACCCATAACCGCGATTTATTAAAAACAATGGACGAAAATTACGAGCTTAAAGATGGGACGCTATGGAAAAGTTGAGAATATTTCTGGCCTGCCTTTTTATTTTTGGGTTTTCTTTTTCCCTCCAGGGGCAAGGCGGCGGGCGTTTTGTGCAGGATGTGCGCGTACGCGGGGAACAACGCATTCCGGCAACCTCCATTCTCTCCCAGATCAAAACCAAACCGGGGTTGATTGCCACACGCGAGAGCCTGGACGAGGATATCCGCAGGCTTTTTTCATTGGGACAGTTTCGGGATATTCAGGTGGATGAAGAGGCGGGTCCCCATGGTCTCATCATCACCTTTATCGTTTCAGAAAAACCGGTCATCAACAAAATCATCATTGAGGGAAACCACAAGGTCAAAGAGAACACGATTCGCGAGGCCATCACTCTGCCTCTCTATCAGCCGCTTAATGAGAAAAAACTCTCCGAATCGATCGAAGCCATCCGCAAAATATACGACAAGAAAAATTTCTACCTGATCGATATCGATCACGATTTGCGAACCACCCAAGCGGGCGATCACGAATTTGTTTTTCAGATTCATGAAAGGGCGCCAGCACAGATTCGCGAGGTGCAGTTTGTCGGCAACGCTGTCTTCAGTGATGATGAACTGCGCGGTATCGTCAAAACCAAGAAAAAGGCGATGTTCAGCTTTCTGACCGGCTCGGGCAAATTCAAGGAAGAAGATTTGAAGCAGGATGTTCTCCGTCTGACGTTTCATTATCTCAAAAATGGCTATCTCAAGGTGATGGTCGATGAACCGCAGATTTTTCTCACCAAAGACAAACGCTACTTTTTTGTGACGTTCCATGTTCATGAGGGAGATCGTTACCGGATCAATAAGCTGGATATGGCAGGCGACATTCTCACTACGAAAGAGCAGTTGCTCAAAGACCTGCTGACCAAGCCGGGCCAGATTTACAACCGTGAATTTATTGAAAAGGACATGCAGTCCCTGACCAAACTCTATGGCAATCAGGGTTATGCCTTTGTGCATATTCAACCGCAGACAGAAACCAACGAGGCCGACAAAACGGCCGACATCACCTATCAGATCGAAAAAGGAAACCGGATCTACATTGAAACAATCAATATCAGTGGTAACACCGTTACAAGGGACAAGGTGATCCGCCGTGAAATGCGGATCATGGAGGGGGACGTCTATAACGAAACGGAAGTGGAAAAGAGTCGCGAGCGGTTGATGGCGCTCGGTTATTTTAAAGATGTCAATTTTGCAACCCCGCGCGGCAATCGCGACGATACCCTAAAACTAAATATTACGGTGGATGAAAAACCGACGGGAAGTTTCAGCGTGGGGGCCGGCTTTTCCACAACAGAAGATTTTATTTTGTCCGGGTCGATATCGAAACAGAACTTTTTTGGCCGCGGCTGGAACGGGGAGGTCTCGGCAGAACTCTCCCATCTGCGCCAGCAGTTTCTCTTTAACATGACCGATCCCTATTTTTTCGATACGCAGTGGATTTTGGGGATGAGTGCTTTCAAAACGGTCTTTCGTTTTGAGAATTTCGATCGCGATTCCTACGGTGGCAGTTTTTCCGTCGGTCACCGCTTTTTTGACAATGCCTCGATGAGCATGGGCTACGAGGCGGAACAGGTTTCCGCTCTTGATTTCAGCAGTATCGTCCCCGTTCGGTTTACACAGAATTCTGGGGGTCTGACCTCTCTGGTGAATTTGACCATCAACCGCGATACTCGCGATAATCGTGTCTATGCTACCAAGGGGATGTTCAATTCGGCCAAGCTCGAAGTCTCCGATCATCACATCGGCGCCGACAACAATTTCTTTCGCGCCACAGGCAAAACGCAATTCTATCAGCCGATCATCAAAAAACTTGTTTTTAAAACATACGGGCGCGTTGGATATATCAAGAGTCTTGATGACACCCTGATTCCTCTTTTTGAACGTTTTTTCTTAGGCGGGGTCAACACGCTTCGCGGTTACTATCCACAGTCCATCGGTCCACAAGAGCCGGTTGTCACCAGTACCGGCACGCAGAATTTTGTCTACGGCGGGAACAAGATGATTGTGTTCAATAATGAGTTGGAATTCCCCATTTTCGACCCGGCCGGCCTTCGTGCCGTGGCTTTCTTTGATGCCGGCAATACTTTTGCAGAGGAAGAAGATATTGCTCTCCAGGATTTGCGTCTCGATTATGGTTTTGGAGTGCGATGGATATCTCCCTTGGGACCGCTCCGTTTTGAATGGGGCTTCCCAATCCAACGCCAGCCTGGCGAACAAAAAACCGTCTTCAACTTCACCATCGGCCAGTTCTTTTAAAGCCTTCTCCGACAACCGTAACGGAAAGCGAAAGAAAGTGATTGGGAGGGTCGCTGTTCGGTTTGGGTCGGACCCAAACCGACAGCTTGCCCTCGGTGATTTTTATTGATTGGGCCCCGGTGGATAAAAATCACCTGCGCACACCCCTCCCAATCACTTTCTTTCGCTTCCCTTCATAGCTGCACTTCGAAATAAATAATTTAAAGTTCGAAAAAATACATGCCCAAAAGTCGGAAGCGCGGAAAAAAGTGGTATGAGGCGGCCTGTCGGAGGCAATTTTACAAACGGGATCCAAAACAAAATTGCCGAGACCGGAGCACCCATGTGCGGGCCGACCCGCACATGAGGTGCGTCCCCGAATACCCTTTTTTCCGCGCTTCCGGCGGGTGTCTGTGTCTGTTGGTTGCAGTTAAATCTTGTCTTTATGCGGAAAAATGCTATACACGCGACCTTCAATAACAACCTTATT
>JAUSII010000119.1 GCA_030648035.1 Deltaproteobacteria bacterium | reverse complement strand
CGCAAAGCACCGATGACAATTTCATCTCCCTCTTCCAGAACCGCCTCTTCCTTTTTGGTGCCGTTGATCAGAAGCCCCTTCAGACTTTTAAGATCGCTGATAATATGGCGTCCTTCCAGCTTGTTGATGACGGCATGTTTTCTGGAGACGGTGCGGTCCATCAGGACGAGATGATTGTTGGCATCGCGTCCCAGAAAAAAAGTCTCCTGGGTGATCTGGGTTCGTTGCCCCGCCTGCGGACCATTGAGAATTTCAAGCCAAGCCATGGGGTTAACTTAACAGAAAAAAGAGGAAATGAAAACTAAAGCCATCCGAGTTGACGATACCCGGCAACAGTGGCCTGCATGCCGGCTTCCAGATTGAATTTGGGGGTGAAACCGGCCTGACGGATTTTGTCGGTCTGGATGCCCCATGAGGAGGCAAAAAATTGTTTCACATGGCCGCGGTGCAGGCGAGGTTCTTTTCTGATCCATTTGCAACGCAGTTCTTCCAACAGGGCGACAGACCACATCACTGTTTTGGGCATGGAAATCTTCGCGACTTTTCGATAAAAAACGGAGGCCAGTGTATCCGCCACATCCTGCCAGCTGTAGAGATCTCCATCGGCAACGAAAAAAATCTGCCCCAGCGCCTTTTTCTCTTTGGCGGCCCAGAGACAGGCGGCGGCCACATCTTCCACATAAGCCATCGTAATGTAGCGGGGACGACCGAAGGGGACCACAAAAAATCCCCTCTGCGCCATTTTAAAAACGGGAAAAATCATGGTGTCTCTCGGCCCATAAATCGCCGGAGGCCGAATCACGCTTACAGGAAGTCTGGTGTTATAACTGATCGCAATTTTTTCGGCCTCCAGCTTGCTCTGGCCATAAATGGAAATGGGATGGGGAGCCGTCTGTTCGTTGAGGCTCTGCCCATTCACAGCGGGGCCGCACGCCGCAATACTGGAGACCATCACAAACCGTTGCAATTTGGGCGCCGACTTTAAACAGGCATCGAGACAATGTCTTGTGCCACCGACATTCACCTGAAAATAAGTTTGAGGATTTGTGGAGCTGATCACGCCGGCCGAATGAAAACACCAGTCGGCATTTTTCAATCCTTCGCGCAGACCCGCATTGTTCGGCAGCAAATCGCCCTGCACCAATCGGACCGGTTTATTTTTAAGCCACTGCAGATTGCTGGTCGGACGAACAAGACAGGTGACCTCGTGCCCCTCCGCCAGAAGCAGATCGACAAGATGCGAGCCCAAAAATCCGGTGCCGCCGGTGACAAAAGTTTTCATCGTGAAATACTCTAAATCGATTTTTCGTAAATGCGATAGGTCTTGTAGCGCTTGCCACCCATGAATTCGATCCCTTTATTGATGCGGTCGTTGTCTTCCAAAGTCCAACCGCACTCGCCACTGGTCAATCCCCTTTTGAGTCCACGGCGGTGGCTTTCCACATTCATCAGCACGCTTAACGCCCCCAAAGCACTGCCACGGTAGGGTTTGCGGATGCCCATGAGGCACAGCCTGGCTGATTTGATGCCACCCCGTTTTTTTATTCTCCAAAGCAGTTTCAAAAAACCGAAGGGGAATAATTTTCCGTTCAGGTCTTTTATCGCCTCGTTGATATTCGGCAGGGCAATGCTGAAGGCCGCTGGTTCACCATTCACCAGCGCAAAAAAAGCCATGCTGGGATCGATGATCGGTTTCAACATTTTGGCAATATATTTCATTTCGTCTTCTGTCGCCGGAACAAAACCCCAATTTTTCTCCCAGGCTTCGTTAAAAATTTGAAGCATCAGACGGATATCTTCATCAAAATTTTTCATGTTCACGGAACGGAGTGTCAGGCCCGGATAGGCGGCTGTTGCCTCCGCCAACTGGAGCACCTGTTCCGAGAGCTCTCCCACTTTGTAGCTGAAGGAGTAGAGATCTTTCACCTTGGCGAATCCGATCTTTTCCAGAAGAGAGGCATAGTAGAGGGGATTATGATTCATCATGATGTAGGGGGGTGTTTCAAAACCGTCGATCAGAATGCCGGTTTCGTTGTCATACATAAGAAAGTTAAAAGGCCCGCGGATTTTCTGGAGTCCTTTTTTCTTCAGCCAGCCTTCGGCCGCATTCACAAGGGCTTCTGCCACCTCGGCATCATCGATCGATTCAAAAAAACCGAAAAAACCGGCGGCATCCTGAAAACGTTCCAGATGGGTTTTGTGCATTTGAGCCGAAATGCGTCCCACCGGTTTGCCATTTTTTAAAGCGAGAAAAAGTTCAGCATCCCCGTGATGAAAAAACGGATTTTTTTTGCGGTCAAAAAATTGTTTCCGCTCAAATTCCAGGGGGGCCACCCAATGGGGATCATTTGCGTAAATCGAATACGGAAGACGGATAAACCGCTGAAGGTCTTGGCGGCTTTCAACGGGGATGATTGTAATGGTCATGGTGTATTCCCTTTTACCGGGATTGCCACGGCCCCTTTGGGGCCTCGCAATGACATCGGCAACTAAGCGAGAGCGGCAAAATTATAGGTTGCCGTCTGCTGAATCAACTCTTTGGGTATCACAACCTGATTTTGCAGAATACCGTATTGCGGAGCCAGCCTGGCAAAAACCTCTATTACCTTGTTCAATTCGGCTTGGGTATGCGTGGCCATATAGGAGGTGCGCAACAGCGCCTGGCCAAAAGGGACAGCCGGATAGCAGACCGGCGTTGTAAAAATGCCGTTTTCAAAAAGATCTTTCACCAGTTGAAAGGCTTTTCCCTCGTCTCCCACAAAAATGGAGATGATCGGTGTTTCGGAGGGCAAAAAAGCAAGACCGATTTTTTTGAATCCTTTCAAAATAATGGCAATATTCTCTTTTAATTTGGCCAGTCGTTCTGGTTCGGCCTCCAGAATTTCGAGACAGGCCAACACCGTTGCAACGGATGCCGGCGGCATTGCCGCTGAAAACATGAACGAGCGGGCTTTGTGCCGGACATAATCAACCACATCCGGCGGTCCCGCCAGAAAACCGCCGATCGAGGCGAAGGATTTTGAAAAAGTCCCCATGATCAGGTCGACCTCTTTCGTCAGTCCAAAATGCCCGGCGGTCCCCTCCCCTTTTTTGCCAAGCACACCCAGGCCGTGGGCATCATCCAGAAAAAGTCTTACCTGTGGAAAACGCTTTTTCACCTTGATCAATTCGGGAAGATTCAAAATTTCACCCGTCATCGAGAAAACACCATCGGTGACAATGAGACAGGCTTTATCCGATGGAATTTCTTTGAGTCTGGCTTCCAGATCTTTCATGTCGTTATGCCGATAGGTGATAACAGTGGCTTTGCTCAAACGACAGCCTTCAATGATGGAGGCATGGTTCTCGGTGTCGGACAAAATAATATCGCCCGGCCCTGCCAGACACCCGATGGTCCCCAGATTGGTCAAAAAACCGGTGGGAAAAACAAGCGTCTCTTCTTTGCCAATAAACCGGGAGAGTTTCTGTTCCAGGTCGTCATGCAGAACCGTATTGCCGTTTAAAAAACGCGAACCAGTGCAACCGGTGCCAAAATTTTCGATCGCCTCTTTGGCTTTCTGCATCACCCGTTTGTCATGGGTCAAGCCCAGATAATTATTGGAGCCGATCATCACCACCGGCTTGCCGTTGTAATGAACGGTAGAACCCGACGATGAGGCAATGGGTTTGAAAAAAGGATAGAGACCCGACGCCTTGACAAACTTGGCATCGGGAAAATCGAGACATTTCTGAAAAATATCGGCCATAAAAAGTTGTTTTAAAGGGTAAAAGGGCTGACAGCAAGTTGAAATTGCTGTTGAATTTTATTTTTTTAATGAACGTCGTTCAGATTTCATTCGCCCAATGAAATTTCGGGGGGGACATTTTCAAAAAGACGCGCCGCTTTTTTGATCACACGTTGCACATCATCTTCGCTGAAAATTTCGGTGCGGCCCACATTGAGCACCTGCGTCAAACCGAGCAACAGCGCCCAGATGACGAAGGTGGCCGAACGCGCAATCTCTGTTCTATCGGCGCGATTTTTTGGAATGCGGCGCGAAAAATAGCTGACCGATTTTGCGAGAGAAGATTGGGTGATTTCGCGAAGCGTGTTGGCATAGCCATCGGAGAGATTGATGGAACCCTTTCCCTTGAAATTGAGCATCAACACGTCAAAGTAACAGCCGTAGTCGGCATAAATGCGCATGAACTTTTCAATCAAAGAGACCAGTTCTTTGTGGCCCAATTTTTTTTTGCGATGGAGAGCCTCATCCAGAAGCTCATCGAATTTTTGCGAACCGAGACAGGCCAGACCGGCATAAATATCATCTTTGTTTTTGAAATAGAGATAGAGGGTTCCAATGGAAAGCTCCACCGACTCGGCAATATCGCTGATCGTCACATTGAGAAAGCCGCGCTCCTGAAAAATATTTCGCGCCGCCTCGAGGATCATCTCTTTGCGCTGTTTTTTTTCACGTTCTTTGCGTTCGGAAATTCCCATAAGAATCAGATAATCCGGTTGAGATGAATATGCGCCCCGCGTTCTGGCCCCGTTGAAAGGAGGGCAATGGGAACACCGACGAAGGCTTCTATCCGCTTGAGATAATTTTGGCAAGCCTTGGGGAGATCACTCCATTTTGTGACCTGTTCCAAAGATTCAGACCAACCTTCCATCTCTTCATAAACCGGTTTGACCTTCTGCCAATCCGACAACCTCGATGGCGGTGACTCCAATCTTTTGCCGTCCAGTTCATAAGCCACCGCCACGGGAATAGTTTTCAGACCTGACAAAACATCAAGCTTGGTCAAAACAAGGTGTGTCACCCCATTCTGCCAGGCCGCATTTTTCAACCAGACCAGATCCAGCCAGCCACAGCGTCTTTTGCGCCCCGTCGTGGCACCGAACTCGGCCCCCTTTTTTTGAAGAAGTTCCCCCGCACCGTCATGCAATTCGGTGGCAAAGGGA
This sequence comes from Deltaproteobacteria bacterium, assembly GCA_030648035.1. Taxonomy (GTDB): domain Bacteria; phylum UBA10199; class UBA10199; order SPLOWO2-01-44-7; family SPLOWO2-01-44-7; genus JAUSII01. The sequence goes on along the minus strand of JAUSII010000119.1, from coordinate 877 downwards.
CCAAACCCGACACGCGTGGAATAGGCCTTGGTGACTCCCAAGACATGATCGAGGGCTTTGGGGGGAACGCCGGTGCCGGTCAACACACCGCCGATGGTGGTGCTGGAAGATGTGACATAAGGGTAGGTGCCATGATCGATATCGAGCCCCACCCCTTGGGCTCCCTCAAAAAGAAGCGATTTTTTCTGGAGAATAAAACCTTTAAGCAAGACATTAACATTGCTCACATATTTCTTTAAAGAAGTTCCATAACTACTGTATTTTGAATATATTTCTTCCAATGAAAAAGGGGGTCCTTCGAGGACTTTTTCGATATAATTATTCACTGCCGGCAAAATGGATTCGAGGCGCTGACGCAATGTTTCCGGTTCCACCAGATCGCTCATCCGGATCCCCTGCCTGGCAATTTTGTCTTCGTAACAGGGGCCAATGCCGCGACCGGTTGTGCCGATGGCCTGCTCTCCTTTTTTTTTCTCACGCAGTTGATCGATGAGAATGTGGTAGGGAAAAATGACATGGGCATTTTCGCTGATTTTGAGCTGGTCCGGATTTTTTAGAAAGCCTTCCGATTGGAGTCCGTCAATTTCATCCAGCAGAACTTGCGGATCGATAACGACACCATCCCCGATCACACAGAGACATTTTTCATGTAACACTCCGGAGGGGATGAGATGGAGAACTCTTTTTTGTCCGTCGAGAACGAGCGTGTGCCCCGCATTGTTCCCGCCCTGAAAACGGACGACGGCATCCATTTGCGGGGTGAGAAGATCGATGATCTTCCCCTTCCCTTCGTCTCCCCACTGCAATCCGATGACAACAACATTGGGCATAATTGTGCGCTCTTGACGATGTTCGATGTCCGCTGAACGATGTACGG
>JAUSII010000115.1 GCA_030648035.1 Deltaproteobacteria bacterium | reverse complement strand
AAGGTGCTGGGCATTATTCTCGCCTCTCCCATCGGCGTCGGGTTTCTGCTGGAATGGGGCGACAAAATTTCCAAACACAAGATGCGCGTCGGCGAGGTTGTGAAAGATGTGGATGATTTTGAAGTGGAGGGAGAAGGTTTTGACGAAGGGGCCTGCCGCTTAAAACTGTTGAAGCATATGGCCAAGATCAAGGCGCTCGACAAACGGGCCGGCCATTTTGTTTCGCAGATTCAGAACCCCAGATTCAAAGATGCCAGCAAGGAATCTTCACGCACAAAACTTCAGGATATCCGCAATCAGATGTTGGAAACCCTGCGCGACATGAATCTGAACCAGCGGGCCGCCCAGTCGATCATCGATCACATTCACCAGACCATCCAGACCATCCGGGATCACGAAAAAGTCGTCCGCGACACCAAACGCAAACTGAAAGTGCACGACGAGGAGCTTCGCGATGTCGTCCAAAAATATAAACGCAACGAATATCAACAGCGCAAACTGGTGAAAGATTCCAATCTTGAAAAAGAGGAGATCGACAAGATTGCAGAAGATTATCAGAAGGCCGATCGCGAGATTCACCGCCTGCAGAGAGAGGCAGGGCAGACGATTGAAGGCCTTGGTAAAACCTACAACGAGATCAAAGAGGCGCTGGCTTTTGCCGAGCGCGCCAAAAACGAACTGGTCGAGGCCAACTTGCGGCTCGTCGTTTCGATTGCCAAAAAATATACCAACCGCGGTTTGCAATTTCTGGATCTTATCCAGGAGGGAAACATCGGGCTGATGAAGGCGGTCGACAAGTTCGAATATCAACGCGGCTATAAATTTTCAACCTATGCCACCTGGTGGATTCGCCAGGCCATCACCCGCGCCATTGCCGATCAGGCGCGCACCATCCGCATTCCGGTGCACATGATCGAGACGATCAACAAACTGGTGAGAACGTCGCGCTATCTGGTGCAGGAGCTGGGCCGCGAACCGACACCCGAAGAGATTGCAATCAAAATGGAACTGCCGCTGGAGAAAGTCCGCAAAGTTTTGCGCATCGCCAAAGAACCGATCTCTCTTGAAACGCCAATCGGCGAAGAAGAAGATTCGCACCTGGGCGATTTCATCGAAGACAAAACCATCACACCGCCAGACGATGCCGTCACCCACGTGAGCCTGGCCGATCAGACCCGCCGCGTGCTGGCGACACTGACCCCGCGCGAGGAAAAAGTTTTGAGAATGCGCTTCGGCATCGGCGAAAAATCGGATCACACTCTGGAAGAGGTCGGCAAAGATTTCTCGGTCACGCGCGAACGCATCCGCCAGATCGAGGCCAAAGCTTTGCGCAAACTCCGCCATCCGACACGTGCCAAGAAGCTGAAGAGCTTTGTCGATTGGTAGAGCGTGAATCACCTCATATAGTATCGGGGGCCTGTCAGAGAAAAGTCTGCACGCCCTCAAAACAGATCGGGCTGACATACTTTTCTCTGCCACCCCTCTTCACTTAATAAAAATCCCCTTCTTTTCAAGGCCTTTCCCTTATGTTAGCCTCTTAAAATATGGCCGGGGCAAAAATTCTTAAAAAGGGACGGAAGCTGGGCAAATATCGTTTGTCCAAGCTTTTGGGCGAAGGGACCTTTGGCGAGGTCTGGAAATCGAAAGACCTGGTCGAGGGGATTTTTGTTGCGCTCAAAATACCGAGACCCGAATGGGTCACCAAAGAACACCGCAATATTTTTCAGGATGAAGTCAAGATGGTGGCGCAACTCGACCATCACAATATTTTAAAAATCAAAAATGCCGATGTGATCGGAAACCACTTTCTGATCGTGACCGAATGCGGGCAGGAGGCGCTGGAGGCCCGGATGCATCGGCCCAAAACGCCGCGCTTTGTCGTCTCGATCATCAGCCAGATCATCAGTGCCCTGGCCTACGCGCACCGCCACAAAATCATTCACCGCGACATCAAACCGGAAAACGTGATTCTCTTTGCCGATGGCACCGCGCGACTCACCGATTTCGGCATCGCCAAAATTGTGGAGCGAACGCTCGTCAAGGGTGAAGGGACCGGAACCATCGGCTACATGGCGCCCGAACAGGCCTATGGGCTGACAACATATGCCTCCGATGTTTTCTCCGTCGGCGTTCTCTTTTATGAACTGCTGACCGGGTTGCTCCCCCCGTGGCCCTTTGAGTGGCCCTACCCCAAACAGAATGTTCTCGAACAAAAAATCCCCAGGGCCATGATCCACTTCATCAAAAAAGCGACCACCTTCAACCCCATTCGCCGCTATCCCAATGCCATCGTGATGGAACAGACCTGGGAAAAAGCTCTCAAAAAATGGAAACGTTTTCATCTGGGCAAAATCAAAAAACAGCGTAAGCCCAAAGCCATGCACTGGCGTGATTACAAGGTCAACACCTTCATGCGCCAGCAAAAAACAAAACTGCGCCTCGATTATCTCTGCAAAAAATGCGAACAGCCCCTCTCCGAATTCATGGAGGCCTGTCCGTGGTGCGGCGAGACCAAAAACAGTTTCAAAAAGATCACCACGTTTCCCGCGCACTGCGACCGTTGCGGCCACGGCATTCATAAAGACTGGCATTTTTGCCCGTGGTGCTATCGCGAGCGTTTCAAGCGGGTGTCACCCATCCCTTCCAAAGACAAACGCTACACCGAGCATTGCACCAGTCCCCATTGCAAAAGACCGATGATGCCTTTCATGCGTTATTGCCCCTACTGCCACAAAAAAGTGCAGAGGCCCTGGCGCCCAAAATTTCTGACCGCCGTCTGTCCCTCCTGCCGGTGGGGTATTGCAAAAGATTATTGGGATTTTTGCGCGTGGTGTGGCATAAAGCTGAACTGAATATTGGAGAAAAATAATATGAAAAAGAAATGTCTCTGGGCGATTATTATTTTCAGCATCATCGGCATGGCGGTCTCTTTTCTCTCCACCCACGCCTATTTTCAGATTCTCAAAAACGGTTTCGAACAGAAAAGTTTCTGCAACATCAGTGAATTGATCAACTGCGATGCGGTCTATGCCTCCAGCGCCGCCAAAATTGCGGGCATCCCTGTCTCGTGGTTCGGTTTCATCTATTATCTTTTGATGGCCGTGATGGCCGCCTCCATTCTCGTTAAAAAGGGGGATGAAAAAGAGACGGCCAGCTTTGCCTGGATCCTTACCGTGGGCGGAATAGCGGTCTCCCTGCACATGGCCTACACTTCGTTTTTTATTCTGAAGGTCGTCTGCCTTTTGTGCCTGACGATGGACATCCTGAATCTGGTTTTGTTTTTTTTATGGCATCATTTTCTGGAAATCGGTTTTACAAAATGGAAAAACATTTCGCTCAAATTCAAGGGCATCGTTCAGGCGGCACTCGTTTCCCTGCTCTTTTTTGGAGTCGGCTGGGCCGGCATGAACAGCTATCAGGGAAAAATCATCAAGGCCTCCAGACTCAATATTCCGGTGGAGCAGATTGTCCAGTTTCATTTCAAGGGTTCGGAATATCAATTCACACCCGATCCGGAAGCCCCCGTCTGGGGAAACCCCAATGCAAAAGTGACCATCGTGGAGTTCAGCGATTTTCAGTGTCCCTTCTGCAAAGAGGCGGCCTTCAAATTGAAGCCGATGCTGACCGAATTTAAAGACCAGGTTCGTCTCTATTTTTACAACTATCCGCTGGATCACAGCTGTAACGACCAGATTCCAGAAGGGATGCACGACAAATCGTGCATGGCCGCCGAAGCCTCTCTCTGCGCCGCAAAGATGGGCGATTTTTGGAACTACCACGACGAAATTTTCAGAAACCAGAAGAATTTGAGCCGTGAACTCCTGTTGGAAACGGCAAAAAAACAGGGATTGAATGAAGCGGCTTTCACAGAATGTCTCGATTCTCCCGAAACCCTCGCAAAGGTTAAAGAGAGCATCGCGGCAGGCAACAAAATTTTTGTCACCGGCACACCGACCCTTCTGGTCAACAATCGACGGGTTAAATATTGGATGGATCCGGAAGTCTTTAAGGCGATCATTCAGGAAGAGATAAAAAGATCAAATTAGGAATTTTTTCTCCACGGCTTCGTAATAATCGATGATGTGCCGCACATACTTGCGCTTCTGGGCATAGGGAAGGGCAAAAAAACTTCGCTTGAAGCCGTAGACGATAATGTCTTTCAAGTGTTCGGCGTTGATATCAAACGTGTTGACCGCCATTTCAATTTCATTGCACACCGTCGTATGCGAAACGAGGCGGTTGTCGGTGCAAAAACTGATCGAGAGCCGATGATCAATCATCTGGCCCACCGGATGATTTTTCAGTTTCTGGATGGTGGGGATGGTCTGCATATTGCTGGTGAGACAGACCTCGATGGTGATTCTCTGGGTGGCGATATATTGCGCCAGAGAGTGCGTGTAATCTTTTTTCTCTTTCAGCGACATCCCCTCAATCAGATCGTAGGCAAAAAGATGGGTGCCGTGACCAATGCGGTCGGCATGACAATCGGTGATGGCCTGAAAAATGGACGGCGGACCGTAGGCCTCTCCCGCATGCACCGTTTTGCTCAAGAAATTTTTGTGCGCATATTGATAGGCATCGTAATGATCGACCGCCGGATATCCTTTTTCCTCGCCGGCAATGTCAAAGCCGACAACGGGCAGACCTTTTTTATCCCGCATTTCCACCAGCGCCCGCACCACTTCAAGAGAGGCAATCGGATATAATTCCTTGGGAGGCGTGTGGCGATGGATCGAACAAAAATCGCGGTAATATTCTGAAAAACGTTCGTCAAACTTGCGCATGGCACAACCGATGATTCCATATTCAAACGGCGGCTCCAGACCTTTCACGATTTCGGGACGGCGGGCAATTTCCTTCTTTGCGCGTTCCAGACCCTTATTGACGCTGACAATTACCTCATCGATCGACAGATCGCGGTGGGCGTTCAACTGCGGGGCAAAACGCGGCTCAATATAGCGCACCCCCTCTGCAAAATTATCCATCGCCAATTCATAAGCGACTCTCTCGAGCGATTCTTTGTCGCGCAATACCGCACAGGTATATTTGAAACCGGCGAGATATTCCCCCAGATCGGCGTAATTTTTTTTGAAAACAAGTTCCTTCAAACCCTCTTCTGTATAGGAAGGGAGCGTGATTTTTTGTTCTTTGGACAGATCGATCAGGGTTTTCAATCGAAGAGAGCCATCCAGATGCACATGCAGATCAGATTTGGGGATGGCGCGGATGAATTCGGGGGTAATTTTGAGGGTTTTGGCCATATCTGGCGGCAAACTAAGATGTTTGACGCCAAAAGTCAAACTTGATATGCCCTCTGGCACTATGAAAAAAATAATAAAAAAAACAGGTCTCGTTTTTCTTTTGGTCTGTTGCCTTGAAGTCCTTGTTCCTGCCACTTCTAACGCCTGCGGGCACGAAGGTTTTTATATCGGCGGCGGCTATCAACAGCTTTTTCAGTTTTCTCCCGACCGCCAACTGGTCGGCGGAGGTGCCGTATCACCGGGGAAAATAGATTGGCGCACCAGGTGGGGGTTTTATGGAAAAGCCGGTTATGATTTTTGCGAATCGCGATGGGGCGTTGAACTTCCAGTCAGCTATAATCGCCAGAAACTCAACCGCGCCGAAACAGTCAGCGTTATCGGTGTCGACTTGAACGCCATTTTTCATATCATTGAAACACCCGGCGGTCTCGACTTTTACTGGATTGGCGGCTCCGGCATGAACATCGTCACCGATGGCCAGGTCAAAAATAACAGCGGCAGTGGTGGTGTGAACATCAACTTTGGTCCCGGCTTGCAATATTTTATCAGCAAAAAACCGAAGGTGGCGATGGGCATCTCGGTCCCCTTCAAATACACGCTCTATTTTGGGGATCACCTCTCTAAAAATATCACACAGGTTTTTGGAATTCCCATCATGGCGGGGGCCACGATTGGATTTTAATTAGTCTGCAAAGACGTAGACTGATTCGGGGTAGAAACGGACGCGATTGTTTTCGTAACACCACTTCAGATGTTCCTGTAAAAGGTTGTTCTTGGTTTTCAAATCGATATTGGCGCGAAGCAGAGACAAATCGAGATCGACCCGCAAAGGTCTCTCCGGGATGAGATGCCTTGTGCTCTTCGGCGGAAACAATTTTTTGTTCAGGGTGTGATCGACCACTTCCTGCTTGGAAAACTGCGGTCGAAGCACCAGCGATTGCGCACTGGAAGATTCAAAATCGTCAAGGGTGAGTGAATTATCAACGTAGAGCACCTTCAAATCCCGCTCGCTCAAAACACGGTCAACCTTGTCGGTCACCAGACACAACTCTTCCACCCGATTTTTTTCATTCAAGTTCTCTTTTTCCAGAAGCAATATCTCCCCATCTTTGTCTCCCACGGCCAGAAGCGATTGACGCTGGGCCACCCGCAGTTTTGCATCGGTCATTTTTGTTGTCGCATGATACCGATATCCCTCACTCTCGGGAAATAATTCACAGAGCAAATTTCGGGCACCAATTTGTCTGAAAATAAAAGCGTCCCATCCTTCCAGAATAATTTTTGGGGAAAAATAATCGACTTCGCAGACCAGAATGTCGCGAATCTCCAACTGTTGGAGTGCCGCAAAACGGTGCATGCCGTCCAAGACGACATAATAGGGATCGTGCCACGTCACAATCACGGGATTCTTTAGCGTCCCCTGATCCTTGATATTCGAGGCAATCTGCCCCACCCATTTTTCTATAATCCCCTCGTGCACCAGACAGAGATCAGCGGGAATAATTTTTATGCGAGAATAAATGTCATCCATATGAATCTGTCATTGCGAGCGAAGCGAAGCAATCCCGGGATTGCCACGTCGCTTAAGCTCCTCGCAATGACACCCTAACGAACTCAATAATAATGCGGGCCGCTTCATGACCGGCTCTCGATTGTCCTTCATCTGTTGCCGCACCGATATGCGGAACCGCAATCACGTTTTTTAATTTGAACAGGAGATTGTCTTTGGCAGGGGGCTCCTCTTCAAAAACATCGATGGCGGCGCCCGCCAGATGCCCCTCCTGCAACGCCTCTGCCAGAGCCTTTTCATCCACGATGCCGCCGCGCGCGGCATTGATGAGACGGGCCCCCTTTTTCATTTTATGTAGCATGTCGGCGTCAAAAAGATTTTTGGTTTTGGGTGTGAGCGGAAGATGAATGGAAAGAATATCAGAGAGCGCCACCACTTTTTCAAAGGGATGCATTTCTATTTCCAACGCTTCAGCCACTTCAGAATCGACGGCGTTGTCGTTAGCAATCACATGCATGCCGAAAGCCTTGGCCCGTTTGGCGACCTCCTGACCGATGCGCCCCAACCCCAGAATCCCCAGTGTCTTTCCCTTCAGCTCGCTCCCCTGAAATGTTTTGCGATCCCATTCTCCCTGACGCAATGAATTCCACGCCTGCGGGATGTGTCGCACCAAAGCGAGCATCAGCGCAAAGGTATGTTCCGCAACGGTGATCGTGGTGGCATGTGGTGTATTTTCAACGCGGATATTTTTGGCGCGAGCGGCTTCTGCATCGACATTGTCGAGACCGACACCGGCGCGGACAATCAGTTTTAAATTTTTGGCGGCGGCAATTACCTCTTCCGTCACTTTGCTCTGACTGCGAACGGCAAGAACATGAAACGGCCCGATAAACGCCGCCAGCTCCGGACCCTTCATGCCGGTCTTGACGGTCACATCAAGCCCCGCATTTTTCATCTCCTGAATGGCGGCATCAGCCAACACATCTGAAACAAGAATTTTCATTTGGGATCTTTCCAGAGAATTTCTTCGGCGGCGGCGACGGAACTGCCCAATTTCACAGCATGGCCCTGACGCTTGAGCGCAAACTCCAAAGCAGAGAGTGCGGTGGTGATATCAAAACGATCCATGTATCCCAGATGCGCAATGCGCAGAACGTTTCCCTTCATCGACCCCTGGCCACCGGCAATGGAGACCCCCAGATCATCGCGCATGATCTGCACAATTTTTTCTCCATCAAGGCCCGAAGGTGTTTTGACCGACGTCAAAATATTTCCCGGGCGTTCCGCAAAAAGTTCGAGGTTCAGCCCTTTCATGCCGGCTCTGGTCGCCTCTGCCAGCCACGCGTGTCGCGACCACATCCCCTCCATCGTTTCACTTTTGATGAGCTTCAACGCCTCATGCAACTGAAACAGAAGACTGATGGCCGGAGTCCACGGAGCGTCATCTTGTTCGAGAGATTTTTTGTAGGCACGCAGATCAAAATAAAAACGGGGGCACTTTGCCTCTTCCACTTTTTTCCAGCCCTTCGTGCTGACAGTGATAAAACCCAAACCGGGCGGCAACATCACCCCTTTTTGCGAACCGGTCAAAAGACAATCGATATTCCATTTGTCGGGATAACACGGCTCTGCACCGAGTCCGCTGATTCCATCGACCACAAACAACGCATCCGTTTTGGAAACAACTTTTCCGATCGCTTCCACATCATAAACGCAACCGGTGGAAGTCTCCGAGAGTTGTGTGAAAACCGCTCTGGCTTTTGGATTTTTTTGCAAGGTCTCTTCAATTTGCTTAGGCGTGATCGCCTTGCCATATTCCACTTTGGTGATGACGACATTGCAACCGAACGCCTTTCCAATTTCGCTCCAACGCTCCCCAAACTTTCCACCCTCCGCAACAATCATCGTCTCACCGGGCGACATGAGATTGGCAACCGCGGCCTCCATCATCCCAGTGCCAGAAGCCGACATAAAATAGACCGGCTCTTTGGTCTGAAATAAATATTTGAGCCCATCGGCCACCTCTTTGATGATGGCGCGAAACTGCGGCGTGCGATGATGAATGAGCGGCCACGCTCCGGCAGAAGCCACCTGTGGCGGCACCGGCGTGGGACCGGGAGCCAAAAGATAATCCTTTTTTATTTTCATGGTGTTGGACCCTATAAAGAGGGCTTCTTTCCGTCAAGAATAAGTTATAAAAAGGAATTTTATTTATTATTTGGAAGCAACTTTTTTTGAGTTATGACGATAACCAGATTGAAGGCCAAATAAGGAGTTTTTATGACAACGACAGCAATGACAGTGATGCCCTCTTTGACTGCGGGTTTGATTCCACAACCGTTTCTGGGTGACGTAGCAATAGGGGCACCGACAGGCCAAATCGATTCCATTCTTATAGAGGGACCCGATCAGAGTCGGTTTGAGGCGTTGGGGGTTCCGTCCCGCACCACATTGGACCGAATGGGGCGGTTGTTTTTGGAAACATATTATGACTCTTCAGATGCTCCTCACATCACCCTCCGAAGGGGTGATCAGCATCAACGTATCCCGACTCACAACACTTTGGCCGAAGCCGGAATTCGGACGGGAGACACGCTCTATATTCATCCTCAAATAGTGAGAGCGTCTGGTGCTGATGACAATGACGAAGATCCACCTTTTGCATTTACAATAAGAAGGAGTGTTTCGGCTGTTCAGAAGAATCTTGAGGATTTGAGTGTAGCCGAGCTAAGACCTCTCTTAAACGGCCCTCAAGGAATGGAATTGCGAAGACGATTGATGGAAGAAATGCTTCTCTCTGCCCAAAGTGGTTTTGGAGTGGATGTCAGCTCGCTACCTCCCGTATTACACCAACGTGGATTTTCATGCGCCTATTACGCTATTCTCAACGGAATGCGGGCTGTGGGACTGTCGGAGGAAACAGCCGAATTTTTAGACACATTCGGTGTTGAAATCAGAGCGCGTGTGCTTACAGCAACAGGAGCTACAAGCGGCTCGGCTCAAGACATGTATCAACTTGCCGTAACTATCATGAATCTTGGATTCCCTTTAGATTATATTAACTACAGGACAAATCCATTAGCCCTTGTTCGTCTCATGGCAAAACCGCAACATTTTTTGGGTTCTGTTCGCGGTGAAGGTAGCGGCTGGCATGCAACAACTTTCCTATTGGTTCAAAATCCTACGGCAGAAAGATTCGTTGTCGAGATCGATTCTTTGTTGGGTTCAGCCAAAACATGGAGTATGAAAAAATTTTTTGATTACCTTGTAGAAATTACAATAATGAATGACTACCACTTAGTGCTTCGCCTGATCGGCTAAAAACCTAAGGATACAATCCGCGCGTCAACATAGATGTCGAGATTTTGCGGATGGCGACCATGAGGGCGGCGGTGCGCATATCGACTTTTTCTTTTTGCGAGGTGGTGTAGACTTTTTCGAAGGCGTCCGACATCATCTCCCATAAACGGTGATTGATCTCTTTTTCTTTCCAGAAAAGATTCTGCAAATCCTGCACCCATTCAAAATACGAAACCACCACACCGCCGGCATTGGCCAGAACATCGGGGACCACAAAAATATCACCGCGATCGCGAATGATATGATCGGCCTCATTGGTGGTGGGGCCGTTCGCTCCCTCTGCCAGAATTTTGCATTTCAGTTTTCTGGCGTTGTCTTTGTGAATCACCCGTTCAATGGCGGCGGGGATCAGCACATCGCAGTCGATTTCCAGCAGTTGTTCATTGGTGATGAAATCTCCCTCGGGATAACCTCTTAAAACCTTGTTTTGCGCGAGGTAGGCCATCATCGAATCGTATCGCAAACCATTGGCATTATAAACACCACCCGAAACATCGCTCACCGCCACCACTTTGCAACCGATCTTTTCCATCTTGCGGGCCGCGGCGGCACCGACCTGTCCAAACCCCTGCACCGCCACCCGGATTTTTGAATCGAGTCTCATTTTTATTTTTTCTGCGGCACTGATGATGGTGTAGACGACCCCGCGCCCCGGCGCCTCTTTGCGCCCGAGCGATCCACCGATGTCGATCGGCTTGCCGGTCACCACACCTGGAACGGAATGTCCCTTCTGTTGGCTGTAAGTATCCATGATCCAGGCCATGACCTGTTCGTTGGTCCCCATGTCGGGTGCGGGGACATCACTGTCGGGACCGATAAAATTCAAAATTTCGATGGTGAAGCGGCGGGTGAGGCGTTGCAATTCCTGACGAGAGAGCGGTATCGGATCGATGGCCACCCCCCCCTTTGCGCCGCCCAAGGGGAGACCGATGATGGCGCTCTTCCAAGTCATCATCATCGCCAACGCGGCGACCTCTCCCAAATTGACATGAGGATGATAACGAAGCCCACCTTTGTATGGGCCCAGTGTGTCGTTGTGCTGAACACGATAACCGGTCACCAACTCCACCTTGCCGCTGTCCATACGAAAAGGGACACTCACAATCAGCGCGCGCTCGGGAACTCTCAAACGAAGCGCAATATTTTCATCCAGGCTGATGGCTTTGGCGACACGCTCGAAGGTCGATTGGGTTTCTTTGAAAAAAGGTCCGTCCCACTCATTATTTGTTTTCTTCATAGGAGGGCTCCCGTTAGCATACTTTCTCTATCATTTCAAAAATATTTTGTGTCACCCAGTTGCTCATCAAAAACCCCTCTTCGGTGAGGACCACTCTACCTTCTTTCAACTGCAAAAGCCCGTCTTTTTCCCATTTGGATAGAGTGGAGCCCCATTTCTGATGCAAAACAGGATCGAGCTCCACCCCTTCTGCCAAGCGCAAACCCATCATCCATTTCTCTTTCAGGGCTGTTTTGTCGGAAATGGTCTCCTCATCCTCATAATCCCAGTTGCCCGACAGATAATTTTTCAGTTTGCGTGTGGTGCGCCATCTTTTTCCATTTACACAAGAAACAGCACCGGAACCTATTCCCAAACAGTCTCCGTATCTCCAATATTGCAGGTTATGCCGACTTTCTAATCCTATTTTGGAATAGTTGGAAATCTCATACCGTTTGAGACCGCCATTTTCCAAAAGCTCTACCGTTTTTTTATGCATCATCACAAGATGATCTTCGTCAGGCAAATGAAAGGTCCCCTCTTTAACCCAGACTGCCAATGGTGTTCCCGATTCTACCGTCAATTGATACGCTGAAATGTGTGGGAGATCAAAAGAGAGGGCCTCCTTTAAATCTTTTTCCAGATCTTCCAGAGTCTCTTCCTCGATTCCAAAAATAAAATCGCAACTGATATTATCAAACCCGGCCTCTCTTGCAGACTGGATCGCTTCTCTGGCCTCCTGCGGAGTATGGCGACGACCCAATTTTTTTAAAAGATGTTCCTGAAACGATTGCACACCAAAAGAGATGCGATTGATCCCAAAAGCCCGCCATGCCTGAAAGTTTTTCAGAAGCGCAGAGGCCGGATTCGTCTCCACCGTAATTTCGATGGAAGAATCAAAATCAAATTGTTCCGACACTGCCGACAATACCTTTCCAAAAAATTCGGGCTTCATTAAAGAGGGAGTCCCTCCTCCGAAAAAAACAGAGGCAAGAGCGCTCCCCTTTATTTCCAACCGCTCCACTTCCCATTTCAGCTGGCGAATCAAAACATCGGCATAATCGATTTCAGGAATGGGGGCACCCGACGTGGCAACGGAATGAAAGTCGCAATAGGGACATTTTTCGAGGCAATAGGGGACGTGGATATATAGAGCGATATTTTTTGGCATTGGTATTTGTCAAAATCTTGACTTAGTGGGTGACCTTTTTGACGGCTTTTTGTCAACCCATTAATTATATGCCATAGAATCTAAAAAAAATAAAACAATATCAAATGGTTACAATAAGATTTCTGCAAGAAGACTGGCACAGAGTTTGCAATGTTTGGTCAGTGTCTTGAAAGAGATTGAATTTAACAGTGGGGGATTTCATGAAAGAAAAACAAATCACAACGTTTTTGCAAAGACTCCTGGATAGGGTCAAACTTTCCCAAGAGCTCACGCCCAATGAAGTTCATGTCTTTAACGTTCATGCCTATTACGGCCACTACCAGATCATCATCGGCCCCGCAGACAAGCTCCTCAACAAAAACATGTCACAGCGTTGTGTCGAAATCAACGGGGCCATGCATCATCTCTTCATCACCAAAAATAATATCGCGCCCCATCCTTCCCAAAGACAGATTCACAATAACCTTAAAGGCTGTATCATCATGAGAGATCTGACACTCCACATGAAGGATCCGACCGGCTCGGGACGGAAGGTGGAGGGGACGAGCGTGCAAGACATTCTCTTCGCGCGTGAAAAAATAAACCTCGCCGGAATTGAGGGGGACAAATTTTTGAAGCGGATGGAAAATACCGGAAAGCTGGCCAAAGAGACCTACAAAATTATTCAGGAAGATATCCTGAATGCCCTGGAGAACAAACAATACACGGCGGAATAGAATAATCGCTAATCACCCGTTGTCAGTCGGATGTGCAGATCTTTTAGCTGTGCAACATCCACTTCCGACGGCGCCTCTGTCATCAGGCACGATGCCGATGTCGTTTTTGGAAAGGCGATCACATCTCTGATGGAAGAACAACCGGTGAGCAACATCGCCAGACGATCCAATCCCAACGCAATGCCGCCATGAGGAGGAGCCCCATATTCGAGCGCCTGCAATAAGAACCCGAACCGGCGTTCCGCTTCTTCCGGAGTGATGTTCAAAATCTCGAAAACCCTCTGTTGCAAAGCGCGATCATGAATGCGGATCGAACCGCCGCCGACTTCATAGCCGTTCAAAACCAGATCATACCCTTGGGAACGAACCTTTTGCGGATCGGTTGCCATGAGCGGCACATCTTCCAGAACGGGCGAGGTGAAGGGATGGTGGACCGAGACATAGCGCTTGCCTTCCGGGTTGTATTCAAACAGCGGAAAATCCAAAACCCAGCAGAGATCGGTTTTGCTCTCGTCCAACGCTTTCAATTTTTTTCCCAAAGAGAGCCTCAAGCTTCCCAGAATCTGGCAGGCCAGCGCCCACTGGTCCGCCACAAACAAAACGGCGTCTCCCGTTTTTAATTTCAATTTCTTGATCAGGGCCTCTCTCTCACCTTCCGAAAAATTCTTGGCGATGGGAGACTGCCACCCCTCTTCTGTGATCTTCGCCCAACCGAGACCCAGAGCCCCCATCCCTTTGGCCTCCTGCTCAAGCGCTTCAAAATCTTTTCTGGCGAGACTTGTCGCAGAAGGAATTTTCAAAACTTTGATCACTTTACCTTCAGCGATGGCATTGGAGAAAATTTTGAACGGGGAATTTTTAAAAATATCAGTCGCCTCTTCCAACTTCCACGGAATGCGCCGGTCGGGCTTGTCGGAACCGTAATCATTCATCGCCTCAAAAAAATCGAGGTGATCAAAAGGCCCCTTTATTTTTTGTCCCAGCACCTCTTTGAAAAGCGTGATGATCAGCCCTTCCACCATTTTAAGAATATCGTCTCTTTCAATAAAGGAGGCTTCGATATCGATTTGCGTAAACTCCGGCTGACGATCCGCCCGCAAATCCTCATCCCGGAAACATTTGACGATCTGAAAATATTTGTCGAAGCCCGCCACCATCAGCAACTGTTTGAACAATTGTGGCGACTGTGGTAGGGCAAACAATTTTCCGGGATGAACTCTCGAGGGGACCAGATAATCTCTCGCGCCTTCCGGTGTCGAGCGGGTCAGCATCGGGGTCTCCACCTCCAGAAAATTTTCGTTCGAAAGATAATTCCGGACCACTTGTGCCATTTTGTGCCTCAAGATCAGATATTTCTGCATCGAGGGTCTGCGCAAATCGAGATAACGATATTTGAGCCGAATCTCTTCGGCCGCATCGGTGTCATCCGAAATTTCAAAGGGGGGTGTGGGACAACGGTTCAAAATCTTGCAATTTAAAACGACCACTTCGACTTCACCGGTGCCAATTTTTTTATTTTCCATTCCCTTCGGGCGGGCCCTCACTTTTCCTTCGATCGACAAAACATATTCGGAGCGAATCTCTTTGCCCTGATCCAGAGGTTCTCTAGCAATCTGCGGATCAAAAACGATCTGGGTCTTGCCCCATCGGTCGCGCAGATCGACAAAAATCAACCCGCCGTGATCTCGTCTCACATCGCACCAACCCATCAGAATTACTTTTTTGCCGACCAGTTTTTTGGTCAGCTCACCACAAGTATGCGTTCTTTTCATAATTATCTCGAGGTGTCATTGCGAGCGAAGCGAAGCAATCCCGGGATTGCCACGGCCCCTCTGGGGCCTCGCAATGACATTGTCACACTGTTAGCTCTTCCACCAGACGACCAAACAACACTTCTCTCTGCTCACCACTCGACATTTTTTTAACCACGGCAGTCCCTTTTTGCACTTCATTCTCACCCACAACTACCACCTGTGCCGCACCCGATTTGTCGGCGCGACGAAATTGACTTTTGAGAGAACCACCATAAGCACACTCAACTTGTTTTCCCTTGGCGCGCAGTTCCTGCATCACCGAGAGCATTTTCTGCTGGGCTTCACTGCCGAGCAGTGCAAAAAAAACGATGTCCGATGTCCGCTCTTCGATGTCCGGAATCAACATCATCAACCGTTCCATCCCCACCGCAAAACCGACACCGGGAACATCAGGGCCGCCCAAATCCTTGACCAGTCCGTCGTAGCGGCCACCGGCACCCACCGCATTCTGGCTTCCCAGACGGTCACACAAAATTTCAAAAGCGGTCCGGCAATAATAATCAAGCCCGCGAACAATGCGGGGATTTTCCTTGAACTTCACATGCCCCGCCAGCAGAAGACCGCGCACCTCCCGATAATGCTGATGACACGCTTCGCACCAGAAATCGTTGATCATCGGCGCATCTGCGGTTAATGTTCGGCACTCCTCTTTTTTGCAATCGAGCACGCGCAACGGATTGCGATCACTTCGTTTCTGACAATCCGCACAGAATTTGGAAAGCTTCCCCTTCAAAAATTTCTGAATCGCCTCCAGATATTTGGGGCGGCACGCTTTGCATCCCAGAGAATTTATTTCAAGACGTGTATCGGTGATTCCGAGCGAAGAAAAAAATTGTTCCAGCATGATGAGAAGTTCAGCATCGGCCATCGGCTCCTGCACGCCGAGCAGTTCGGCACCGATCTGAAAAAATTGCCTCGATCTTCCCTTTTGCGGTTGTTCATAACGAAACATCGGACCAAAATAGGCGAGCTTGGCCACCGGATCTTTGTAATAGAGCGCGGCCTCGATATAAGCACGCACGACGGACGCCGTCCCTTCGGGCCGCAAGGTGAGCGAAGTCCCCTTGCGATCTTCAAAGGTATACATCTCTTTTTCAACGATGGCGGATGTCTCCCCCACACTCCGGACAAAAAGCTCGGTCGGTTCCACAATGGGGGTGCGAATCTCCTGAAAACCGTAGGTTTTGAAAATCTCCCTGGCTTTGGACTCCACTCTCTCCCAATGTGTCGATTGCGGGGGAAGCAGATCACTCATTCCCTTGATAGCGGTAATTTTCATGAACGCGGGAAACTAACAGAGCGATTCATGAGTGTCAACATGTGCCAAGGTTATCCAAAGGAGCACCGACAAAAACTGGAAGCGAGAAAAAAGGGTATTCGGGGACGCACCTCATTT
>JAUSII010000112.1 GCA_030648035.1 Deltaproteobacteria bacterium | reverse complement strand
TCGATCTGGTCGGGATTGAATTTTCTGGGACACATATCGCAAACATCTCCCACCACATCCTCATCCACATCCTCCTGCCCGGGGTTGGCAAAACTGGGACAGTTGTCACAGGCGCCGTCGATGGCGTCACGATCTTCGTCGCCGATGTTGGCCTTTCCCTCGCAGGTGTCGCAGGAACCGGCAATTTCATCGCCATCAGCGTCGTTGTTTTCATCGGGCAAAACAATTCTGCCTTCGACACGACACGAACATCGGTTGGGAGTGCCATCTCCAGACCACAACACGCCATAGACTTGTCCGTTGCTGATATCGCATCCTTCCGACGCTGGTATGAACGGCGCTTTGATGAGGCTGGCGATATTGCCGGAAGAATCGACCGACAGATCGGCCACACCGGGCAGATTGGCATCGGTTTGAGGATGAAAATCGACGGGAACCAACCGCACATTCAGGTCATCCACAATTCCACCCGAAACAGGAAAGACATAATCATAGGCACGCTGAAGGTCGCCCGACAAAATCCGTTTCTGGTTTCCTACCACCAGAAAATTCTGGTTCTTCTTTGTACCAAAAGCGATGGCCGCCAATTGGGCCTGATCATCTGCCTCGGGAGAGGCAACCTTGGGAACATTAAAATCTTTAAGAAGATTATATTGAAGCTTGCCCTCCGCATCCCGGCTGGAAACATACACACTGAAAAACGGGGCATAATTGGAACTCCAAAATTTGTGCTCCGAGTCGATACGCTGATCCTCCACATTTTTCCATGTGATGGCAAAATCAGAATCGCCGTCTCCATTAATATCGGACACCGCAATTTTGAAGGGACAAAATCCGGCCTGCGGTGGCAAAACCTCCACGGCCCTCGGGGGAATCAGTTGTCCCAGCATCGGCATGAGAGGATGACCGACCGGGTTCATCCCCTCTTCATAATATTTATAGACGAAGCAATGGTTCGCCACAGGTGCGTTGGACGGGGCAAACAAAACCGCTTTTCCATGATCGTTCCCCACAGCGAGATCAAAAACTTTTGGCGGGCCAAACAAAAGATCCTCTGCATCAAAAGTCTCGTGGGGCGTGGTGAAGGCCGCCTGCTTTCGAACCCAAGTGTATCCATAAGTGCAATCGAGACCATGGGGAAGTTGTCCGCGGCCCGCGGCCTGAAAAGTCTGCCGGGCCCATTTGCACAGGCCATGCGGTGCAGTGGAAGATCCCAACACGGCAATGTCAGCCAGATTCAGTCCCCCTTGACGATTGGAAAATTTGCCGCTGGCAATGGCCAGAGGTAATTGCTGGGTCAACATACGAATCTGCTCGGCTCCCGATCCCGTCGCCAATTGCAAAGACAAAGAGGGGTTGGAGAGATAGCCTGCCATTTTAAAAATCCCTCCCTGCATTTTGCGATAAAGAAGGATGGGACTCTGCAACTCCACAAATTCCGTCGCATCTATCGGAATCAGTGGATTGCGATTGCGTCGCACCATAATTCTGCCGTAGACGGGACAGGCAATAAAATCATCCGCCATGGTGATGTCGTAACAGACCGCCGGCGGCGACTCTCTTCTGAAGTCGGTCAGATTGGCGACCACCGAACCGAGCATCGATTTGTCATACGGGGGAGCCGCCACATCCCCATCCAGAATCACATCAGGAAAAGTCGTCCCCACCACATTGGGCTCACCGGCATTGATATTTCTCAAATCGGCAACAAGCTGGCTCCAGCTGGGGCTATTCAGTTGTGGATTGGAGAGGGCATCGCGCGAGCAGACAGAGTTGAGTAGAAAATTTTCATAGCAGAGCCCCACCGGATCGGCGAGCATGTCGGCCACTTCGGTTCCAGAAGCCACCCTGGAAAACGGAAGTCCCGGCGCTCCCAACAAATCGTCAACATTTACATCTCCATCCTGCAGATGCAGGAGAGAGGGGCAATCTTTGAAGTTGGATGTGGAACCGGCCGCGCACGGATGATCGAAGAAAAAAATATTATTGGCAAAAGTTTTGCCATAGAGCGGAATCGGCGCACCATAATCGGAGTGGGAGGGGGAGACAAAAAAATCGACATCAAGGGAGTGGACGGAAGGGACAAATATCAGAAGAAAAAATACGGTAACGAAAAAAAATTGGATGAAATTTTTTAAGCGCATAAGGGACCGAATCGTTTTTATGCAATCTTAATGCCATCTTATCCCGTATAAAACGGGTTTGACAGCCCTAAAAACAGATAAAATACCCATTACTGTCAAAACGATGACGAAACACCCCTTATCATCGGTTCAATGTGTTCCAGAGTTTTGGGGCCCATGCCGCGGACGCGAGACAGAGAATCGATGTCGATAAAGGGTCCACGCAAAAGACGCTCCGCCACAATTTTTTGCGCCATTTTCGGACCGATGCCGGGCAACACTTCCCACTCCTCTGCCGATAACCGGTTGATGGAAAGCGGAAAACCGAAAAGAATTTTTTCCTGAATAGTCAGAGGCTCCAGGGGAACGTTTAGCGAACTTCGGACATCGGACATCGTATTATGTGCAGGGAAAAGTCTTGGGATGAAAAAAGAAGCTGACACAAAAAGAAAAAGTAAAAATAATCCGCGTTTATTTTGCATGATCGAGTCGGAATGCTTTGTGCAACGCCTTCACTGCTTCGGGTGCCTCTTCAGCAGCGACCACGAGTGACACCTTGATTTCAGATGTGGAAACCATCTGGACGGTGATATTGAGATCGGCCAAAATTTGGAAAATCTGATGGGCCACCCCCGCGTGTGTGCGCATCCCCAGACCGACAATCGAAATCTTTGCGATATCGGAGGCGGCCTCCACCCGGACGGCATTCAATCTCTTTGCCGTTGCTTCCGAAAGAGCGAGCGTCTTTCTCAAATCCACCTTCGCCACCGTAAAAGCCAGATCGGTTGTGCCGTCTTCGCTCAAATTTTCCACAATCATGTCGACATTGATGCCGGCCTCCGCCAGAGGCGCAAAAAATCGGGTCAAAACACCGGCACCCCCGGGAATGCGGCGGATCGCCACTTTGGCCTCTTGCGTGTTAAGAGTGACGCCAGCGACCAGAATTTTTTCCAGGCTTGCATCTTCAGGAACGACTTCTGTTCCGGGGTTATCGTTAAAAGAGGAGCGCACGGTCAGAGGCACACGATGTCGGGCGGCCACTTCCACCGAGCGGGTCTGCAAAACTTTTGCTCCGCTGTCGGCCAATTCCATCATCTCTTCATACGAAATTTTTTTCAAAAGTTTGGGTTCCGCGACAACGCGGGGGTCGGCGGTGTAGACTCCGTCGACATCGGTATAAATTTCGCATAGACTGGCTTTGAGTGCGGCGGCCAGCGCCACAGCGGAAGTATCGGAACCGCCACGTCCCAGCGTGGTCACATCTCCGTCTTCGGTAATCCCTTGAAAACCGGTGACGATCACCACCTGCCCCGCCTCCAATTCTTTAAAAATTCTCTCGACACCGATGCTGACAATGCGCGCACGTCCGTGTTCTTTGTCGGTCAGGATAGGAATCTGATGGGCATTGAGAGAGATGCAAGCGACACCGGAAGCCTTGAGACAAAGGGCCAGCAGGGCGACACTTTTCTGTTCTCCCAGGGCAAGGAGGCTGTCACATTCCCTCGGATCGGGTTGATCTGAAATTTCGGCGGCCAATTTCAAAAGAGCATCGGTATCTCCAGCCGGAGCGGAGAGGACCACCACCACCCGATGGCCCTCCTCTTTTGTTTTGGCGACCCGACGCGCCACACTGCGAATCCGTTCCAGATTCTTAACCGAGGTCCCGCCAAATTTTTGAACGATTAACATGCCGTGATAATCTCCCTTTCATTTTCTCCCACTGTTTTAAAATAAATCCACTCTGTCTGTTCCGGAAAAACTTTTTCAAAACGATCGGCCCATTCGACCACGCAAATTCCCTTTCCCTCAAAATATTCGTTGAGGCCCAATTGAAAAGCCTCTTCCTCTTTTTCAAGGCGATAAAAATCGAAATGATAGAGGGGCAATCTTCCTCCTGAATATTCCTGCACCAGAACATACGTTGGCGAAGAGATCAAAACCGTTTCCGGAATTTTCAAACCCGCCGCCAGACCCTGCACAAAACATGTTTTGCCGCTTCCCAAGTCGCCCACCAGAGCCAGCACAGAACCGGGCTTCAAATTTTCGGCCATTTTTTGCGCCAGGTTTTTTGTCTCTTCGGAAGAAAATGTTTTTAATTTTGGCATCTTTCAAGACAACCCTTCTACCAACCGGATCGCCTTCGGCACATATCCCAAAACATCCGAGGCGATCAACCCCTTTTCTCCCATTTCCTCCCGCGCCATATCGCCCGCAAGACCGTGCAGATAGACACCTCCCATAGAGGCGGCATCGGCCGACCACCCCTGGGCGATCAGTCCGGCGATCATTCCCGAGAGCACATCGCCCATGCCGGCGGTGGCCATTCCCGGATTACCGGTCGGGTTGACGAAGAGACGTCCGTCTGGAGTGGCTATGAGAGAACGGAACCCTTTCAACACCACAGCGCATTGCCACAAAAAAGCGGCGTCGAGTGCCACTTGCACCCGGGCCTTTTGAATTTCATCTGTCGCCCAACCTAGGAGAGAAGCCATCTCACCCGGATGCGGAGTCAATACTGTGGGTGCAGGTCTCTCTTTTAAAAGAGCGGTGTCCAAAGCGATGGCATTCAAGCCGTCGGCATCCAGAACGACGGGAATTTTTAGTCGCGGTAACAGGGCTTTTACAAATGCTTTGGTCTGGGAAGATTGTCCAAGGCCAGGCCCCAATACCACCGCCTGTCTGTTTTCGCACAGTTTTAAAACCGCCTCGACCGATTCCTGCCCAAAACATCCCTCTTGTTCAGCCGGGACCGGTGCCAACATCACCTCGGCATATTGCGGATCAAATTTTTCGAAGCCGGTTTTGGGAACCACATAAGTCACCAGCCCCGCACCCGTACGCAAGGCGCCCATCGAAGAAAGAAATCCGGAACCGGGCATTTTTTCGGAACCGGCGATCACCACCACATGTCCAAAATCTTTTTTATGGGATTCGTTTGAACGCGGCTTTATATTTTTTTTGAAATATAAAGGTTCGAGCAGATGATACGGGAGAGAAACTTTTGCATCTTTGGGGATGCCGATATCGGCACATTCCACTGCGCCGGAAAATTCCAGCCCCGGCGACAAAACGGAACCGAGCTTTACAAACCCAAGCGCAACGGTGACGGTTGCACGGACCGCAACTCCCAGCGGAATCCCCTTGTCGGCCGACAGCCCCGACGGGATATCGATCGACAAAACTTTTTTGCCCGAGGCGTTGATCCATTCAATGGCTTCACGCATCCACCCCTTCACCTCACCCTTGAGACCGGTCCCCAGCAGGCCATCCAGAATCCAGGAGGTCTGTTCCAATTCTTTTTTCTTTGAATGAAAATCGTTTTCGTTCTGGATGAGAAGGATCTGGAATTTTTTGAGCGCCAACGCATTCGCCGCCACCAGCGCATCACCGCCGTTGTTACCCTTGCCCACAAAAACGGCCACGGGCCCCTCTTTATGATGGATGCGCCGCATCAGTGCTTCTGCCACACACTTACCCGCATTTTCCATCAGCTGGGCTGTAGAAACGCCGCATTGTTCACTTTGATGATCGAGTTCACGCGCCTGTTGGGAATTGACGACAATCATGCTTCCAGAATGACATTTGCAATACCATAGTCTCCATCATGAGAGAGCATGACGTGGATTTTTTTGACTCCCGAGGTTTCACAAAATTCTTTCACCTTGCCGTAAAGGACAAAGACTGGACGATTTTCTTTTTCTCCGACTTCGATCTCCTGCATCGAAACCCCTTCCACCCCTTTGGGATACATCGCCTTGATAAAAGCCTCTTTGGCGGCAAAGCGGGTGGCAAAACGCTGGGCCGGATTTTTTTTATTGTTGCAGTAATGAATTTCGCGCTCGGTGAAAATCCGTCTTAAAAAACGTTCCTGCCATCTGAAGATGATCGCTTCCATCCTGCGCACATCGACCAAATCGACTCCCAGTCCCAAAATCATTTTGAAACCTCCTTGAAAATTTCCTTGAATTCCCGAACCGCTGTTTCCAAACCGACAAACAGGGCGCGGGAGACAATACTATGACCGATGTTGTATTCCTCAATCTCCGGAATCTGCCTCAAAATATCTTCTATGTTGTCATAATTCAAGCCGTGACCGGCCGCAACCAGTAATCCTTTTTCCCCTGCAAATTGTGCCGCTTCTTTGAGACGCGATAGCTCAACCTGAATCTCTTTTTTATCCGACAACTCACAATAGCGTCCGGTATGAAATTCAACCAGATCGGCACCCAAACGAATACCCGCCTCAATCTGCTCCATATTGGGCTCAATGAAAAGACTCACCTCGATCCCGTCGCTTTTCAATTTTTGGATGATCGGAGCCAGCTGTGATTCCAATTTGACCACATCCAGCCCCCCCTCTGTCGTCAATTCCTGCCGACGCTCCGGCACCAGCGTGACGGTGTCGGGCTTGGCTTTGCAGGCGATAGCCAACATTTCCTGTGTGGCGGCCATCTCCAGATTGAGTGCGGTGCTGACAGTCCGGCGCAAATCAAAAAGATCGCGGTCCTGAATGTGACGACGGTCTTCGCGCAGATGGATGGTAATCTGGTCGGCGCCCCCATTTTCGGCCAGTGCGGCCGCGGCGGTCGGATTGGGATAAAGTGTTTTGCGCGCCTGTCTTAATGTGGCGACGTGATCGATGTTCACTCCCAGGCGTGTCATTTAGGAAGAGGCCCCCAGATTTTTTATGATTTCTGTTTCGATCCGCTGGGCCATCCCCTTGATCTGGTCGGCATTCTCTCCCTCGACCATAATGCGGGCGATATTTTCGGTGCCGGAATAACGAACCAGGATTCGCCCGCGCACACCAATCGCCTTCTCCGCTTCTTCAATGATTTTTGTCACACTTGAAAATTGGGCAAGATCTTTTTTCTCTTTCACGGGAACGTTAATCAAAACCTGCGGATAAGGGGTCATCACCTGTCGCAATTCGGAAAGGGGTTTGTTTTGATCCAGCATGATTTCCAGAACTTTCAACCCACCCAACAGACCGTCGCCGGTGGTATTGTGATCCAGAAAAATAAGATGCCCCGACTGCTCTCCACCCAGATTAAAATTTCCCTCACGCATGGCCTGCACCACATAACGATCTCCCACCTGCGTACGAACAACGCGAATATTGTGGGATGCCATGCAATGATCGAGGGCCAGATTGCTCATCACAGTGGCGACAATGGTTGCATTATTCAAACGCCCGGTTTGATGCCAGTGAAGTCCGCACAGCGCGAGGATGACATCTCCATCAACCTCGTCCCCTTTTTCATCGCACATGATGATCCGATCAGCATCGCCGTCAAGCGCAATACCGCAATGAGCACCCGTCTCCTTCACTTTTTTGCGCATGTTGTCGATATGCAGGGAACCGCAATCGCGATTGATGTTGGTGCCGTCGGGATGATTCGCGAGCGGATAAACTTGCGCCCCCAATTCTTCGAGAACATTGGGGGCAACCTGATAACCGGCCCCGTTGGAACAATCGACCACGATCTTCATGCCGTCGAGCGTTTTTTCACGGGGAAAACAATTTTTGAGAAACTGAATGTAGCGGCCGGTGGCATCATCAATACGAAAAGCTTTTCCGATATCTTCGGCGTGGACCCGAGCCTCTTCCATTTTGCCGGAGACAATCGCATCTTCAATTTTTGTTTCGACCGCATCGCAGAGTTTGAAACCATCTTTGTTGAAAAATTTGATGCCGTTGTCGCGATAGTCGTTGTGGGAACCCGAAATCACAACCCCGGCGTCGGCGCGCAGACTGCGAACAATGAAGGCAACGCCCGGCGTGGGGAGAGGACCAACGAGCAAAACATCGGTCCCGGCAGAGGTGATGCCGCTGGCCAGCGCGGTCTCGAGCATGTAACCGGAGAGACGCGTGTCTTTGCCGATAACAATGCGCTGACGATGTTCCCCATTTTTGAGGATATAGGCCGCGGCACGCCCAAGTTTGAGCGCCATTTCTGAATCCATCGGCGAGCGATTGGCCCGCCCCCGAATGCCGTCCGTCCCGAATATTTTGTGTCCGCTCATAAGGGGGGTTGCTATATTGAAATCGGCAAAAAAAGTCAAAACATCGTTCTCTTCATAGTATCGACAAAATCTCCTGCGTGCTGGTGAAAAAATAGTGTCTGGGATGCACGGGCAATTGTTGCC
>JAUSII010000107.1 GCA_030648035.1 Deltaproteobacteria bacterium | reverse complement strand
AAAGACCTGCACGCCCTCAAAACAGATCGGGCTGACCCCAAAGGGGCCCCTTTGGGGCAGGCTTTTCCCTGCCACCCCTCCGCACTTGGTAAAACGACTTAAGGTGTTTCACGTGAAACACTTTTAATTTAATAAATAAATTCAATACTTTATAAAATAGCTGGAGGGTTGGCAGGGGCGCGCAGACATTCCACCGGCAGGCCCCCGACACTTCTTCTGTTTCACGTGAAACACTTTTAGTTAAAAACGGTGGAGGGGTGGCGGCGGAATGTCTGTCAGCCCGATCTGTTTTGAGGGCGTGCAGACATTCTGCCGGCAGGCCCCCGATACTTTTTCTGTTTCACGTGAAACACTTCTAAGCTTTATTAGAAAGTTCGGAGGGGTGGCAGACGAATGTTTGTTAGCCCGATCTGTTTTGAGGGCGCACAGACATTCGTCTGACAGGCCCCCGACACGGTGTTTCACGTGAAACACTTTTGAAAATGCGTTGATATTTAAGGATTTATGCATTTATTGCGTTGAAATAATTGAATTTATTAATAAAGCAACCGCGATCAAAGATCAAGGGCATTCATTGAATTCTCGCAATTTAATGCCCTGTTTCACGTGAAACACCTTCCATATTTCACAGTGAAACAGCTTGCAGCTCTCAAAAAGTGTCGGGGGCCTGTCAGGGAAAAGACCTGCACGCCCTCAAAACAGATCGGGCTGACCCCAAAGGGGCCCCTTTGGGGCAGGCTTTTCCCTGCCACCCCTCCGCACTTGGCAAGACGAAATCAGGTGTTTCACGTGAAACACTTTTGAAAAAATAAAATTAATTAAATAAAAACATATGGTTAAAATCGTCGGAGGGGTGACGGCGGAATGTCTGTTAGCCCGATCTGTTTTGAGGGCGTACAGACATTCCGCCGGCAGGCCCCCGATGCTCTGTTTCACGTGAAACACTTTCCATATTTCACAGTGAAATAGCTTGTAGCTCTCAAAAAGTGTCGGGGGCCTGTCAACCAAAAGACCTGCACGCCCTCAAAACAGATCGGGCTGACCCCAAAGGGGCCCCTTTGGGGCAGGCTTTTGGTTGCCACCCCTCCGCACTTAAGACGACTTAAGGTGTTTCACGTGAAACAGTTAAATTTTAACCAATAAATTCAATGCTTTATAAAATCGTCGGAGGGGTGGCGGAGGAATGTCTGTCAGCCCGATCTGTTTTGAGGGCGTGCAGACATTCCTCCGGCAGGCCCCCGATACTTTTTGTGTTTCACGTGAAACACTTTTTTTGAAACACTTTTTTTTATTTTCTTAGCAACCTTTCCAAGCTTCTGACGATAACTATGAAGGAGAGAGAAATTCTGGAGATGAATATAAAAATCAAAAATTTTTTGCCTGTGTTCCTTCTCTTCGTCACCAGTTGCGGCTCTACTTCTGTTTCTCCTTCCTCCAATGAAAAAATTCAGGGGCCTGCTCCTGCAGTCGCCGCACAATCTTTAAATCCAAAAATTGAAAATTATATGACATTTGATTTGTTGGGAGGCGTATTCAGAAAGCCCGAGACCTCCAACACCGGCGCCATGCTTTTCGATTTCACAGAACTTGAGTCAAACTCCGTCTCTGCAGGAAAAACTTCCATCAATCTTTCTCCCAACGAAAAAATGGCCGCCACCCAGGAAAGTTCTTTTGTCGTTGATTCCAGTTACACGTTTATAGGAAAGGCGGGCTATGGACGATTGGTCATCAGCCTCTCCGGAAGCGGAAAAGATGTCTCTTCCGTCCGGCATTATGCTCCATTGAAGCTCCGGTTTTTATTTTACAAATATGCCTTTGATAATCGTTGTGTGGGAGAAATATATCTTCATGGCGAAATCCAGTGCGATGTTGAAGGTGATTATAATTTGAGCACTCAAAATTTTATCGGCAAAGCCCATTGCTTTAACGGTCCACAAACAAAACCGGGCAAAATTTTATACATCACTCGCGATCACAATTATGAAATAGAGCTCGACGGCGGATTGACCATTAACGGAAATCCGCTCCTTTATAGAAGTTATTCTTATGAAGGAGACATCATTATTGACGGGATGAAAAAACAAATAGAAGAGCTGATTCAGGACGGAGACACCTGTTCCTGATAAATTCTGGAAAAAACAACCAGACTGCGAGAGCCCAAGTCTTCACTCAATTCATAATCGAACGCTTCTTTTAGTTTCCACCCGTTTTCTTCTGCTTTGAATCCCGCAACTTTCCAATCCCTTCCTTTCATCGCGATGGCCAGAGTGGTCGGAGAGGAATAGGGAAGGGCCAATGTCAAAAATTCCGGGAGAGAAAAAGTGGCCCGCGTGATGATGACATCAAACAAACCCAGTTGCCGGATTTGATTTTCATCCTCCACTCTTCCATGAATTGCCTTGATCCCCTTGAGCCCCAACTCCCGGATCGCCGCCTCACAAAAAGTGATTTTTTTTCGCACCGCATCGAGCAGAACCACCTCCAGATCAGGTCGCGCTATTTTCAATGGAACACCCGGAAACCCGCCACCCGTGCCGATATCCAGGATGCGACCTGTTTTTGGCAAAAAGGGGAGGGCCGACAGGGAATCTTCAAAATGTTTGATTTGAACCTCTTTTGGATCGGTAATGGCCGTCAGGTTGTAAACCTTGTTCCATTTTAAGAGCAATTCCAGATAGGTTTTGAAGTGAGGATCAGACAACAAGAGTCGTTCCTTCTTTGCCGATAAAAATTTTGATTGGATTTTTGCAGAGCCTGGCCCTTCGGATGCACCAGCTTAGACGTTTTTCAAGGAGGGCGTCGGTTGCGTTCGGATCGTGGTGGGATAAAACCAGTTTTTTTACACCGGCTTTCATTGCCACTTCCAAAAGAGTTTCAAAAGAGGAATGCCCCCAACCCTTATGCTTCGCATATTCTTTTTTGTCATACTGCGCATCATGAATCAAAACATCGGCCCCTTTGATCCAGCGTGCAAAACCGATGTCTTTTAAAGAAAGTTCCTGATCGGCAACATAAATAACCCTGACACCTCCAGGAAAAGTGAACTCAAACCCAAGAGTCTTGTCGGAATGTTTGACCGGACGTGTGCTGATGCGAACCTTTCCCAGCTTCTGGCTTCCACTTTCCATGCTTTTCCACTCCACATTGGAGTTCCACGCAACAGGGCCAATCGGAAAATAGGGGGGGTGCATGATCTTGGACAAAAGTGCTTTGAAAGAACGGCGACCAATGGAGGGGCCGGCCAGGATTATTTTTCTTTTTTTCTGGTAGAGCGGTTTGAAAAACGGAAGGCCAAAAACGTGGTCCCAGTGGAGGTGAGAGAGAAAAAGGGAAATGGGTTCCTTGATTCGGGCCAATTTTTCACCCAATTCACGAATGCCGGTTCCGGCGTCGCAGATAAACCATGATCCTTTATAATGAAGAGAGACGCAGGCGGTGTGCCCCCCATAACGGAGATTTTTAAAGGAATGGGAAGGAATGGATCCCCGAACCCCCCAAAATCCAATCTCAACCCCGGCCTTCATATTTTTCTGCTTCATCATGGCGTCCCAACCTAATATATCCCAAATAGAGAAACCGGCCAATACCGGATGTATGATATTTTTTGTAGAGGGGCTTCAATGTCTCCACCATATCCTGATACATTTTGAATTTATAAAAAATCTGCGCCTTTAAAAAATCCCGCCCTTCCATGGAAGTCGCTGGTAGCGTCTTTAATCCATTCAAATCCTTGTCCAGGTTTTGTTTTTCCGACTCCGATAAAATCCGGAAGGTAAAGACTCTCGATTGTCCAATCGGTTTTCCCTTTTTAAGATGCCCAAGATACCAGCTGTATTCCGCTCCCGGCTCAAGACACAACTCTGAAGACTTGACCGACAATTCTTTCTGATCTTTTTTTACAGGAAAGAGCAGGGGTTCTGATTTTGTTGGGTTTATAAAAACCAGAACCGGATCGCTGCTCAAAATACTTTTTCCCTTCCACTGAAAATGAATCCCGTCCGGCAGGGCAAGGGCACCATAAACCGGAGCCACGCCACGAATGCCTCCAGCGGGGGGACGAAGATCGGGGGCGACACTCATGCCGACCGGTCCCATTTTTTTGACACTGAACGAATCTTCCAGACCGATGGCCAATCCGCCGACATTTTTGGGAACAGAAGTGGTGGGGAGCTGTTTCGTGTCAAAAGTCTGGCTCCCCGCAATGGAAACAAGCGCACCATTGGAGAGCAGGAGCAGTGCCTTGCCATTCGCGCCAATCAGTTTGCAGCCGTCATAAAATTCGGTGCCGGCGGTGACGACCACCCGTTTTCCATCGGGATACAGAATCAGGAGAGAACCACTTTTTTCAACAACAACACCCGGGAGGGCCATCGCTGAAGAAGCCCAAGACGACACAAGAATTGTAATGATTGTAAGGAGAGTTTTTTTCACGCCGCCCGGTTTTCCTTTTTTGCCCGCCTAAGATAAATCATTAATATAGATATTGCGGCCGGTGTCACGCCAGAAATGCGGGCGGCCTGTCCCAAATTGAGAGGGCGAATCTTCGTCAGTTTTTCCACCACCTCTTTGGATAGCCCGGAGATGCCATCAAAAGAAAAAGTGGCGGGGATTAAAATCGTCTCCAGTTTTTTGAACTGGGCGATGTCCTCCTCCTGCGCCTCAATATAGCCTTCATAACGGATATGAATTTCAACCTGTTCTTTCACTTCCGATGCAAAATTTCCTTCCACTTCAAATTTTTTCAGGATGGATTCTAGATTTAATTCGGGTCTGCGCACAAGCTCGGCCAGGCTGGTCGGCTTTCTTGCAGGAGTGCTTCCCAGTTCCACCATTTTTTGATGCATCTCTTCTGTCGGATTGAGCATATGGCGTTCCAGCTGTTGTGTCAGTTTTTGAATCGCTTCTCTCTTCGCGACAAAACGATTCCAGTCGACATCACTCACCAATCCCAAATGTCTGCCGATATCGCGCAATCGCAAATCGGCATTATCTTCCCGAAGCAAAAGTCGATACTCCGCGCGCGAGGTGAACATGCGATAGGGCTCTTCTGTCCCCTTGGTCACCAGATCATCAATCATCACACCGATGTAGGCCTGAGAACGATCGAGAACGAGGGGCTCCTCATTTTTCACTTTGAGCGCCGCATTGATGCCGGCCATAATTCCCTGCGCCGCCGCCTCTTCGTAACCCGATGTTCCATTAATCTGACCGGCGTGAAACAATCCCTCCACCTTTTTTGTTTCGAGAGTCGGATAGAGTTGCATCGGCAAAATGGCATCATATTCAACCGCGTATCCGGGCCGCATGATCTCGGCCTTTTCCAATCCCACAACAGAGCGGACCATCTGAATCTGCACATCGACCGGTAGCGAGGTCGACATCCCATTCACATAAATCTCTTGAGTCTCCAATCCTTCGGGCTCCAGAAAAATCTGATGGCGATCTTTGTCGGCAAAGCGGACTATTTTATCTTCAATGGAGGGACAATAGCGGGGGCCCGTCCCCTCAATCACACCGCAATACATCGGCGAGCGATGGAGATTGGCGCGGATGATCTCGTGCGTCTTTTCGTTGGTATAGGTGATGTAACAGGGCCTCTGCTCCAATTCCATTTTCGTGTCGGAAAAAGAGAAGAGGGGGGGAGGTGTATCGCCCCACTGGGGATTGAGTCCCGACCAATCGATTGTTTTGGCATCGAGTCTCGGCACTGTTCCGGTCTTGAGGCGCGCCAACTCAAATCCCAAATCCAAAAGCGATTTTGAAAGACCTTTCGCCGCAAAATCTCCGGCCCTTCCCCCTTCTGACTTATTTAATCCAAAGTGCATCAGCCCACTCAAAAAAGTTCCGGTGGTGAGGATTACCGTCTTTCCCAAAAAACGTTCCTCAATTTTGGAGATGACCCCACCTATCTTTCCATTTTCAACAAAGAGAGATTCGACCAACGCCTGCTTGATGGTGAGGTTGGGGGCATTCTCCATGGTTTTTTTCATCCGGTCTCTGTAACGATGGCGGTCGCACTGCACACGCGTGGCGCGCACTGCCGGCCCCTTGCTGGCATTGAGCCTGCGAAACTGAATGCCGGTGGCGTCGGTGTTTTTCCCCATCTCACCACCCAGCGCATCGATCTCTTTCACAAGGTGCCCCTTCGCCAAACCGCCAATCGCCGGATTGCAACTCATATGGCCGATGGTGTCGAGATTTCCGGAGAGGACCAGCGTGTCACAACCCATGCGCGCGGCCGCAAGCGCCGCCTCACAACCGGCATGACCGGCGCCGACAACAATGACGTCGAATATTTTGGGATAGGTGAACATAAGCCGCGGGGACTATCTCACAAGGATTGATGGAGAGTCAACGGATGGGGGAGAATAAGCGATCCAGGGTGGCAATAAACATGGTCATGGCTCCCCCCAGAATTATTTCCGGAAGAACTGCAATCTGCTCTCTTATCCGCCTCCCTAATGAAGGGGGCGGCGGAGGATCCAGATCATCCAAGACGCGAAGCAAAACATCATGGGCCCGTCCGGCCAAAGGGGCAGAGGCATGTGGCCTGGCAATAAGCTCTCTGGCCACTTCATCCAAACGATGTATTGTTGTCGGTTGAAGATTGCGCACCATTCTGGCGCTCGGCGGAACAGCCACCCGTCGAAACGCTTCGATCCTCTCCCGCAAAGGAGCATGCGCTCTAATTCCAGGTAATATCTCCGCACGATGTATCAATTCATGAAACCGGAGAGCCAGAACACGAGCATCCACATCTGTTAAAACAGCGGCTCCATCATCTCCTACGGCGAGCTCCACAGGAACATCATGTGCCGCTAAGCTTCCAACAAAGGCATCATAATACAAAGCACTCTCTGCCGATCCCATGGCGGTTGCGGCTCCTGCTGTTGCTATCGTTGCTGCCATCATCGATTCTCCAGCCATAAAATTCCTCTCAATATAGTTATCGTCAGATTTCTAAAAAAGTTGCTTATTTTTTTAACTATTTTCCGATGCAAAATTCGGAAAAAATGGAGTCTAACAGATCTTCAGAGACATCGGCGCCTGTGATCAGTCCGAGACTTTCATGGGCTTTTTTAAGGTTAATAGCCACTAATTCAACATGATTCTTATCATTTAATGCAATTTCGGCCTGATTTAACTCAAAAAGTGCTTTTTCCAACGATTCTTTATGCCTCAATTTGGTGATGCGAATGCCGCTATTTTCCCTTGGAGAACGACTTTTAACCCAATCCGCCATCTTTTCCTGAAGCTCTTTTAATCCATCCCCCTTGAGGGCCGATATCAGAACCAACCGATCCCCTTTTGGATCCAAGACAAAAGCCTTGGGATCCCAAGCCAATCCCAAATCTGTTTTGTTGATGCAGATGATGGTGCGGGAGAGATCGAGCTTCGATAAAAAATCGATGTCTTGTTCGCCCAAACCAGAAGACCCATCCAAAACCCACAAAACGAGATCGGCCTCTTTTAATAGCTCTTCGCTTTTGGCAACACCGATCGCCTCCACCTCTTCTGGAGATTCTCTCAAACCGGCAGTGTCAAAAACTCGAAAGGATATGCCATAAAATTGACAACCTTCTTCAATAACGTCTCGCGTGGTTCCGGGAGTAGCGTGGACAATAGCACGGTTCATGCCGACAAGGCCATTCAAGAGACTCGATTTACCAACATTCGGCTGACCAACCAAGACCGTCTTAACCCCTTCCCGAAAAAGGCGCCCTTCATTATAAGTGGCCAAAAATTCAGAAAGGGCCACCTGAATGGGAAACAATCGACCCAAAATGCCCTCTTTTTGTATCAATTCAATGTCTTCTTCCGGAAAATCGATGGAGGCCTCCACATACGCGCGAAGTCGAACCAGCTCCTGCTGAAATTCAGAAATTTTCATGGAAAGAGTTCCATTCAAATGTTCTCTGGCTTGAGCCAATCCCAATTCACTCGAAGAAGCAATAACATCGGCCACGGCTTCGGCCTGGGCCAAATCTATCTTTCCATGGAGGTAGGCCCGTTTTGTAAATTCTCCAGGCCCGGCCAATGTCGCTCCGACCGCAAGACAGGCCTGAAGAATTTTTTCGAGCAGAAGGGGAGAACCATGCCCCTGAATCTCCACAACATCCTCACCGGTATAAGAATGAGGGGCTTTCATCCAGACGGCGAGCCCCCTGTCGATAACTGTCCCCAGTGAATCCACAATATTTCCCAAGTAAAGTCGATGAGATGCAAAGTTATCCACGGACATCTTCTCGCTTGTCCACACACTTCTCAACACCCGCTTGGATTCGGGGCCGGAAAGACGAATGACCCCAATCCCTCCGACACCTGGAGGGGTGGCAACTGCGACGATGGTATTGAATTTCTTCATGAACCGCTCCTGTAGGCTTTAAGCCTATTGGAAGTCAACAGAGATATTAAAAAAACCAGACTCACCGCAACGCGTTAATAATCATGGCACACCGCGCCTTGGCTTATCCGTCCCTTTCCCATAGATTGCGCGGCATCGCATGCAGACATACGCACAATCAAAACATCTGGCACTGCTCCTTTTTCCTGCAATGTGGCTGGCGGCCTGCTCACAAGGGGCTGGAGGTTCACCGCAATTTTTGGGAAACAGCGCCCTCAATCCTTCCAATGGAAAAATATCGCAAACCTCTTCCGCCAATAATTTCGAGGCGGCCCCGGCTGTTCAAAAATTAATCTATCATGTGGGCCCAGTCGATCTCATCGCAGGTCAAACCATCGAGACCATGCTGGAAAAGCCGGCCAAACTTAATTTTCAGGTGGCAGAAGCACTCTGGATGACAGGCTTCGAACCAAAAATTATCGACGCCGATGGCAAACCCCTTTCGGGAGAGCTTCTGCATAAGGCAATTCTTTTCAACAAGCACGAATCCAATCCGGCCTGTCCCTCCAGCAACAGCGGCAATCCCTTTGCGGTGGCCACATCGACTCTGACCCGGCTCGAAATACCGGAGGGCCTTGGATATCCGCTTGTTCCGGAAGATCCCCTTGAAGCAAAAGTCGTTTTTCATAATCCGACCAAACAGGATTATATGGGGGTCTATTTCTCTTTTGAAATCTGGGCCATCCCGATGGATAAAGCCAAAGGATTTAGAGATGTGAAGGCCGTTCTGCTCGATGCCGATCCCTCCTGCGAATACAAACCAATTGCCATTGAACCGGGGGCCTTTGTCGAAAAGAGCCAGACCTACACCATCCCCAGCGGACAAGGTGGAAACCTGATGGTAGCCAACGGCCTTTTGTCCAATTACGGCGTTTCAGTTTCTTTAACGCATCAGGAAAAAGGGAATGCCTCGTTGATTCCTTTCTGGCGAGCTGAAGCCGTTTTTGATGAAACCCATCGCGTCATAAATTTGACTTCCAATCCATTTATTGACACTGAAGGAAAAAAGATAAATCAGGGCGACAAGTTAACATTAGGAGTGGCCTTTGATAACTTCTCGAACGAATGGCGCAATGAAGCCACTGGTTCCGCCATGGTTTATATTTCTCCCGTTTCGGCGGAATAGTTTAAACGGCCAGATTGGCTGGAAATTTTCCCCTCACCAGATCCCGAAAACGAATCCCCCTCTGATACATCCACTGCTGAAGAATTGTCATCCCGGTGTTCACCAGAATATAAAGGACCAATCCCATCGGCAGGAAAATCATGA
This sequence comes from Deltaproteobacteria bacterium, assembly GCA_030648035.1. GTDB lineage: Bacteria > UBA10199 > UBA10199 > SPLOWO2-01-44-7 > SPLOWO2-01-44-7 > JAUSII01. Next base: position 4,102 of record JAUSII010000107.1, on the reverse strand, counting down.
ACCCGGCAAACATCAGCGGCATGATCATCATCATTTTTTGCTGCATCGGATCGGCAGAGGGAGAAGGGGTCATCTTTGCCTGAATGAACATGGTTATTCCCAACAAAACGGGGGTGATGAAATACGGATCCGGGGCCGAGAGATCTTTGTAAAACCAGAAGAAAGGGGTGTGATAGAGCTCGACCGAATTCCAGAGAACTTTGTATAGGGCGATGTAGATAGGAAACTGCAACAACATCGGCAGACAGCCCCCCATCGGGTTAACCTTGTTATTCTTGAACAACTGCATCGTCTCCGCATTCATCCGCTCTTTGTCATTGCCATATTTTTCACGAAGTTCTTTGAGTTTGGGCTGAAGGGCCTGCATTCTTTTCATCGATTCCATCGACTTGCGGTTGATGGGATTAAGAAGGATTTTGATCAGAATGGTGAGAAGAATAATGGCGACGCCGTAATTGTGAACCACTTTGTAAAAAATCTTGAGCAAAAACAGGATTGGCAGAGCGATCACCGAGGTCCATCCATATCCAATCGCCTTGTCCAACTCATAGCCGGCCTCCTTAAGATACTTGAGAGACTTGGGACCACCATAAATTTTGAATTTTTGAATCCATTTTTCTCCGGGCAACACCTGAACCGGCGCAAAAAGGAGTTTTGTAAAATACATGTCCTTCCCCGAACCCAAATGATAGCGACCGGTTTCCATGCTTTGAGAATCAACACCTACCGGAATCATTGTGCCCAGAAAATATTGGCTCTCCGCCCCGGCCCAGTTGATTTTGCCATTTACCATCAACGCCTCTCCCGCCGTTTTCTCCTCCACCACTTCCAAAGAACCGTCCTTAAAATAGATGGGGTGCCAGCGATCTGGTGGCGATTTGAAAAAGAGGACCCCTCTCTGCGGCGTCTCTTCCACCGGAACTTTGCTCCAATCAATGGCTGGTACAAAACTCAACGTCTGTTTCTGGTCATTGATGAATTCCGTTTCCATTTGGAGGAGATAGGAGTCGGGTTCCAAGCGAAAGCGTTTTAACAACGTAATATTGTTGGAATTCCAGCGCAAATCGGCCTGCATGCCCCCGGCGGTGGTGGGGGCGAAGGTGATAAATTCGGGTGAATCAAAATTGGCGTTTCTAAAACTCAAATTGAGAATGGTGCCCTCTGATTCTGCCAGTGAAACAGGGAGGTTGCTCTCTTTTCCATTTTTTAAAAACTTCTTCAGCTCCCACCCCTTAAGAATGCCACCATTGGAATCGAGTGTTATTTTGACAAGATCGTTCTCCAGTATAACGTCGGCCCCGGGGACTCTCGATGCAAAAGAAGGGGGAATGGATGCCTGTTGCGGCGATGATGGCACAGGACTTGTTGTCTGAACTGCCTGGGCATTGGCAGGCAAGGTTTCTTGTTTTGGCACCATGAATTTGGACCAGCCAAACCAGATGGCAACACATAAGAGAACGGCCACAACACTTCTCAATTCGTTTTTCATAGGAACCTCATTTTAGTTTTGGAAAATCGACCCCACCTGAATGGAAGGGATGACACCGCAAAATCCTTTTAAAACTCTCCCAAAAAGCTCTGCACCAACTCTCATTTTCAAACACCTCTTTTGCATATTCGGAACAGGAGGGATAAAAACGGCAATGCCCCCCCATCCACGGCGATAAAAATACTTGATAAATACGAATTAAATTCATTTTTTAATCGAACGGGACGTTTGTAACACATTTTTCAAATAAAACCAGATCTTCTCTCTATCTATAAGGGCCGCCTTGGGCCTGGCTACCACTAAAACATCTCCCAGAGGAAATTCTTCCGGATGTAACCGAAAATGCTCTCTCACAATTCTTTTAATAAGATTCCTCTTATGGGCCTTGGCCACTTTTTTGGAAACAATAACTCCCAGACGTTGTTTTTCAACGGAAATCCAGCGAAGGACAAAACAGGGGTTGCCTTTAGACAGCGCCCCCTTCTTCAGACGATCAAAATCACGTTTTTCAGTAATTCTGGAATGATGGGGAAAACGAGACATAGGCCTTAAGCACCGCATGAGACGGAAATAAAAAAATCTTATCTTACGCGGCAACAGCCAGCCGCTTCCGTCCTTTTTGGCGACGGCGCTTGAGGACGTTCCTGCCTCCAGCCGTCGACATTTTTTTGCGGAACCCGTGAACGCGAGACCGATGTCTTTTTGATGGTTGGTATGTTCTCTTCATTGTATTTTAAAACAGTTGTCCTTCACTACTTCAAGTATCACCTAAACGGACGACCCATTTTCCAAAAGTTTTCCACAGCTTCAGAGAGCGTTGGTTTAGAATATTTTTAGCCTATTTTGTCAATACGTTTTTTTCCCTTTTTTTACCAACGGGTTATCATTATTAAAAACTATTTTGTTGTCCTCTTATCCACAGTTGCTAAAGGTCTTAGTTCGTAAAAGAGAAATTCATTGGTAAGACCGCAAAATAAGGTAACGCATTTATGAGTTTATCCCCCGGTGTGGATATAGTTGTGGATAATTTTCATGCCGATAATCTATGGGAATCATTCATAAATCAGATCAAGCCCAAAGTCAGTCCAGTCAATTTTAACAATTGGTTCAGGCCAATCACCAACGGTCGCCTCGAAGAAGACTCCTTTATTATATCGGTCCCTAACAAGTTCATTGCCGACTGGATTACCGACTATTACCTCGACTTCATTGAAAAGGGGATCTCTCAATTAGCAAACAAAGACCTCAAACTCCGATTTTCCATCCTTGAAGAAAAAGCCGCCCTTCAAACACAACCTTCCACAAAACAGATGGCTCCAACGGATGTGTCCGCACAACCAGTTATGCAGGCAACCCGCATACAAACATCCTCATTTTTAAATCCAAAATATAATTTTGACAGTTTTGTGGTCGGCAGTGGCAATCAATTGGCTCACGCCGCCGCCAAATCGGTAGCCGAACTACCAGGGGGTCATTACAATCCTTTATATCTTTATGGGGGAGTGGGCCTTGGAAAAACGCACCTGTTACATGCCGTAGCGCTGGAGCTTTCCCGAAAATTCGCCGATTTTAAAATTATCTATGTCAGCTCCGAAAAATTCATGAATGAATTCATTTATAGTGTTCGCCATGAACGGATGCGTGATTTCCGAAAAAAATATCGGGAGTCGTGCGACATGCTTTTGATAGATGACATTCAGTTTTTGGGAGGCAAGGAGAGCACACAAGATGAGTTCTTTCATACTTTCAATGCTCTTCATGACTCTCAACGCCAAATTATTGTCACGAGCGACAAAATTCCAAAAGACATTCCCGGCCTGGAGGAGAGACTCCGGTCCCGCTTTGAATGGGGTTTGATGGCCGACATTCAGGCCCCCGACTTGGAAACCCGGATCTCCATCCTCCGTAAAAAGTCGGAGACCGACAAAATACCGCTCCAAAATGATGTCGCTATGTATCTGGCCTCCCAAATCCGCTCCAACGTGCGCGAACTGGAAGGCGCCCTGATTCGCCTGAATGCGTGGGCCTCCTTAAAAAACACCCCTTTGACTCTCGATCTGGCCAAGGAAGTTTTGAAAAATATTCTTCCGGCCAAAACGCCCACGGGGACCGTTGAATCGATTCAGCACGCGGTGGCGGAATATTATCAGGTCAAAATTGCAGATCTCAAATCACATAGAAGGATGCGTGGATTTTCCCACCCCAGACAAGTGGCAATGTATCTGTGCAAAAAACATCTGAAAGTCTCTTTTCCTGAAATAGGAAACAAGTTTGGTGGCAAAGACCATACCACCGTAATGCATGCCTGCAGAAAAATTGAATCAGATTTACAGCAGGATTCAAATCTTCAAAACGATATCGCTGTTCTCGAACAAACCATTCTCGGTTAATTTTTTTTTCGAATCCACAAATCCACATGTCCTGTGGAAAATCCGGTAATCTCCTGTTGACAACCCTCTCACAACTGAAATAGTTCTGGCTTGTGAAAGTTATTCATTTCCCATCCACAGTTTTCAATATGAAATGTGTTTTGAAAAATCAGGCTGTTAACTTACTTACTCCCAAATCCACAGGCGCTACTACTATCACTACTTTTATTTATATATAAATAAA
>JAUSII010000100.1 GCA_030648035.1 Deltaproteobacteria bacterium | reverse complement strand
CGCAAGAATGGCGGGCTTGCGCCCGCCCTTGTAGATCAAATCGGCCGAACTGGAAGCTACTCTTGGGGTTCGTCCGTCCCGGCGGCGTTGCTCTCCTCGTTGAAGCGATGACCAACAACCACAATCGCACCGTCGCAGAAGTCCGCCACCTCTTCGTCAAAATGGGGGGGAACATGGGCGAGACAGGTTGTGTCGGCTGGATGTTTCACAAAAAAGGGGTTCTTCTTTTTCCCAAATCGGTTGGCGAAGACAAGTTGATGGAGGTGGCCCTCGAAGCAGGCGCCGACGACATCCACGATGCCGACGAAAATTTCGAGGTTTTGACCTCCCCTTCCAACTGGGACAAGGTCAAAACGGCTTGCGAAGCCAAAGGTTTGAAGCCGACCGAGGCTTCTCTGCAGATGATCCCGCAAAACACCGTCCGCCTCGAAGGGGCCGATGCCGAAAAAATGCTCAAACTGATGGAAGCGCTGGAAGATCTGGAGGATGTGCAAAACGTGCATGCCAATTTTGATATCGATGCCAGTGTGATGGAAAAACTGGCTTCGTAGAAATCACTCATGATTATCTTGGGGGTCGATCCAGGCACTTTTACCACCGGTTATGGCCTGATTGAAAAGGGAAAGAACTCCATCCGGCATATCGATAATGGATTGATCTCCCCTTCCAAAGCCGACCTTCCCCTCAAACTCAAACAGATTTTTGACGCGATCCATCTGCTCATAGAAAAATTCTCTCCGCAGGAGCTTGCTCTCGAAGATGTTTTTGTCGCCAAAAATGCCCGGTCGTCTCTCAAGCTGGGGCACGCGCGAGGCGTGGTGATGCTGGCGGCGGCCAACCACGGAATCCCTGTTTATGAGTATTCGCCGGCCTCCGTCAAAAGCGCCATCGCCGGTTTTGGACAGGCCAGCAAGGAACAGATGCAAAAAATGGTAAAAATTCACTTGAAACTGGTGGAGGTTGCGGCAGAAGATGCGGCCGACGCACTGGCGGTGGCATTGTGTCACTGCCAGACTAAAAGATTCGAAAAAATATGATTGCTCATCTTACGGGAACATTGAAGACCAAAACGACCGACCAGGTTATTGTCGATGTCGGCGGTGTCGGTTATCTGGTGTTTGTCTCGCTCCACACTTTTTATGAATTGCCACCAGAGACGATAGAGGTTTCACTTTTTATCCACACCCATCTTCGCGAAGATCAGCTTTCTCTTTTCGGTTTTTTGAGTCTCAAAGAAAAAACATTGTTTCAACAATTGCTGAAGGTCACAGGCATCGGCCCCAAACTGGCGCTGACATTGTTGTCGGGATTAAATCCCGGTGAAATTATCGAGGCCATTGCGAGCGGTGATGTGCTCAAACTCAAGGCGACTCCGGGCATCGGCCAGAAAACGGCGGAGCGGATTATTCTCGATCTCAAAGGCAAGGTGGTCTCCGAGGGACCTGCCGCAAAAACCGTCAACGGCAGTCATATGTATGATGAAGCCTTGTCAGCTTTGACCCATTTGGGCTACACTCGGCCCCAGGCAGAACGGGCGCTGGAAAAAATTGACTGGCAACAGGGCCTTCATCTCAAAGAGGCCATCCGACAGGGATTGAAAAACCTGGCCCGAAGCTAAAATAAAAATTTATGAACGAAATTCTTGCCGAAGAGAAACCTTTTGAGGACGAACAGCAGTTTGAAATTTCGCTCCGCCCAAAAAAGTTTTCCGATTTTATCGGACAGACTGATCTCAAAGAAAAACTCCGTATTTTCGTCACGGCCGCCAAAAATCGGGGGGAGGCCCTCGATCACGTTTTGTTTTCGGGGCCGCCGGGGCTCGGCAAAACAAGTCTGGCCCATATTCTGGCGGGGGAATTGGGCGTGCACATCACGGTCACTTCGGGACCATCACTGGAACGTCCCGGAGATATGGCCGCCATTTTGACCAACCTGAATGAAAAAGATGTTCTGTTCATCGATGAGATTCACCGCCTGCCACGCATCGTCGAGGAGATACTTTATCCCGCCATGGAAGATTTCAGACTGGATCTTATTGTGGGACAAGGGCCTGCGGCCAAGACAATCCAGATCGATCTCCCCCATTTCACGCTGATCGGCGCCACCACGCGCACCGGTCTGATCACCTCCCCTTTGAGAGACCGCTTCGGTTTTTCGGTGCGCATCGATTTTTATTCGGAGTTGGAACTCCAGCAGATTATTCTGCGCTCGGCCAAACTCCTCTCCATTCCCATCGATGAACCGGCATCCTTGGAAATGGGAAACCGGTCTCGCGGCACGCCCCGCATTGCCAACCGTTTTTTGAAACGGGTGCGTGATGTGGCCGAGGTGCACGGCAATGGTCGCATCGATCTGGCCACCACTGTCCGGGCGCTCCAGATGCTCGGTGTCGACAAAAAGGGTTTCGATGCGATGGACCGGAAAATACTCTCCACCATCATCGAAAAATTCGAGGGAGGCCCGGTCGGCGTGGAGACCCTTTCGTCTGCCTTGAGCGAAGAGAAAGATACTTTGGAAGATGTGTATGAACCGTATCTGATCCAGTGTGGATTTATCAACCGAACCCCGCGCGGCCGCGTGGCAACACCTCTGGCGTATCACCACTTAGGGCTTCTTCAAAAATGATTTCCAGAATACAGTCCATCAAACCTTTTGCCTCCCGCGTTTTTCGCTCGCTTTCCCTAAGAACCTGGCTCTCGGTGCTGGGGATTTCGCTGTTTCTGTGGTTCTGGATATTCGGGCATCAGGGACTCTATCAACTGGAACACCTGTTGCGCGCAAAACGGGGCATGGTTCTCCAACAAAAAAATCTTGTGGATGAAAAAAAAGAATTGGAAGCCGAAATCAGGCGCCTCAACAATCCCCGCTATCAAAAACATCTCATTCACAAAGAACTGGGCTTCGTCGAAAAAGGGGAAGTCCTGATCCAGATTCCGAATCCCTAGTCATTGCGAGCGAAGCGAAGCAATCCCGTTGATCCGCGGGATTGCCACGGCCCCTTCGGGGCCTCGCAATGACATCACTATCAGAACGGTTTGAAGGGAAAGATGGCGATGGCGCCGGAGAAGATTTGCGGAGAGGCGAATTGTCCGGAGATGCTCAAGGGGAGATTGTCGTCGCTCCCCTTTTGTTTTTTGAGATCTTCAGCCCATTTTTCAGGCAAAATCGGATCGAGCACGCCCCAGAGTTTGGGCGAAAATTTGAACTTCCCCTGAAGATTGATGCGATATTTGGAAACGGTGGGGGCCAGGAAAATTTTTCCCGTCACATCGAGATTAAAGTCTTCCCCTTTCAGCGCGAAGGCGTCGAGATTGAGAGCCCCCTTGTCGATCTGGATTTTTAAAACCGAATTGCCGGAAGCCAGCGATAGATCAGGGAGGGGGAAAGTCCCCATCTCACCCAGAGGCACTTCGCCCGCCTTGAGCTGGAGTTTGTCAAAAGTGATATCCACTTTGCCGGAGGTTTTCAGCGGCTGTTTGGCGTCGTAATAAATCTGGGCCTCGCCCTCGATCTGCGAACTCAAATTGAGACCTGTCGTCTGTTGGAGGATGGGAAACTGGGACAAATCAAGATCGCTGAAAGAACAGTCGAGCGACCACCCTACCTCCGACTGATGCACCGAACCTTTCACGCTGGCATCTCCCATTTTGGCGTGAAAAGAAACGGTGGGACTCCCCAGCAACAAAGAAAAAATGCCGGCTCGAGCCGTCACCCGCTCTGCCTTCAAAAAATTTTCATCCTTCCCCTGCACGCGATGCGTGATGGTGAGATTCTCAAGGCTGGCACCGGTAAACCAGTAAGTCCCTATGGAGTCAATGTGAACGCTATAATCGGGTCCCAATCCATCTTCCATGGCGTTGATGATCCGGCTTTGCACCGCCTCCATCGGGAACATCCAATAGACAAAAAAAACGAAGCTCGCGATAAAAATCAGCGGATATAAAATTATTTTCAAAACCTTTGGCATTTTTATACGCCCTGCAATTTATAAGTCGATGCTTGGAAAGAGGCATCCAGCAATTGTTTGTTGTCGTAGCGTCTTTTGATCTGAATATTTCTGATCTTCAAAAACAGATTGGGATGATGTTCGATGCTGTAGAGATAGTCGATCAATTGGGGGAGAGTCACCTTGGTCAGACGCACATCGACGGAGACTTCGTCAAAAAGTTCGGACGGAGTCGCGCCCCTTTCCTTGATATTTTCAATCCGCTCCTTGAGACCGCTTTTCTCCGCCAGCGTCTCCATGGTGGTGGTGATGGTCGGGTCAAACCCGCCGGTGATCTGCGATTCGATCGTTTTAAGTTGTTGTTGCAACTGCTGATAATGGTCCAGCCGGTGGAGGATATCCCTCTGTTTGTCATGTCCCTGGCTGATCTGCTCTTCCAGACTTCCCAACTTGGCGGACGCAAGCGAAATGGGGAGTCCCACCAGCAACAGCACCGCAACACCGGCCCCCACCAGTGCAAAAATCTGCTCTCTCGGCTGGAGTCCCAAAAAAGTGTTATAGAGCGCCTCAAAATTGAACCTCTGCAAAAAAGAATATTTTGATTTCAATGCCATATTACGATTCTTCTCCCTCGGGCACCACGTCCATCGTCATCTCAAATTTGACTTCTCCCTCTTTCACCCCTTTGCCGACATTGCCCGGCGTCACCTTCTTTAAATAACCGGAACTCTCCAGAGCGGCCTTAATTTTGTCGACGGCGATGAAGGAATCGGTTCTCCCCACCATGCTCATTCGCTCCCCCTTGATGTTTAAATCTTCCACATCCAGAGACAGATCTTTTCTGGGCGGGAGCTTGGTGGAGATATCCTTGAGAATTTCCAATGCCGGTACGCCGCGGATATCGGAGAGTTTGGTGATTCTGTCCTGAACTTTCGCTTCTTCACTTTGCAGAATTTTCAATGCCACGGCCGGAGAGGTGAGCTGTTTGGGCGACACGGTCAAGACCTTTTGCACCATGCCGATCACCTGCTTATTGAGGGCATTCAATTGTCGGTTCAACACATAATATTTCACTCCGAAATAGGTCAGCGCCATGCAAAAAATAATTCCCAGGGCCAGACCAATATGTCTCAAAGTCCCTTCCAGTTTTTGCACATCTCCCTTGAAGGCGAAATCGCCGGTTCTTAAATTGATGGTCGGCATTCCCGCCGCGGCCACGCTCCTTAAAGCCAGCGCCAACCCCTGGGCCATCATGGCCCGATGCGAAGTCACCTTTCCCAGTTTTGAAAAATGAAACGAGGTGCAGTCGATATGGGTCACATTCTGCTTGAGTCTCTGCGAAAGATAACGATCGAGGCCGGGAAGACGCGATGTGCCACCGCAAAGATAAAGCCCCTCCACCGGATCGCCCTCTTTGTCCTGATAGGCAAACAATGCCTGCCTCACATGCAGAGCCAACTCTTCCAACACCGGCTTCATCGCCTCCACCACCTGTCTGGAAAATTCATCGACCACCTGCCCCTCTTCCTGCGGCAGGCTTCCCATTTCTATCTTCATGTTCTCCGCTTCTTCCCACGGGACATTCAATTTTTTATGAATCGCCTCGGTCAATTGTTTACCGGCAGAGGAAATGGAACGGACAAAAGCCAGTTTTTTGCCGCGACAGAGAGTCAGATTTGTTTTGGCATGGCCGATATCGAGTATGGCGTAAGGGCCTTCGGGCGGAATCATGCCGGAGCAGACCAGATTCAACATCTCGACCTCTTCCACCGTGATAATTTTTGGATCGAGTTTGGCATTCTGCAGAAGAGTCAACCAACGCGAAAAATCGTCCTTCAACGAATAGAGTGCCAGCACCTGCGACATCTCTTTGGTGGAGTTCAGAACATGATAATCGATGACGATGTTGGCCAGATCAAACGGAACATAACCTTCCAGCTCGAACTCGATGGTCTGGTCTATTTTTTTGAGATTTCCAAACGGAAGGGTGATCACACGCGATGAGGTTTTCTGTCCGGGATAACCACAAATAATCTGGTCATAGGTGAGACCGAAATCATCAAACATTCCCTGGAGCGTCACAGCAATCGACTCTTCGGGTTTGAGAATTTCATTATACTGGATCTTGCGTTCGTAAAAATTGACAAATTCGAACGTCTTGAAAGAACGCTCCAGAGAAGCGATCTTGATCGAATAGGCCCCGATATCAATTCCCAAAATTTTCTGCGGCATAAAATTTTAGTCGATCTTCCAGTAGACCGTTTTCCATTTGGCCGTGTCACCGCTGGGGGGATTTCCCAGATCGATGACGGCGTTGATATTCACGACAGTATCGTTCACCTGCCCCAACAATTTCAAACTGAAAAAACGGCTCTGTGTTGCAATCCATTCAGAAAAGGGGGAGCCCTGTCCCCCATAACCGGGGGCCCCTTTTCCCGGTTGATTTTGACCGCCCGATCCCGGAGTCGCTTTCAAAAGTTCCAACAGCTTGGCATCCAGGTCGGCGGCAATCTTGTTTTTATCGGGAATCGCCCCCGTGCAACCCTTCTTTACCGTCGCCACCAGCTCTGAAAGCATCTCTTCATCTTCTGCCCTCAAAGGTGGCAGATCCGAACGGGTTTCAGTATATCTCAAAATCAGGGCACTGACGACTTCATTCGGGGCTCTGCAGACATTAATTTGGGGTTTCCCCTGCGGACTCGTGGTCCCATAAATGGTAAAAAGATCGGCAATGGGAGCCCACCAGCTTTCCTGAACCCCTTCCACCCTGTAAATATCATCGGGTGTGGATAGCTTGCCATTTTTGGCCGCCATCTGTCCCGAAGAGAGTCCGTGATAAGCCGAATCTTCCGGTCCCCCCTCGGAACCGCCAAACTCGCTGACACTTTCATTGGGGTCGATCCAGTCGGCAATGTTCCGCACCACCTCCGTCACCTTGATATTTCCATCTTTGAACAGGTCCTGATAATTTTTCTGGGACAGCATGCTGATGATGAATTTTTTGTATTCGTCATAGGCACTGCTTGTGCCATCGGCTTTTTTGGAAGGATCCTGCGCATAAAAGAAATTTAAATCGATTTTGGAACCCTCATCAACGCACTCCCCATCAAAGTCGCCGGAAAATTGCAAAAAATCTTCTCCTCCCTGAAGCGGCAAACCGGCCAGCATTTCAGAGGTTGCTTCATTCGGTTTGTCCGTCTTCTCCCCTTCTGCATTCTCTTCTTCCGGCTTGGCCTCGCCTTCTGCCTCACCTGTCTGTCCCGCCAAAACCATACGAAAGAGGGCCGTCTTCATCGGAAACTGCTGACACAAGGGAGTTGAAAGATCAGCACTCACATTGATGTTGGCCTTGGCAACAGCACTTTGCACCTGCGCTTGCACCTGGTTTCCCATTTTCAATTCCAACCGGACCAGGTTGTAGGCGGAATAGGCCAGATAGTAGGCCTGCAGGCGCTCTTTCTGGCGGGTGGCCAGATTATATTCAATCTGCGCGTTATAGGCGAACTCCACCCCGACCATCGTCAGTATCACAATGGAACTGATGACGAGAAGCAGCGCAATCCCTTTTTCGTTCAGCGGACGTCGGACGTCGGACATCGTTTTTTTAGAAATCAATCGCATTTTTATACATTTCGATCCAGGCGACGGTGGTGATCATCACATCCTCATCTTTGTTGTCCGGGTTCTCAAAAGCGATTTTTATTTTGACCGCGCGGGGAAGCTTGGGTCCGGTGTCGCTATCGGTATTCCAACTGCTTTGCCATTCCCCTTTTTTTGCATCGTAATATTCGAGTTTCAGATTTTTGACTCCATATGAAAGAGGAAACCAGACCCCTCCCTCTTCGGGTTTGTCGTCGATCCATTTGGATTCGCGGCGCATCAGCATTTTTGTATCACGGCCATCGGGATCGTTTTCCAATTTGTAACCCACTTCAGCGCTGTCAGATTCTTTGGATTCCTGAAAGAGGCGCAAATGGGAAAGGGAATCAAAAAAAAGAGAATCTTCCTCCCCCTTGAAAACGGTTTTCAACTGGGGCGAGCCCTGGCGCTGACCCAATTGAGACGGACCGCTCAAGAGGAAGGCCATCGAAATATCCTGGACCATCTTGTCCACCGACACGCGAGCGTTATGATAGACCTCGTTTCGTTTTTCAATTCTCTGTTTGGCCTTGAGCGTCTGGCCGGTGGCCTGCCAGATGAGCACCATGATGACCGAAATGAGCCCCACGGCGACGAGAACTTCGATGAGAGTAAAGCCCCGGCTCGATTTAAATTTTTGTAAGATGCGTGACGATATCAAAACTCTGCTCCTTTCCCAGATTTTCCCAGGAGACGGTTACTTTGAGCTCCCGCACCTGGTCCTTGATCTGGTCGGTCACCATCTTGACCATGGCCATCATCGGAGAGGCATCTTCACTGACGGGAACCGGAATTTCCACCTTGCGCATATGCCAGCTCCATTTGAAATTGTCGTAGGGTTTGTCAAAAGTGCCACCATCGCTCTTGTCTTCCGAAAAAACGCCCTGCTGTGCCTGCTCTTTTTCAATCACGTTGATGGCCTCGGCCACTTTTTCACCGGCCAGAAAGGTGGCCAGCGTCAGCTTCTCAGCCCTTCCTACAACAAACATCGACTGTCCCTGAAAATTGATGAGGGTCAAAAGAGAAAAGGCCAATATTGCCACCGCAACCATAACTTCCAAAAGTGAAAAACCTTTTTTCATTTTTCGATCTCCAGTTCGCGGTATTCTTTTTCAATCTTTACGGTTCCGGCTATTGGATTGACGGTCAGGGCAAAGTGAACTTCATCTTTCGCATCGCGCAGATTGATTATCGATCGTTCCACATAGCCTCTTGGAAAAAAATAAATGTAGGCCGTTCCCGAGCTGACAGGGTCACTCTGGTGTTCCGCATGAATATTCTTAAAAAAAACTCCCTTGGGCAGAGTGACCGGTTTTAAAAGATACGATTCCTGCGGGCTGAAGGAGGCCACCTTGGGTTGGATCGACCCTTTTTCTTTGTCCTCTTCCTTTTTTTGATCCTCCGGAGTTTTTTCTTCTTTTGCAAAAGTGAAACGATCCGAAGTTCCCTCCACATGATAAGAAGAATTGTCGATGTCAAAGACGAGCCTCAAGGTCACTCCTTCGGTGGCTGATTTATTATAGAGATAACGAATGGTCGAACCCAGTTTGCGCGAAGCCGCCTTCAGATCCCACGAAAGAGAACGGCCCAACTGGCCAACGGCGAGACCCATGACGAGTCCCACGATGACCATCGTGATCATGACTTCAATAAGAGAAAAACCACGGCGACTATTCACTGCTCTTGATGTCATCGTCCGTCCCTTCCTGTTTATCGGGACCGCTGGAGATGATTTCATACGGCTGTCCCTGGGAACCAGGGCTGATGTAACTCAATTCTTTTCCCCACGGATCCTTGGGAATTTTTCCACCCTTCAAATATCCCCCCGGCTGAAACCGTTTAGCATCACCACTACCGCCACCACCGGAATCGACCAGAGCGGAAAGCCCCTGGTCGGTAGAGGGATAACCTCCATTGTCGAGATGATAGGTTTCCAGAGCCTGTTCGACCGATTTCATCAGGGTTGCGGCTGTTTTTATTTTTGCCTTCTCCAAGTTTCCCATGACATTGACCGTCACCATTGCAGCGATCACTCCCATGATCGTGATCACCACCATGATTTCGATGAGCGTCATACCTTTGTTGTTCGTGCTGCGTACAGCGGACTTCGCACTTCGAAAAAATTCTTTTATTTTCATACTTACCCCCCCAATTGGTTTAATTGCAAAATAGGCAACAAAATCGACATTACAATAAACGACACCACGCCTGCCATAACTAAAATCATGATTGGCTCGAGCAGAGTTGTTAATGTGCCGACCGTATTTTCCACCTGCGTGTCGTAGGCATCGGCAATACGCTCCAGCATTTTTTCCAGCTCACCGGTCTTCTCGCCGATGGCAATCATGTGCGTAACAATCGGCGGAAACTCGCCGCTCTTCCGGAGCGGATCGGAAACAGAGGCCCCCTCCTGCACGCTGGTCCGGGTCTCCTCGATGGCACGTCGTATGATGGTGTTGGTGACAATATTTTTAACAATATCCATTGCGGTTAAAAGCGGCACACCACTGTTGAGGAGTGTCGCCAACGTTCTGGAGAATCGGGAGATGGCGATCATGCGGGTCAATTTGCCAAACAGGGGCAGCTTGAGCATGCGCCGGTCATAATATTCCCGCCCCTTCGGAGTTTTGACCCATCGCAAGACGGCATAGATGCCCATCGGAATCAGGATCAACAGCAAAATGACGATCCATGGTGTTGTCAGTGCGTTACTCACCGCCATGAGCATGCGGGTCGGCAACGGAAGTGTCGCCTGCACATCGTCAAAAATGGCGGTGATTTTGGGGACCACAAAAACCACCAGAGAGATCATGAGCACCACACCGACAATCGACATGATGGCGGGATAAATCAGGGCGCCAATCACCTTGCTTCTCAACTTGGCCTGTCCCTCGGTAAAATCGGCCAACCGCACCAGCACCACATCCATCGCACCGCTGTTTTCTCCCGCGTTCACCATGTTGACATAAAGATTGTTGAAAATTTTCGGGTGGGCACGCATCGCATCGGAGAGCTTCATACCTTCTGTCACCTTTTCGCGAATCTGGGTGATCACCTTTTTCAATTTCGGATTTTCGATCTGGTCGACCAGGGCCGTGAGGGCATCGACCAAGGGGATGCCTGCGTTGGCGAGCGTTGCCATCTGCCTGGTCATCGTTGCAATATCCTGGAGTTTGATGCGCTGGGTGAGACTGGAGAAATCGATGTTGGAGTTGAGAGAGAGTTTCTTTCTGGCACCTCCCTCCAGCGTCAGAGATTGCGGAAAGACACCCATCTTGCGAAGTTTCTGGCGGGCGGCCCGTTCGTTTTCAGCCTCGATAACACCGCCTGCCTTCTTTCTTTGTGAATTGATTCCGGCGTATTCAAATACTGGCATATATTTTTCCAAGGTGTCATTGCGAGGCCCCGAAGGGGCCGTGGCAATCTCGCTGATCATCGGGATTGCTTCGCTACGCTCGCAATGACAGATAGTTAATCTGCGTCTTCTTGTGTGGCGCGCATCACTTCTTCCACGGTGGTCCAGCCCATCATCACCTTTTGTGCCCCATCTTCGCGAAGCGTTTTCATTCCATTGGACTGGGCGATTTTTTTAATGGTGGAGGCATCGGAGCCTTTCATCACTTCGGAACGGATGGTGTCGTTCATCACCATGATTTCATGAATGCCGGTCCGGCCTGCATATCCGGTTTCCAGACAATTGGGGCAACCGACCGGACGAAACAACTGCCGTCCTTTAAGATCCTCCGTGGTCAATCCAATTTTGTGGAGCTCGGCCTCCTCGGGTGTGTATTTGCGCGCACAATCTTTACAAACAGAACGAATCAGGCGCTGGGCCATGATGCAGATGACGGACGAAGAGACCAGAAACGGCTCCACGCCCATATCGACCAGACGTGTAATCGAAGCCGCGGCGTCGTTGGTGTGGAGTGTCGAAAAAACAAGGTGACCGGTGAGAGAAGCCTGAATAGCGATCTCGGCCGTTTCGCGATCACGAATTTCACCGACCATGATGACATCGGGATCTTGCCGCAAAAAGGCGCGAAGTCCGGTGGCAAAAGTGAGGTCGATTTTTGGATTGACCTGCATCTGGTTAATTCCCGGAAGCTGATATTCCACAGGGTCTTCCACGGTGATGATTTTCAGCTCGTTCGAATTTATTTTGGAAAGGGCCGAATAGAGAGTGGTGGTTTTTCCGGAACCGGTCGGTCCCGTCACCAGAATAATACCGTGCGCGCGGTTGATCACATCGTTGATGTATTCCAGATTTTTTCCGATGAAGCCCAAAGTTTCGATGTCGAGCAAGACCGCTTTTTTATCCAGAAGACGCATGACGATGCTCTCCCCAAACGCCGTGGGAATGGTCGACACACGAATATCGATATCGCGGCCAGCGATCTTGATGCGAATGCGCCCATCCTGCGGAATTCTTTTCTCCGCGATGTTCAAGCCGGCCATAATTTTCACGCGCGAGATGATCGAATTCTGCGCCCGCTTGGGCGGATGCATGACATCATAAAGAACGCCATCAATACGAAAACGGATCATCAGATCTCTTTCAAACGGTTCAATATGAATATCACTCGCCTTCTGTTTGACGGCGCGAAACATGAGCGAATTGACCAGGCGGATGATCGGCGCCTCGTCGGAGGCATCGAGCAAATCGACCGGCTCGTCAAAATCCTGCGCGATCTCTTCCATCTCTTCATCGAGTTCGCTCATCACCTGCTCACCTTTGTCGGTGGTTTTGTTGTAGACCGCATTGATGGCGTTGACAATTTCATAGGCACCGGCGATCACCGGCTTGATATCGGTGTTGAAGAGCAGACGCAGATCATCCATCGCATTAAAATTGGTTGGATCGGCCATGGCCACCACGATGGTGAGCCCCTCTTTTCTCAAAGGGAGAATTTCGTTGTCTTTCGCATAATTGATGGGGAGATTTTCAACCAATACCGGATCGACATGTTCCACCTCGATCCGGCTCTCGTAGGGAAACCCGAGCTGAATGGAAAGGGCCTTCAAAATATCTTCGGTCCGCAAATATTTTAATTGAACCAGAGCTTCGCCCAGTTTCATTCCTTTTTCACGCTGAACCACCAAGCCCTGTTGGAGTTGATCTTCCGTCAGGGAGGTCTGTTCCAATAAAATGGCCCCTAAACTTCTTTCTTCCATGTAACCCCTATCCAACTGATTTTATTAGTTTTTAAAACGAACTTGATTATATCATCCAGACTTGGGGGATACAAGGAGTCTGTTGTCAATTCCCGTGCGTGACAGAAGGAAGCGGCTACCTTTTGCAACCGTTATCTGACGTTTAATCTCCCAAATCAGGGGTGGTGCCGGGCGGAAGGACCAAAACCGGGGCCCGTTTTTTGCCGGAGGGTTGAACGGTAGTGGCCGTTGTGGTTGTCGTGGTCGACTGGGTTTTGGAAGATTGTGGAGGGATGATCTGCATCGGCGGTGTTGTCTCTGCCGGAGGAGTTGTTGTCTTTTCTCCCTTTTTCTTTTTGGCTTGGGTTGTCTCAACGGTGGTTGTTGTGGTCGTGGTTATTTCCGCCGAGGGAGGAAGCACTGTGGAAGGAGGCAACACGAGTGTCATACGCGGCTCATCTTCCGGTCTGGCCGTAATGATAGCGGGTTGTGAGGGATAAGCAGTGGCGGTAGTGGTGGACGTAGTGGTAGCCGATGAGGATTTTCCGATCTCCGTTCCGGAAGGTATGGATGAAACAGGCGGCGCCTTCTCCAGAATATCCAGCAATTCGGCGTTGTGCGTCGTGATCATCGTTGTCAAATCTTTCTGCTCTTTTTTCTTGAAATTTTTGCCGATGAAATCGCCCTGCTGTCCCAACTTGCGGCGCAAGACAACATCAAAATCACCACTGTCGCGAATAATATGGGGCGTGATGAAAAGGAGAAGATTGCTCTTGCTCTTGTCGGTGATATTTTTCTGAAAAAGATATCCGAGCAGGGGGATGTCGCCCAAGATCGGAATTTTTGTTTTGTCGAAACTGACTTCATCCTGCATCAGACCGCCAATCACCACAGTCTGGCCGTCGTTGGTGATGACGGAAGTCTGAATTTTTCTCTCCACGATGGCCTGTGCCTGCAGTGTCGGGTCTTTCGGTTTTACAAAGGAGGAAAATTTCTGGTCTATCTTCAAACGCACCGCCCCTTTTTCTGTGATCTGCGGCGTCAACTTTAATGTCAAACCGGCATCGACTCTCTGTGGCGGCCCTTTCTGTCCCAAGCCCGCCGCAGTCACCAACACCTGGCCCGGTTCCGGTTCTTTTCTCAAAATTTCAATGATCGATTCTTCGTTATCGAGCGCCAGAAGATTGGGACTGGCGACGACATTGGTATTTCCAAAAGCGCTCAACGCGGTGACAAATGCCGAATAGGCCGGCACGCTCACCGTCTGTGTTGTTCCGTCGGCTTTGGGCACTTTGATGTCGACGGTTTGTCGGCTCAAAATACCACCCAATAATCCCGCAGAGGTGAGGAAGGGGGAACTGGTGTTATTCGCGTTGAAAGGATCAAACAATCCGGTCAACTGTTGAAAAGTTTCTCCAAAACCAAAAACATTTCCGGCAATCGCGCCACCATTGGCCTGCACGCCAAACTGTTTTTTGCTGCTCAAGGAGAACTCGACCACCAGAGCCTCTAGATAAACCTGTTTGCGGGGAATATCGAGTTTATCGAGAACGCGGTCGACCAACACGTTATAGGTTTTGGCGGTTGAAGTGATGAGTAGCGAATTGGTGGCATCATCCGCCGCCACCTTAAAATCTTCCAGCTCTGCAATGACCGGGCCCTTGTCTGCACCCGCCTGTCCGGGAGGTTTGGCCGCCGCAGACGCCAACCCCTGTAGCACCGCCGTAATATCCTTGGCCTTGGCGTATTTAAGATAGTGGACGTGAATTTTGCCTTCAGTCCCCTCTTCGAGTTGGGCATCAAGACGATTGATCAGCTCCTTGACTTTATCGATGGCGCGTTTGCTGGCCAATACAATAATGCTGTTGGTTCTCTCGTCTGAAATAATTTTGGAGACCTGGGCTGTCTCTTCAATCGCACCCGGTCTTGCCCCTGCCGCTTTTTTCTGATCGTCATAAAGACTTAAAACGATGCTCGCCAGCTCTTTCGCGTTGGCATACTGGATCGGGATAATCTCCACCACCTGTTGCGGCCCCTCCTGGTCTAGCTCTTTGATGATCTTCATGAGGCGGTCGATGTTGGTCCCCGAATCTGTCAACACCAGCGTGTTGGTTTCGGGGTAGGCAAACAGATTACCATCTTTGGAGATGAGCCCCTTTATCGCCTCGGACATATCGTTGGCACTGATGTTGTCGAGACGAATCAGGCGGGTGATGTAGCTGTCGGTATAGGGGGTGGTGTCGACATGAGTCGGTATCGGAAAATTTTTGGCATCTCTCAAAGGGACAATTTTCAAAATGCCTGCAGGGCCCGTGACAGTGGTGAAACCGGCCATCTGCAGGGCCGACAAAAAGGCCTGGTAGGCCTCGTCTTTGGTCATCATCTTGTTGGAGAGGATGGTGACTTTGCCGGAGACTTTGGCGTCGATAATAAAGTTGCGGCCGGTGGCCTTGGCGATCTGCTTGATGACCTCTTTGATATCCTGATCCTGAACATTGAGATAAACAAGGTCTTCTCCTCCCGCCAATTCTTCCTCTTTTTTCTCTCCCTCTATTTTCTCTTCGGGAGAAGCGATAGCACTTTCAGTCCCCTCTTCCCGGGGGGCAGCGGTTAGTTCTTTTTTGGGTGCCGGAGTCTCTTGCGATGGAAGTCTGGCAGAGCCCTGGGGAAGCTGTGCGCGTGACAAAACAGGCGATAAAAAAATAAAAACCGCTAAAATAATCTGGAGAATTTTATCGTATATCATAATCAAAAGTCTGGTTGCTCCCCTGCCGCACCAGATCGAGAGTCAGATGTTTTTCGTCCTTGAGCGTGCCAAAAATTTCAAAACCGCGCTTCACATCCAGCTCCATACCGTTAATTTTTTCCAGAATATCCCCGCGCTGAAGACCCAGCTTATCAAAAATGGAACCTTGTTTCACCGATAAAATCTTCATTCCTGAAACTTTTCCCCCGGCGAAATTGGGGACCGCCCGAATCTCGGTATACAACTGGTCCATATTCGTCAAGGCGTTCTGAACCTCTTTCTGGTCGATTACAAACTTGTTCTCTCCAGCCTTTTTGATCCCCGATCCCGGTTCCGGAGTCTCGGCAGATGTCGGTTGCGGTGTTCCGGCGGCAACCGTCGAAGGAGGTGGGCCAAAAATACTGCCTCCACCCTCTTCTTCCACCAGCGCATATTCCAAACGGCCGTTGTTGACGAACTCAATACGATCGGGCTTCACTTTTGTCAGCTTGGTATTCGGGGCAAAACCGTTTTCGGCGCCGACAGCATAGGTATCCACTGTTCCGCCGCTCCCGGAGATGATGGCCGAAGAGCGATCATCTGTCCCCGGTCCCATCACCATCACCCCCATCACCTTGATTCCCAGACTGGTCTTGGTGGCTTCTCCCGTCAGAACGACAGTAGTAGCCGCTTCTGTGGGAGTCTCGGAAAGAGCCGCTTCGGAGGAATCAAAAATATTGCGCTCAACAATGATTTTAAAATCGGTAGCGGGGGGTTGCACGCTGGCTGTTGTTGGCGCCATCTCCGTCTCTATCTGTTTAAGTTGGGAAGGTTCCACGCCGATCCGGGTTCCGAGATAGACACTGGTCAGCTTGGCTCCAAAAAAAGAACAAAGGAGGATCGCAACCAGATCCAAAACCCAGAGATATTGTTTGAGAAATCCCCCCATATTTTAAAAACCGTTCAGCGTTCAACGGACGACGAACGGGTTCAGGTTTCTAACACAATTTGGGGCAGAACAATAGTGAACTTGCTCCCTTTTCCATATTCACTCTCAACCCAGATCAGTCCGTGATGAAGCTCGACAAACTGTTTAGCCAGGGTCAAACCCAAACCGGTCCCCCCATGCACCCTTGTAACCGAACTGTCCCCTTGCGAAAACATTTCAAACACCTTCGATACATTTTCCGGTTTGATGCCGATGCCTGAGTCCGACACCGATAATTCAAACGCCCCCGTTTCATAAAAGGAGAGGTCATGCAGTCTTGAACCCCAGGGAACCCTCTCCCACCATTTCGCACCGGTGTGATATTTCAGATCAATATCGATGGCCCCCCCCTCGGCTGTGAACTTGATGGCGTTGGAGAGAAGATTGAGCAGAATCTGCTGAATCTTTTTTTCATCGGCCGCAATGGGAGGGAGACTTTCCGGAAGATGAAGTTTTAAATCGTGTTTTTTGCGCTGGATGAGAGACGAAATGGTCTGGATGAGGCGTTGGAGAAGATCGGGCATGTCGAACGGCTGAATCTCGAGCGTCATTTTTCCCGCTTCCACCTTGGCCATATCGAGAAGATTGTTGATGAGGTCCAACAGCGTGGCGCCATTGTTGAGCACCTCGCGCAGGCTCTCGGATTGTTCTTCCGTGAGCTGGCCCATCACCCCTTCAAGCAACAACTCCGAAAAACCGATGATGGCCGTCAGTGGCGTGCGCAGTTCGTGGCTCATCGTCGCCAGAAATTCCGATTTGACCCGGTTGGCCTCTTTCAAATTTACATTGGCCTCGCGCAGACGGTTGATGAGGAGAGCCGCTTCGAGAGTGAGTGCCGCCTGGTTGGCAAAAGACTCCAACGTTTTCACCACCTGCGGTTCCACGCGCGCCATACGCGTAAAGCCGACCAGAGCCCCCAACAATTCTTCTTCCGCAACCAGGGGAACTGCGACCATTTTTTTAAAACCGATCACCTGCTGAATCTGGATCAGCAATGTTTTGGGCAACGGCGGATCCATGCCGATCAGAACCTCGTCCAAATTTTTTCTGAAAATAATATGATGACTGCGGATGGCCTGCAGAGCCGAATTTTCCGGGACATCCAGAGGCATGGAAAGACCGGTAGCTCTTTCTCCCATCAGGCTCATGATTTTTTTGACCTTGGGATGTTCTTTGGAAAAAAGACACCGAATTTTGTTGGCCGTATGATCAAAAATAACCAGCAACGGGAGCTCCAGATCAAGACCGGCTTCCAGACCCTGAAGAATCTGCTCCAACACTTTTTCAACCGAAATGGTGGAACGGATGGTCGAACTCATGTGGGCCAGAGCGGTCAGCTCTTTGTTCCTAGCTTCCAGCATTCGCTCCCGCTTCTGGCTGAAATAGCTGGCCACCTTCACCCCATAGACCACCAGAAAGGCAAACACCGCCCAGAAAAAAAAATGATATCCGGGGGAATGGGATTCGATCGGAATCTGGTCACCCCAATCAAAAATAAGGGGAGCGATAACCTGAAACTGACACAACAGAATAAATCCGCCGTAAAAAATGCCGCAGGCCACCGCGATGAGCATCGCCAGAAAATAATTGTAAAAAATTCCAGCGACGAAAATATAGAAGAGATAGATGGTAAAAAAATCGCTGTAGGGCCCATCGGCGATGTAGATGATAGTCGTCATGGAGAGCAGATCAGCGATCAACTCAAAAGCAATGGCCATGGCAATGAGCCTGTTTCTGAGGACCATGTAATAAGAAAGAGTGGTGAGAATGAAGGAGCTGGCGATAATTCCGGTGACGATTTGAAGTTGGCCCAGAACTCCGTGAAAAAAATAGATGTAAAGGGAGACAAAACCGATGAATATCACCAAACGGAGCTTGGCGGTGAAAATGTGTCTATCTCTATATTCCGGAAGGGCTAATTTGGACAACAGCTTGAAAGACATTGGTTATTACTAGCACAGGCAAACATCCATAGTCAAACGCTTGAAAAACTTGACATTTTTGGGGTGACATATTACACGCTCCCCCAACAAATAAAGGAGATGGTTTATGGCAAGAGTCACCGTTGAAGACTGTCTGTTGCAAGTCGAGAATCGTTTTGCCCTGGTGCACGCCGCAGCCCAGCGTTCCAAAATGCTCTATAAAGGTTCCAACCCGATTCTCCTCTGCAAAAACCGGGAAGTTGTCACCGCCCTTCGCGAAATTGCCGATGGAAAAATCGGCATCATCGAGCCGGAAGAGGAAAAGAAAAAAAAGAAAAAAAAGTAGCCTGAACAAGCCCAGGTGGTGAAATTGGCAGACACGCGAGACTCAAAATCTCGTGGCCGCAAGGTCGTAGGGGTTCAAGTCCCTTCCTGGGCACCATCAGATCGGGGGACAGAAAAAACTGTCCCCCGCACCCCCACTGGTTCGCAAATGCGGAGTAAATCCGACATTTGCTCACAGCACGGGCTAAATCTCCCCCCTGACAACCCCCCAACGCTGTTGAAGATAAATTAAAATTCTTTTTTCACAAACACCAGTGCCGCACCTGTCAGAAGCAAAATGATTCCGGCGATTTTTTGGAGATTCAGCAGATGGATATCGCCGCCCAGCCAGCCGAGTTGGTCCATCAGCAATGATGTGATGAGTTGGCCTGACAAGAGCAGAAGTGATGCCCCCGCCACGCCGATTGTGGGAATGGCGACATTGATTAGCGCCACCATCAACACGCCAAAGCATCCGCCGAAAAAATAAAGGAGTGGCACGCCCGCCATATGCAGATGCCCGGTGGCCACACCAAGTCCCAACAACGCGGCACCCAGAACCGCGCCACCGAGATGATTCACCACAGAGCTGGCCATGCTTCCCACTTTAAGACCCAACGCCCCGCCCATTGCCTGCTGTAGCGAGAGCAACATGCCGCTGAAAAACGCGATGAAAATAAAAAGTGTCATAAGATTAAAAATAATCCGGTCAATGCACATACCAACCCGGCGAACCGCATCCCATTCATTTTGCGCACCGGAAGACCCATCAGACCAAAATGATCTGCGATCATTCCAAAAACAAGATTGCCGGTGATGAAAAGCCCCACCGACAAAACCATTCCCACTTTGACAACGGTCAGGTTGGAACCGACGACAACGAGAATACCGACGAAGCCCAGGAAAAAAAGATACGGCGGAATTTTTTGTGCACCGCGAGTGGGGCGCAGAGCAGAAAACAAAACAAGCAAAACCAATCCAAAAAGAAAACCGGCAAGATGGACGACAAACGCCGACTCCAACGCACCGATGTGCATCCCGAGCAACGCATTGAGCCGCATCATGAAGGCGCCCAGGACCCCGGCCGAGAGACCGGTCAACACGGCCAACAATTGTTTTTTCATTTGTGTCCCCTGTGTCATTGCGAGCGTAGCGAAGCAATCCCGTTAATCATCGGGATGCCTAAGGCCCCTTCGGGCCTCGCAATGACAATTGCATAATCAACTTCGCCAATTTTTCTTTTCCCCTCGCCTCGGCAACCACATGACCATGGGCATCCAACAAAAATCCATGATGCTCGGTGTCTGTTCCTTCGGTGAGTTGATTGGCCAACACCAGATCACAGCGCGCTGTCTTTAATAATGACCGGGCACGGGCCAGCAGTTCTTTTTGTGTAACGCCCACTTCCAGTTTGAAGCCGACAAGAAATGTTTTGGGAGACCATCGTTTGATCTGCGAAATAATTTTGGGTGTGGGGACAAGCTTGATAGACCAGCTTTTTTTCTTCGTCGATGTTTTTTTCCGACTAACGCACGCCGCATGAAAATCGAGCACGGCCATGGCATGAATGAGAACATCAACTTGAACCTTTTTGAGCTGTGATTTTAAAACACTCTCGACATCCTCATTTGTTTCAACTTCGATACATTTCAAGCGGGAATGCGACTTGGGGGTGAGACTCCCCTTGCCACAAACAAACATGACTTTTGCGCCATTTCGCAATGCTTCGGTTGCCAACAAAACGCCAAATTTTCCCGTCGAACGATTGCTGATGAAACGCATCGCATCCAGCGGAGCACGCGTGGGCCCGGAGGTGATCAGGACTTTTTTATTGCGGAGCACGGGGGAAAAGTATGTTGGAGCCAGACGAATTGCAACAATAACATCACGATAGCAACTTCTGGCATCGGTCAAAGCCGTCTTCGTCGTGGAGGGATCGAAAAATCGCCTGGGCTTGCTCAATTGTTCTGGAAAATTCTTCAGAGCCAGGCTCGCAAACCAGTTCGGCAGCGGTCAAAAGAGATTCGGCATATAAACGTTCTGCCTCTGCCGCCTGTTTCAAATCTCTGACAATGCGGAAGCGTTTGACCGCATCATGACAAAGCACCTGAATATTTTTCAATTCATGTGCCAGATTGAATCTTTTGGAACGGAGTATCAAACGATAACGAAGTCTGGCCCTCTGATAGACTGTCTCGGCAACACCCTTCAAATCTTTTTCTTTTAAAAGTCGATCATAACTTTTATCAAATATTCTCTCTCCATATGTTGGAGGTCCCCTGAATTCTTCCAATGTCAACCGATCTCCTTCAAACAGCGCATCTCCCGCCCGCGCATAATCGTGATAATGCAAAAAAATCATCCCGCGCAAATGATGCAAATCCCGGGCTTCTCCCAAATTTAAAAAACGTCCTTTTTTCCCCGACACATTGGCAACCTGAATAAAAAGCAGGGTCGCGTCTTGAAAAAAACGCCCCGCTTCCAGAAGATGGCCCAACTCTCCCAAAATCTTTCCCACCCATTTGAGCGCATGGGCTTCCAGAAGCCGATTATGGCCAACACGAGCCTCGCGAAGCAGGGCATGGGCCCGATCCAAAGCCAGAAGTCGATTCTCTTTTGCCTGACCGGGACCTCCCAGACGATCCAATACATGGGCGTAGTTCAGCATCCATGGAATCGATTGGAGTTTGTTTCCTTTTTCAAGATGGATACTGGCCAATTTAAAATAGATCACTCCATGCAATGTATCGATTGCTTCCGAAGAAGAATCTATTTGCGCATAGTTTAATAATTTTCTTCGAGCGTCAAAGGCTTCCAGTGCGGTCTTCAACATCTTTTCTTGTTCCGAGGTTGCGGCAATTTTACCCGCCTTTTCATAAAGTAACGCAGCTTTCAACAGATTCCCTTTTTTCTCGGCGAAGTCGGCAAAAGCCATCAACCTTGGCACCAGCGACAGCTGATATTTTGATTCTTCAAGTATTCTTTCTGGCGATCCAAAAAGTTTTCCCACTTTGGCCTGCATGGCGGCAGTTAAAATAGAGGCTTGGCGTATTTTTGCTACTTCTGGCAAACAGTCGGCAAAGGCTGGCAGGGAAATATCCTCGATAACACTGGAAAGCATGGTTTCACCCCCCACCTCGGCCAAAGTTGCGGCAAAGGGTTGCATATTCAGGGCCATGTCTCTGACGGCTGTAAGAAGAGAACTCATACAAGGATATTATCGTCAGATATCAAAAAAGGTTGCTTCGATTTTTTCTTTTTATTCCACCCCATGCATCCAGCGTTTTAATAAAGGTGTCAGAAAAGTTAAAATGAGGGCTACGGCCAGGGAGGCCACAAAGATATTGAAGAAAACGTTGGAATAGACCGGCAACGAAGCGATCGGATTGACCACCTGCCCCAACACCGTTTCATCCGTCACCACGCGTGTCAGTTTGGCGATCATCGCCGCCAGATGGTGGGAAAATGAGATCGTCAGGAACCAGGCTCCAAAAACGGTCCCCACGATATTGGCGGGGGAAAGTTTGGACACCGCCGAGAGCCCGACCGGAGAGAGGCAGAGTTCCCCGGTGGTGTGAAGAAGGTAAGCCAACACCAGCCAGATCATGGCGCTAACGCCGGTTGTCTTGGCGAAGGTGGCGCCAAAAACCAGAATACCGAAACCCAAACCCAACTGCACCAGACCCAGAACAAACTTGAACGGAATGGAAGGATGTCTCCCCATTTTTTGTAAGCCCATCCAGAGTTTAGAAAAAAGCGGCGCCAGAAGAATAATGAAGAATGGATTGAACGACTGCGTGAACGAGGCCGGCATCACCCAGCCCAAAATGGTTCGATCGACATTGCGATCTGCAAAGAGAGTGAGAGAACTCCCCGCCTGTTCAAAAAAGGCCCAGAAGGTGGTGTGAAAAAACATCAAAACCATAATCACCAACAAACGGTCTCTTGTCACCTTGTCGCTCGTGAAAGCGATATAGAAAAGATAGGTAAGGATGATAGACGCTGTGACGTAGAGCACGTTGCCAACATAACTGCTTTGATGAAGTCCCAAAGCCACTACCGGCACCGCGATCGCACAGCACAGATAAAGAGCATTCACCCTATTCAATCCGGGGAACACCGGCATTTTCAATTTTTCGGGAACAGGGGGAAGGCCCAACCCTTCCAGATATTTTTGACCTTTTATAAAAGTGATCAGACCGATGATCATACCGACACCTGCCAGCGCAAAACCGTAGTGCCAGCCGATTGTTTCTCCCACCACTCCGCATACCAGCGGTGCCAGAAAAGCACCGAGGTTGATACCCATATAAAAAATGGTGAAGCCGGCGTCACGACTCTGGCCTCCTTCGGGGTAGAGTTTTCCGACGATGCACGAAATATTGGGTTTGAAAAAACCACAACCGATGACGATCAATGCCAGAGCGCCATAGAAAAAAACTTCGTGGGTCAGCGCCATCATGAAATGTCCCAGCGTCATCAGCACTGCACCCAATATCACCGCCCTGCGATAACCCAAAAAACGATCGGCAAAAAAACCGCCGATGACCGGGGTGGCATAAACCAGAGCACCGTAAGCACCGTAAACTCCGTAGGCGGTGGCATCACCATAAAGCAATCGCTTGGTCATATATAAAACCAACAGCGAACGCATACCGTAGAAGCTGAAGCGCTCCCACATTTCGGTGAAAAATAAAATGTAGAGTCCCTTGGGGTGTTGCAATTTCATAGTATGCAGTTGACAAACGAGCTGTTTTTCTATTTTCCTGTCCTCCCATTAATCAAAAACAGGAGACATGACAATGACAAAAAAATTCTTCACCACCCTGCTCGCGGTCTTGGTACTGCCAGCATGGGCCCACGCATCTGAAGCGGCTCTCACCATCCCCGATCTCACCTCCCAATATATCCTCTTTGGCCATACGATCATGGGCAAAGATCTGATGTATTGGGGCTTGGGCATCTGCATTCTGGGAATGCTCTTCGGCCTCTTCGAATATATAAAGGTGAAAAGCCTTCCGGCGCACAAGTCGATGCTGGAAGTTTCCAACCTTATATATGAGACCTGCAAAACCTATCTCCTCCAGCAGGCAAAACTGCTGGTCGTGCTGGAACTTTTTATCGGTGCCTGCATTTTCTATTATTTCTTTGTGCTTCAGCAGATGCCTTTGCAAAAAGTCTTTTTGATTCTCGGCTGGTCGGTCATTGGTATTCTGGGATCTTTCAGCGTCGCGTGGTTCGGTATTCGCATCAACACACTGGCCAATAGCAGAACCGCCTTTGCCTCTCTCAAGGCCAAACCGTTTTTGATCAGCCAGATTCCGCTCCGCGCTGGCATGAGCATCGGCGTTTTGCTGATCTGCATTGAGTTGATCATGATGCTCTCCATTCTTCTGTTCGTCGATCCGCAAGCGGCAGGTGCCTGTTTCATCGGCTTTGCCATCGGCGAGTCGCTGGGCGCTTCGGCATTGAGAATCTGCGGCGGCATTTTCACCAAGATCGCCGACATCGGCGCCGACTTGATGAAGATTGTTTTCAAAATCAAGGAAGACGATATCCGCAACCCCGGCGTGATCGCCGACTGCACCGGTGACAATGCCGGCGACAGCGTGGGCCCGACCGCCGACGGTTTTGAAACGTATGGCGTGACCGGCGTGGCTCTCATCACCTTTATTATTCTGGCGGTTCTGCCGCAGTTTCAGTCCGACTTTATCATCTGGATTTTCACGATGCGCGTTTTGATGATCATCACCTCGGTCGCCTCGTATGCCATCAACGGCGCAATCAACTCTTTGCGTCTCGCGAACAAAGATAAAATTAATTTCGAGGGGCCGCTGACCGAACTGGTCTGGCTCACCTCCATCATTTCAATCGGCGTCACTTTCGGCGTCAGCTATCTTCTGCTTCAACAGAACTATGGCAACCTCTGGATCACGCTCTCCATCATCATCAGCTGTGGCACACTGGCCGCCGCCGTCATCCCGGAGTTGACCAAGGTATTCACCAGCTCCAACTCCAAACATGTGCATGAAATTGTCAGCGCCGGCAAAGAAGGCGGCGCCTCTCTCGTGATTCTTTCCGGTCTCATCGCCGGAAACTTCAGCGCTTTCTGGAAAGGGATCGCCATCGCCGGGTTGATGCTGATCGCTTTTCTGACGAGCCAGTATGGCCTGGACCAGTATATGGGTTATGCCAACGTTTTCGCCTTCGGCCTGGTGGCCTTTGGTCTTTTGGGAATGGGCCCTGTCACCATCGCGGTCGACAGCTACGGTCCGGTGACCGACAACGCACAGTCGGTGTTCGAGTTGTCCCAGATTGAAAACATTCCGAATATTTCGAAAGAGATTGAAAAAGATTACGGCTTCAAACCCAACTTCGCACAGGGAAAACATCTTCTGGAAGAAAACGACGGCGCGGGCAACACCTTCAAGGCGACTGCCAAGCCGGTGTTGATCGCCACCGCCGTCATCGGGGCAACCACCATGATCTTCTCGCTGATCCTTCTCTTGAAAGCACATTTCGGCTGGGTGGAGATCGGCAAAGAGTTGTCGATCCTCGATCCGCAAATTCTGATGGGCATCATCTGCGGCGGTGCGGTGATCTATTGGTTCACCGGTGCTTCCATGCAGGCCGTGACCACCGGAGCCTATCGCGCGGTGGAGTATATCAAGAAAAACATCCGTCTCGAATCGGCTGAAAGAGCCTCTATCAAAGATTCCAAAGAGGTGGTGCGCATTTGCACACAATACGCGCAGGCGGGCATGATCAACATCTTCGGCGTGATCTTCTGCTTTACGCTGGCCTTCGCCTGTTTTTCACCCACCTTCTTTGTCGCCTATCTTATTTCGATCGCCATGTTCGGCCTCTTTCAGGCGCTCTTCATGGCCAACGGCGGCGGAGCCTGGGATAACGCAAAAAAATATGTCGAAGTGGAACTCAAAGAAAAAGGGACAGCCCTGCACGACGCAACCGTTGTCGGCGATACCGTCGGCGATCCGTTCAAAGACACCTCTTCGGTGGCCTTGAACCCGATCATCAAATTCACCACCCTGTTCGGCATTCTGGCGGTGGAGATGGCGATCTCGGAAGCCGCGGCACCCTATGCGCAAAAAATCGGCGTCGTTTTCTTTGTAATCGGACTCTATTTTGTCTGGAGATCGTTCTACAAAATGCGAATTCACTCTAACTCTACCAGCACAGAGAAAGAGTCGGCCCCAACCGGAACAAAACAGATGGCTTGATTTGGGAAGACCAGGGACCAGTGACTAGAAACTTAAAGACCAGAGGCTAAAACCTCTGGTCTTTTTTTTTGAAGGAAGTATATTGTTACGAATGACTCTTTTTATCGGGCAATCTACTTCCATTGTTTTTCGCACGCTCCCCTATATTTTCCTTCGCTTTCTTGTTTATTCTCTTTTTGCCCTTCTGTTTCTGATTTATGCCGGTGTGGTTTTCCTTCTGGGACTTTTTTTGGGACGGTTGCACCCCATGGCTTCGGGAATAGTCTGGTTTCTCGGATTCGTTCTCTCTTTTCCTCTCGTCCGTCTGGCCAAAGAATATCTTTTGTATCTTGTCAAAGCGGGACATGTGGCGGTGATTGCCGAGTTGGCCACCAAAGGTTCCCTGCCCCCGGGTGTTTCGCAAATTCAATGGGGCCGCGATCAGGTGCAAAAGCGTTTCAAAGAGGCCTCCACATTATTTCTGGTCGATCGCCTGGTGAACGGAGTCATCCACGCCATCAATCGGACAATGGGACGCATGGGCAATATTATGGGGGGCGTTCCCGGCATGCAGGGGTTGCTCAAACTGGCCAACGTCATTTTGTATTTCAGCCTGACGTATGTCGATGAGTCGATCTTGGCCCGCAACTTTATAAAAACCAATGAGCCGATGTGGGAGAGTGCAAAAAAAGGGATCGTGCTTTATGCGCAATCCTGGAAAGAAATTCTGGCGACAGCGATCATCGTGGGATTGATCGCCATGGTGGTTTTTCCTGTTTTGTTTGTGTTGCTGTTGATGCCGGCTTTGGCCCTCGGTGTTGCCTATCCGTCGTTGCAGATTCCTGCAGTGATTGCCGCCTTTGCTTTTGCCGTCGTGTTGAAAGGGGCTTTTCTGGACCCGTGGACACTGACCAACATGATTTTGACCTATCTCAAAACAACCGAAGGGATGACTGTCAGTCCCGAATGGGAATCGAAACTGGAAAGTCTCTCTTCCAAATTTAAACAATTAAAAGAAAAGGCCAAAGGGGGCACTAATTAAGGAGATACTATGAACGCAAAAATTTGGGGAGTTGCCTTGGGACTTTTTATAGGGACTGCTGCGCGTGCGCAAACACCCGCGCCTGCGTATCCAGTCGCTACACCTCCCGCACCAGTGGTTGCACCCTC
>JAUSII010000099.1 GCA_030648035.1 Deltaproteobacteria bacterium | reverse complement strand
AAAATTGGTTTGAAGTTTTCCCAGAGGTCAAACACCCAATGTTTTTTAAGCCCCACTTTTTTTAAAAAAGTCTCTTCGGAAAGTCTCCCTTTGAAAAAAAGATTCAAAAATTTCTGGTGGCGTTTGTGCAAAAGCTCCAGTCCCAGAATAAATTTTTTATTTTTTTTAATTTCGGCCTTGAGAATTCTCAAAAAAGACCGCTGGGACTGGTTGCAGGTGTGATAATCGCCGACATAAATAATGTCGGCTGTGTCGCACGCCTTCATCATCTCCTCAACAGAGACGACCTTCTGATAATCACGGACATAGCGTTTGTAGGTTTTCTCATAATCAAGAAAGTCGTGCTCCTTGACGAAAATAGACTCGTCAATCAGCCGCTGATTGCGCCGATAGAGGGATTTCTGAATGGAAAGCAATTCTTCCCGGGGTGAAAGGACCATAATAGGGGAGGCATTCTACACAAATCGCGCCCGCTAACAAGTCAGATTGCACTTTTTTTAGGCCACTAACCCCTTTAAACCACTATACAAATTTGTTGCTGACGGATCTGGGGTGCGTAAAGACGCAACTTTGGCGTCATCGTGAGCCGATAATAATAGTGTATGGGAATTCCAGAAACAGAAAAGGTGTCTGGCAGGGCCGCAGTCCTGGTTATCGACAACGCAAAAGGCTCTTCTTTTTTTGGTATGAGCGCGGAAGCCATGGACAACCTGGGTGAGGATTTGTTCGAGTCCATGTTCGTGGACCATTATAGTCACGTCTTTGTCGTAAAGGCCCCGATGAGTAGGAACAACGAAAAGGAAGTATTGATAAATCTTGATGAGGCAACAAAACGATTTGGAACGGTTGACATGATAGTTCTGACTCATAACAACACGGACAACGGCAGTGGGTTAGTTGGTGTGCCCGCAAATAGGTATTTCAATAAATTGAGTCCTGAACAGAGGAACCACCTGCGCCTACTCCTTAACATTGGATGTGAAGAAGGGGGCCAGCGCATAGCCAACATGGCCTATAAAATTGGTTTTAAAACCTATGTGGGGTTCCCTGAAAGAGGCCCGAATGGCATAGGTGCGTATTGGCTGCTGGAAAAATGGTTATCGGGAATGAGCTTAAAGTCCGCCGCGACAGAAGTTCAGAAAAAAATTGATAGGTGGGCAGATATTATTTGGCCGGCTATATACGCCTATGCTTTTAGGGAATCGGGTGAATTCTATTTTGAGCGCTATCTAGATCCAAGTTGCCAGCCATATTTATTGTCGCCCGATGAAAAAAAACCCGGTTTGTGTGCCAGCCCCAAGGCGTTTGCCAATAGATTGACTCAAAAAACTAGAAATGCTGTTCCAACCATATTGGGTGAGGATGTCCCATTTGATTCAAATGATTCAATCATCCAGTCGACAAAATAACATCTTGGCTAAAACCGATAAGCCAGCTGTCCAAGCATTTGCAGGTCCCATGTGGTGCTGGGTCCCCCGAGGATGTGGAACGAAACGTTCGGGCCGATGTAGAGATGGGGGTTTAGTTCATACAAAAAGCCACCCTCCGGGAGCATCACATCGAGCCAGACATTGGAGCTGTTGGCCAAAGCACCCATTCCGCCACCTATGTAGGGGAGAAATCGGGGCCACTTAGGGAGATCAAAATGATAACGACCAAAGGGAATCGCATCAAAGGATGTTTTTCCTCTGACAAAAACATCCAGATCGAGACCGATCGACCAGCGGTCGTTCAAAAAATATTCCCCGGCCATATCAAAGTCGAAGCGGACCGGTGTGCGCAACCCGGCACCGGCACCCGTATAAAATTGGATCTCTTTATCGCGCGTCTGCGCACGAAGACCGGTTCCGGACAAGAAAAGCATCGACATAAAAAAGATGATAATAATTTTTTTCATTTTCCCTCCAATGTTTTGCGCACCTCTTTAACAGCCGCTAGCATATTTTTCAAGGCTGGAACAACCTCTTTGTATCCGCGCGTTTTTAATCCGCAGTCGGGATTGATCCAGAGCTGATGGAGTGGGATGTTGGCCGTCAGAAATTTTATTCTCTCCATAAATTCGCTCTCTGGCGGAATTTTTTCGCTGTGGACATCATAGACGCCGGGCCCGATTCCATTCTGATAATGCATCTCCGCCAGTTCGGCGGCAAGGCGTCCGAAACTTCTCGAATCTTCAATGCTCAAGGCATCGGCATCGAGCGCCGCGATGGATTCCAAAATGTCGGCGAATTCGGAATAGCACATGTGGGTGTGAATCTGTGTGGTATCGGCCACTCCGGAAGAAGAGAGTTTGAAAGCGCTCACCGCCCACTGGAGATAATTTTTCCAGTCGTCTTTTTTTAAGGGGAGCCCTTCGCGCAGAGCCGGTTCATCAATCTGAATCACATGGATTCCCGCTTTTTCCAGATCGCTCACTTCGTCCCGAAGGGCGAGCGCAATCTGGAGGGCGCTGGTTTCTTTTGAAACATCACTTCTTGGAAAGGACCAGTTCACAAGAGTCACCGGGCCAGTGAGCATCCCCTTCATCGGTTTTTTTGTGAAACTTTGCGCCAGCTTCGATTCTTTGACCGTCATCGGTTCTGTGCGCGAAACATCGCCAAAAATAATGGGGGGGCGAATGCATCGTGTGCCATAAGACTGCACCCATCCATTTTGAGTGAAGGCAAACCCATTCATTTTCTGCGCAAAATATTCGACCATGTCGGTCCGTTCCGGCTCGCCATGCACCAACACATCGAGGCCGATCTCTTCTTGCAGTTGAACGACCTTTTGAATCTCCTTCTCGATGAACTGGTCATATTCCGTTTGTGGAATTTCCCCCTTTTTCCATCGGGCGCGGATTTTGCGGATCTCTTCGGTCTGCGGAAAACTGCCGATGGTGGTGGTGGGCAATATTGGAAGGCCCAATGATTTCTGCTGAAGTGGAAGCCTCTCTTTGAAAGATTTTGTTCTTTTGAAATCTTCCGGCTTTAATCCAAGACTTCTTTTTTGCGTTTCGGTGTTGAAGGCGAGCCCTTCAAAATCTTTGTCTGTCCAGAGCGCATCGTTGGCTTTGAGGGCCGCGATAATGGATGCGCCCCCTTTGTTAAACCCATGTGTCAACGTGGCGACCTCTTCCAGACGTTCATTGGCAAAGGCGAGCCGCTTTTTGAGTGGAGCCGCCATTTTATCTTCTCCTTGCAGAGAGACCGGCAGGTGCAGAAGAGAACAGCTGGGATGAATAAAAACTCTGGAGGGATCGATATTCAAAGTCAGTTCTTTGAGAATGTCGAGTGGTTCTCTCAATGCAGAGCGCCAGATATTGCGTCCATCCACAACACCAAGGCCGATCCATTTGTCTTTTGGGACGCCGTGTTTGTGGATGGCCGCCCTGTTTTTTTCGCCGCGCACGAGATCCAGACCGAGCCCATCCACGGGAAGGGCAAATAGCGTTTCATAAATATCGGCAACATCACCGAAATAAGTCTGCAATATTATTTTGAGATCCTTTTTTTGCGCGGCCAGTGTGGCATAAGTTTGCACCACCGCTTTGAGTTCTTCTTGTGTCACATCGCCGCAAAGTGAGGGCTCGTCCATTTGAAGCCACGGGCAGTCGGTTTGTGAAAGCTCTGCAATTATTTTTTGATACACCGGTGCAATGTCGGCCAGATTTTCAATCAGCGTTTTTTTGTTTTTGATGCGGGAGAGTTTTAAAAAAGTATAGGGCCCGATCAGCACCGTCCGAAAATTTTTGTCGGGAAATTTGGAGCGGGCCCAGGTGTATAAAAGTGTGAGACGATTTTGTGTGAGAGAGAACCCCGCCTCAATCTCCGGCATGATGTAGTGATAATTGGAATCGAACCATTTTTTCATCTCGCAGGCGGTGGTCTCCTGCGTGCCGCGCGCCATCGCGTAGTAACGGTCCCATCCGTTAAGACTCTGGAATCGGGCAGGGACAACTCCCAGCATGAGTGCTGTCTCCAGCATCAGATCGTAGGCGCTGAAATCACCAATCGGAATAAAATCGATCCCTGTTCTCGCGTGTTGAAAGATGTTGGAGGTGTGGATCGTCTCCAAATCTTTCAAAAATTGTTCCGGAGTGATCGTTTTCTTCCAGAACGATTCGATCGCCTTTTTGAATTCCCTGTTTTTTCCGATTCTGGGGTAGCCCAGCGAAGTGCTGAATGCCATAAGATGGTTTATCTGGTAGCAGAGAAGCCCGGAGTGTCAAGGAAAGCTGTTTACAAAATGGGGCGAGGGAGATAAAGACCGCCCTCATGAAAGCGGTGCGTATCCATCAACATGGCGGTCCGGAGGTTCTTAAACTTGAGGATGTTCCCGATCCGATCTGCAGTAGTCAGGATGTTCTGGTCCAACTGAAAGCGACATCGATCAACTATCTCGATATCTGGGTTCGCCAGGGCATTCCCGGTTGGAAGGTCTCCCTCCCGATGACGCCCGGCTGTGATGGCGCGGGGCTGGTTGTTGGCAAAGGGGAAACGGTCAAGGATCTGCAGACCGGCGACAAGGTTCTCATTATTCCCAATGTCAGTTGTGGTAACTGCGCTTTTTGCAGTAATGGTGACGACAACCTCTGTCCCGAATATGGCATTGTGGGAGAGACCTGCAACGGTTGCGATGCCGAAATGATTTCTCTCCCCCGCCGCAACGTTATCCCGATGCCAAAAGGCCTGACGTATGAAGAGGCCGCGGCGATCCCTCTGGTTTTTATGACGGCATGGCACATGCTGGTGACCAAAGCCCAGGTGAAGCCAGAACAATTTGTTCTGGTTTTGGCCGGAGGTTCGGGTGTCGGTTCTTCGGCCATCCAGATTGCAAAGTTGCATGGCGCCAAGGTGATTGCCACCGCCGGAAGCGAAGAAAAAATGGAAAAGGCAAAAGCACTCGGAGCCGATTTTGTCATCAATCACCGCAAAGAATCTATTTCAGAGAAGGTCAGGGAGTTTACCGAAAAACACGGAGCCGATATTGTTGTGGAGCATGTGGGTAAAGCGACGTGGGACGAGAGTCTCAAGAGTCTCGCAAAATGCGGCAAGATTGTCACCTGCGGCGCCACCACCGGGTCGGAAGTGACGATCGATTTGAAACATCTTTTCTACAAGCACCAGCAGATCATCGGATCGACGATGGCGACGCGTGGAGAGTTGTTTGAAATTTTGAATTTCGTCCGCCAGAAAAAATTGAAGGCGGTGATCGACAAAGAATTTTTTATTAAGGATGTCGCCGAGGCCCATCGCTATGTGGATTCGGGCAAACAATTTGGGAAAGTTATTTTAACAATCTAGCGGTGTCATTGCGAGCGTAGCGAAGCAATCCCGATGATTCGCGGGATTGCCACGGCCCTAAAGGGCCTCGCAATGACAGAAAAAGTATGACGACAACAAAACACAAAAGTCTCGCAGTTCAGGTTGGCCATGTGACGATGGGCGGCGGCAGTCCTGTCGTGGTCCAATCCATGACCAACACCGATACCGTGGATATTGAAAAATCGATTCAGCAGGTGATGGCTTTGTCGGACGCCGGTTCCGAGCTGGTTCGTTTGACGGTCAATGTAGACGCGGCGGCGAAGGCGATTCCCGTCATCAAAGAAAAATTATTGGCGAAAGGTTACACCACGCCGCTCATCGGCGACTTTCATTATAATGGTCACACGTTGCTGACAAATGTTCCCGCGTGCGCAGAGGCGCTCGACAAATATCGCATCAATCCGGGCAATGTCGGTTTTGGTGAAACGCATGACAAAAATTTCAGACAGATGATCGAAGTGGCGGTGAAATATGACAAGCCGGTGCGCATCGGTGTCAACGGCGGTTCCCTCGATCAGACCATTTTGAATCGTCGGATGGATGAAAACGGCAAGGCCGCCAAACCGAAAACAGCGACCGAAGTGACGATCGACGCCATGATCGAATCGGCCCTCTCGTCTGCGGCCATGGCTCGCGAATATGGGATGAGCCCCAACAAAATTGTGATCAGTGTGAAGATGAGCCATGTGCAAGATGTGATTCGCGCCTATACGCAACTCTCTGAACAATGCGACTATGCGTTGCATGTGGGCCTGACCGAGGCGGGCATGGGAGTCAAAGGAGCGGTCTATTCCACCGCCGCTCTCGCAAATCTTTTGCAAAACGGCATCGGCGACACCATTCGCGCTTCGCTCACTCCCGCGCCCGGTGGCGATCGCACCGAAGAGGTGAGAGTCTGCCAATATATTCTGCAGGCCCTGTCACTGCGCCAGTTTCAACCGAGCGTGACGGCTTGTCCCGGTTGCGGTCGCACCACCAACACTCTTTTTCAGGAGATGGCGCAGGATATGGAAAATTTCTTTCGCGACAAACTGCCGGAGTGGAAGAAAAAAGGTTACAAAGGCGTTGAAGGTTTGAAGATTGCGGTGATGGGTTGCATTGTCAATGGCCCGGGCGAATCGAAAAACGCGAACATCGGCATCTCGCTCCCCGGCACCGGTGAAAACCCCAAAGCCCCCATATTTGTTGATGGAAAGAAAACGGTCACGCTGGAAGGCCCGCACATGATGACTCAATTCAAAAAAATGGTCGAAGAGTATGTCGATAAAAAGTTTGGCGCTTAAATCATGAATACTTCCCCCATGACAATCATGACAATTTTAGGTGTGCCGCAAGTCGGTTATGGCGACCCCGTGGTCGTTGGGGAGGTGGTAGGTCAAGCCCCTTTTTTGGGTCAAGATGCCGATGCGGTGATTGATGCCTTCAGTGCAGTTGTCAGTTCTGGGAACGAATATGCGACCGTTTGTTTAAGGGGATATTTACAAGACCAGCGCGACGCACTAAGAGCAGGGGATCATCGCATCGCCGCTCTGGACAGTAGATTTTTTGGCCATGTTGTCGCGCGCACGCCAAGCCGATTGTGGAGAGAGGTTGTAAGAAAAGTTGAAGCCGTTTATTTGCCCCCAAACATTCTTACTCCCGCCGTTGTTTTGTCAGACAGGCAGGTAAAAGCCATTAGATCCAGCCGAGTGCAAGAGGTAAGAGAAAATTTGGAATCCATTCGTTTTGTGCGGAGTGCGGCGCAAAAAAGAAGAGAGCGTTTAGATAGAATTTTGACTCAATTTGCCGATAAAATTCATGACTCCACAGATCCCAATGTTATTCGGGTCTGGATAGAAACTGTCTCCGGTGTCGAATCTTATGTTCGCTCGGTTCCTGCTCGTTTTATCGCCACCGATGTTTTCCTCTGGAGCCGCTTCCAAGCTTTAAGAGCCCAAGCAAACCCCTAGCAACTTTTATTTTTCCCCGCCGATAACCATAACATGAGTGCAATCAATCCATTTATTCTGGGCCCTTTGGGAAATGCTGTTTTAAACGCACCCAACGCTTTGAGTAGTATTGTCGATCGAGGATCGGCTGTCGTTTTGGAAGATTTATCTTCAAAAGACCTTCAAGAAGTTGCCCGCGCCGCCTCTCTTGTAACCGGAGAAATTGTGCAAGGTCGGCTCGGTTCCAAGTGGCATCCAAAACATATGGTGGCGAGTGTCCTGCTTCGACTCTCTCAACGCTTTGAAAAGGTGCTGGCACCCGTCGCGATGCAACTCGAAACTATGGCCCGATCTTCCCTGATCTATACTTACCTTCTCCCTCTTTCCGGAAACAGCGAAATGTACAAAAAATTTGCAATCAGCCGTTTGCAGGCGACGGGAGAAATTTTCAGAACAGCTCTTGCAGAAGGGGAATTTGAGCGGGCGGCAAGGGCGGCGGTGCTTCGGCACCATGTTGTCATTCAACTACCGCCTCAAGAGAACACACATCAAAGAACAAACCGGCTTTTTCATTATCCACAAACCGCCACTTTCGCCGATATTGCGTTTTTGGTGGAAACAATTTCCCAGACATCGAGAATCGGAGAAAACGCGATTCCCTATGCGAAAACTCTTCACCAAATTGCCAGGGACCATTACGATCCAGATCTTCGTAGCACAGCCAAAGCTGAAGCCGCTCGCCTTAATGTGGAATCTAGGCGTTCTATGGATGCATTGTTGAATGGATTGGCAGACGTGGATACCGATTTGATCTGGAAAGAATTGAATGGAGCCATTGAAAAGGGTGAGTATGATGAGCGATTCAATAATCTTATTTTAATTCTTGTGCGCCATGGAGAGGAGAGACATTTGAACGCGTTGATGCAACATCGACTCCCCAGAGTTCGGGGGCTGACCGTTTTGAGTGTCGTTGCCTATTTGGGGCGCCGTGACCAACTGCCCAGCCTATGGACGGATGAACAAGGACCAATTGCGCGGGATCTGAAAAGCGACGATCCGTTCATTCGCGAGCAGGCGGTGGGAGAATTGACGAGTTTCTCTCTTTGCGGCGTTGAGGGGGCCAAGCGTTGGATAAAACAGATCATCGCCTCTTCCGGCGATTCCCAACTTAGAGCCCTTGCAACCCGCGCTTTGACAATGGTCGGTTGATTTTTTTAGCAACTTTTTTTGATAAGAGGCGATAACTTGTGTGGAGGAATTATGGCGAGTCCCGTTTCTTTCAAAGAGAAATTTTTTGATGCTCCGTTGGAAGCCGTGAATGATACGGCGGCTTTTCAAACATGGACAAAGCTGGTGACCGTGGCCGATCACGGCGCAGAGGCGGCGTTTCATTCCACTTTATCTTTAGCCGACTATCGCACCTATTTGAATCTGGTCAGAGGGATTGGCCAAGCTTCGGCTTGGGTGAATTATGTTCTGTTGGGGCCCGGCACTTTGGAAGATCGCTCACCAAAGTTGGCTCATCCTTTGCAAACCTGTCGTGAATTGGTTCAAAAAGAGGCCGACGCCATTGTTGGCGGTTATCTCGATATGCAGACTTGGAAGTCTGACCCGATAAAGGCGCTCGATTCTTTGGCGGTTAACACCGGCGCCGCTCTGCCGCAGGGGGTTTTGCTGGCGTATGGTTTGGCACCGCAGATGGCGGCATTTGAAACGCAAAATGTGGTGTGGGCTCAAAGAGCATTGCACACGGTCGAACGCGGTTTTGATAAAATGGTTCCACCGGCGATGGGAATAAAACCATCGGGAGCCATGGCCGTCATTCCCGTTGCGGGAGTGGGTGAAGAGGTTGTGGCAATCGTCGGCACCTCCGGTTCAGGATGGAATGGTTTGGCAATAGGACCGTTGGCGGGGCAAGTGTGTCCAATTATCTTTTGGCTTGATTCTGGGGTCTCTCCAAGATCGCCCACTCCTGATTCTGAACTAAGATACGCCAAGGCTGTTATGGATTTATCGCTAAATAAAATTGCTCAATTCAAATGGGTTTTTGTTCAGTCGCGCCAGATTGAGGCATTAAAGCGTCTTTTAATGGAAGTTGAAAAAAGCGCAAAAACAGCCCCGACAGCGGAGATTGGAAAAGCATGGATTGATGCAGTCAAAGAGGTGAGATTCAGGATTCTTTTCAATCCAAAATTTCAGGAAGCCCTGCAACCTGCTTTCAACCACCTTGTAAATTTACCCAGATCGGAGTTGGGAGCCTATGATTTGGTTTTGAGACCTGAACCGACGCTCGTCCGGCGTTTGGTCATTTGCCGGTGAAATTCGGCTTTCTTTTAGCGCAAACGGATACGAAATGGAGTTGCGGCAGGATTAACTCCCAGTTGTGTGACCGTCCACGCATCCACGGTATAAACCATCCTAATAATACTATCTGGACCGAGACCCATTTTTTCCCGCTGTGGAAACAATTGTTCCATGATGCCCATCGCCACTTC
Organism: Deltaproteobacteria bacterium; assembly: GCA_030648035.1. Lineage (GTDB taxonomy): Bacteria > UBA10199 > UBA10199 > SPLOWO2-01-44-7 > SPLOWO2-01-44-7 > JAUSII01. The sequence continues at coordinate 25,357 of JAUSII010000099.1, read as the reverse complement.
TTGTTCCGCAAATTCTGCGTTGAAAGGTGCGTTGGCGGTTTTCCACTGGGCCAGAGTCACTTTTTCAAGTTCTTTATATTTTGCAGCCAGCTGTTGCGGAGTATCTTGTGATCCATCCTTGACCAAAGGTTTGATAATCCTCGTCTGAACATCTGTAAAAACAGTTTTTATAACCGACTTGAGGGCCCCTGTGTTTTTTTCCAGCACACCCCAATCGACAACAGCGGTCCCACTTTTCATAGAGACGGCAGAAAGAAGAAGAAAACCGGAAGCGGCCATCCATCCCTCTGCAGGATTGTAAGTGCGCCGTCCGGGCGCATCGCCGCGAACCCCCACCCATATTTGATAGGCCTTTTCAGCCGCCCTCGGATCTTTTTTTGCAAGTGCCACAATCGACTGCGCCGTGGCCACTTCACACAGCAACTCCTCCAATGTGTGAAGATGATAGCGACCTGCCGCTTGATCGCGCATTTCAAATTCCTTTACGATCGCACCATAGGTTTTTATAAATTCAAAATGACCGGTTTCGTGGGCGAAAACCAGATCTGCAAAAAGTTTCAGACCTTCGGTATCCAGAGGAGCGGCGCGATAGGCATCCAAAATGGAAGTGTGTTCGGCCTGTTTGTATGTGCCTGAATTTTTTTTTCGGTCGAAGGCATCGACTTTCTCGCAATGATCTTTGGAGACAACAATGACATCCAGAAGGTCGTTCACCCCCAAAATGCCGATAGTTTCATTGACACTGATCTCCGCCTTGTCGAGCAGAATATGTCGAACCTGTTGGCCGTGAACCCGGATCTTTCTTTCCTGAATGACAGTTCCATATAAAACAGCCACCGCCCCATTGGGAGCATTGTAAAACACAACTCGCCGTTTGGAACCGGACTTTTCGAGAGCATCATTAAAAATTACGTTAACGCGATTGTTTCCAACTTTATATTCTTTCCCCTGAAAGCGAATTTTAGAACCGGGGGACGAATTGGCTTGAACCTGCCTCACTACTTCTTCCACAGCCGCCTCCATCGCCTTGCTGGCCGAAGGTTTGATTGTTGTCTTTGCAGCAGAAGCCAAGAGATAAACATCTTTTGGCTGTGAAGCGGACACCGTGGATGAGGCCTCCAACATTAACGTGGGGGCCGTGTGAACGCCCAAAATTTTTCCTTCAACATAATTAGTCATAATGGTTGTATCGGCGGGGCTTTGAAAAAGTTGCTAACTATTTCAAAACAGGTCGGCAATGGTTTTCCATGAAATGGCGGTGACATGGGGGGTGATGTCTGCGGGGTTTGGCGTTTGGCAGATGACATAACCCTTTTTGGCTTGAGGATATTCTTTCAGAAAAGTTTCCAGATGGCGCGCATCTTTTGAAACCGGGGCGGCGGACCATTTGACCTCAATGGGGATAAACTCCCCCTCTCTTTCAATCACCCAGTCGACCTCTGGTCCATCGGGATCTCTCCAGAATTTGATGCGCGTTCTTTTTTCGGCCAGTCGCGCGTGGCGGATCAGCTCCAATCCGACATATTGCTGAAACAATTCGCCAAGACGCGTTTTTGTCACGGCGGTTCCCTCTCCGGTGCACAGGCGTCGAACACCCATGTCAAACAAAAGATAGCGGCTCGATTTGGTCAGTTTTTTTCGTGTTGTGCTGAAGGTGATTGGATCGACCCTTTCGGCCACCAGACAATCTTCCAAAATTTCAAAAAAGGAGGCGATGGTTGTATGACTGATGCCAATTTCTTGCGAGAGTGCGCGCAGACTGACAATGTTGCCCGATTCAAGCCCCGCCAGCTCCAAAAAGCGGGAAAAAGCTCCCAGATTTCTGACGAGTGCTTCTGCGCGAACCTCTTCTTCCAGATAGGTTTCAACGTAGGATCGAAGATCTGTTTCACGATCCTCGTTTTTCTTTTCACGGAAAATTCCGGGAAGAGCGCCGTAGAAAAGAATGTTTTCTATATTCTCTTCACCGAATTCCTGAAAAACAAAAGGATCAAGGTGCAGAGTGACCAGTCGTCCGGGCAGAAGGTTGATGGATGTTCCTCTGCGCAGTTTGCGTGCCGAGGAACCGGTTAAAATGAATTGTGCCAGTTTGCGGTCGATCAGATCCTGAACGGTGTCCATAATGAACGGCACTTTTTGTATTTCGTCCAGCACGACGAGGGGGCGCTTGGACATTTTTTTGTTCAGGCTTTCAATTTCTCCCCCCAAAAGTTCCGGATTTTTTTCATAACGTTGCCGAACGGCAGGTTGGATAAAAGAGAGTGTGAGATCTGCGGGAAAGCGTTGAAGAAGGGTCGATTTGCCCGTTTGGCGAGCTCCCAGCAATAGAAGGCTTTTTCCTCTATCTAGATGGTGTTTGATATGAGACTCTAAAAGGCGAGGAATGTATTGCATGGACTCCATTTTCGTCGAAATTGGATGGCTAGTCAACAAGAACTTAGCGTCCTGTAAATTCCGGTTTTCTTTTTTCCAGAAACGCCTTCATTCCTTCTTTCTGATCTTCGGAATCAAAAAGTTGATAGAAAAGTTGGCGTTCTTTTTTGAGGCCCTCATCCAGTGGTAGGTTGAGAGAGGCGAGGATGGCTTTTTTTGCGGCGGCTAATGCGATGGGGGATTTTTCGGCGATTTTTTTGGCCAGGGCTTTTGCTTCGTTCAGATATTCACTGATAGGCGCAATCTTGTTCACCATCCCTGATTGAAAAGCCTCTGCGGCCGAATAGATATTTCCGGTCAAGATCCATTCCATCGCCTTCCATTTTCCAATCGCATGCGTCAGGCGCTGCGTGCCCCCCGCACCCGGAATAATGCCGAGATTGATTTCCAGCTGGCCGAATTTGGCGGTCTCGGAGGCGACGATCATGTCGCACATCAAGGCGATTTCGCATCCACCACCAAAGGCAAAACCGGAGACAGCGGCGATCAATGGTTTTTGAATTTTCCAGATGCCATCCCAGGCGCCGATCAGATCTTTTTCCTGCATCTCTTTGGCGGTCAAGGTCGCCATCTCCTTGATGTCGGCGCCGGCGGCAAAGGCTTTGTCGGAGCCGGTCAACACAATGGCGCGGATGTTTTCATCCCGGTCGAGCGATTGCAGTGCGGCCACCAGCTCTTGAATGAGTGCCGGGCTCAAGGCATTCAAAGCCTCGGGTCGGTTGAGTTGAACCACAGCAATCGGTTCTTCGCGGTGAACAAGAATGAGTGACATGGAAATGGGGTAGCAAAACGGGGAAAAAGTGGCAATAACTTTAAGCAACTTTTTTTCACCCGAGTCGATAAGTAACTTATGGCAACCTCTTTCCTATTGAGTCCTGTCCAGAATGCTCTCATGGCAGATCCCATCATGCTTTATGAATTGATGGGGTCTCCTGTCTGGGAAGAACATGACTGGGTTTTTGAAGAAGATCCGAAACCATTGGAGGATAGAGAACTTCACGACATGCGCATCGTTTTGAATCTGCTTGTCACCCCTTTGAGAAAACAGGGTCTTTTTGATTCGGATATCGCCCGCGAATTTGGAAAAACACTGCATTTTCTAAAACTCAATGAATCAGCTTATCAGCATCGCCATATCGACCAGACTGCAAAAGAGGCTTATGACGGAGCAATACACGGTGTTAATCTCATAGCTTCTGATCTGATCGAAGTGCAGAATATAATAAATTTCAGAGACAGAATCGATGCGGTCTCCGTTCGATTGATGATTCAGGGACGCATGGCTTTTTCTTTGGAAGATCAAGCGGCCGTCCAAAGGGCCAAAGATCTGTTTGAAATGGTGGAAAAATATCCAGAGCCCGACACTCTGATTGAAAGAGTGGCCAATCAATTAAGAATCATCGATCAATTAAAAAATAAATGGAGATGGAGAGACCGCGTGACTCCGATTCTGCTGACTCTGATAGAGGAAGTCAAAAAGGGGATCGCCTTAGCCTCTTCTCAAGAAGAGTTGGAACCCTGGTTTGAAGCCGTGGTGGCCATGAAACCTTATGTGAATGAAGCTGGGAAGGTCGCCAGAAACATTTTTGAAAAAGATATTTTAAATCCTAATAAAGACGGATTTACCGCCAGATTAAGAATAGAAAAACAAAACAGAACTGAACCAGAAGGAATAAAAGGCGCCGTTTTTTACAAAGGTTCTGACGAAAATCCTTATGATGAAATTGGGGGGATGGATGATCAGATTGCCCTGATGCGTGAAATGATTGAATGGCCTTTGTTGCAACCGGAAGTTTTTGAAATGTTGAACATCAAACCTCTCAAAGGCTTTTTGCTGGTGGGGCCTCCACGTTCGGGAAAAACAAGCATCGCCAGAGCGGTGGCCAAGGCTTCGGGGGTCAAATTTTATGCCGTTAATGGCCCCAAACTTGTGGAGGGATCCATAGGAGATGGAGAGGCTGCAATAAGAAAAATGTTTGAAGATGCCAGAGACAATGAACCTGCCATCATCTTTATAGATGAAATTGACGCCATTGGCGCTCAAAGATCTTCCGGCAATGATATGATATCGGGAGATAAAGCATATAACAGCACGTTGGCAGCCCTGCTTGCAGGTATGGATGGTTTTGAAGATCGGGGGCGGGTTATTGTTATTGCGGCAACCAACCGACCCGACATTTTGGACTCGGCCTTGCGCGCGGCCGGACGTTTTGATCGGGAATTGATGATCGGTTATCCGGACGAAAAAGGGCGACTGGATATTCTTAAAATTCACACCCGGAAAAAACCTTTGGCCACCGATGTCGATCTGGAAGCGATTGCCAGAAAAACAGAAAGATATGTCGGAGCCGATCTGGAAGCCCTCACCAACGATGCCGCCATGATCGCCTTGCGGGAAGTCAAGCGACGGGCAAAAAACCCCAAGGGCAAGTTGAGCGAGGAAGAGATAAGAAGTCTTAAAATTACCCGACTCCATTTTGCACAGGCGTTAAAAGATTTTATCCCCGCCAAAAATCGCGATGGCCGAAAAGTTGTCTAAGGGATCAGTTTTCCAGAAAAGATTTGTAACTATTGGGAAGCGAGCTGAAGGAAGAGCCGTGCCAGTTTTTGTTTTCGAAAAGCGGTTCGCAATTTTCATCCCACTCCAGGCTGTGCTGTTCCACCCACTTTTGGGACGGGTTGCGACAAAACAGGTTCTGCTTTTTGGCGACATGCACCGGGTCAGTCATCTCCCCGATCAGAAAAATATAACCTTTGGAAGAAATGGTTGTCTGGATATTCAGCTGGACCATGTCATCGGGGCGCATGTCGGCTTTGCCCTCGATGGTGGAGGAAGATATTTTGGTCAACTGTCTTTCAACATCCTCAAAAATTTCGGCAACGCCCCTTTGCAGGGGGGTTCCATCAAGCGCGGTGTTTGAAAATTGCAGATGGGAGCGATAATAACTTTTGCCGTTGATGACATATTCATCCTGTTTTAAATTCAGGTGTCTCACCCTGTTCCCCTCTTCCAGCGAAATAGTGATAAGCGCATCTTGAGGCGAGGGATGTATTCCCGTTTTTTTGGTGTCCCAGATGACCACTGCCATTTTGATTTGTCCTGAATCTCCCTTTCTAATTTCGGCGATGTGATCGTAAAAAGAATTGAGTTCGTTTTCGCGCGGAATGCTGGCCCAGTCGATGGAGACCGTATGCGTATTCTTATAATTGTAGACAAAAGGATAATGTGTTCCGGGTCGATCCAAAACTTCTTTGGAAGCTTCCAAAAATCTGGCAATCAGGTTCTCCATGTTTTGGGAGGTCGTTTGAAAATTCAAAGACCAGTCGATCCATTTTTCGGGTGGCGTGTCGGGAGCGACCAGAGAATTGGCCCAAGAGCTGGATGGAGTTGCCAGAAGAGCGGTGGAGAAAAGAAAAAAGAAAAAAAGAACTTTAAAATGAAATTGGGCTTGGCCAAAAACCATAATCTGGATTATAGCAATTGGTAGATAGTTTTCAGAATGGGTTAAAAAATACTTTAATTATTCCAATGACTTTAATTACTCTCTCCAGCGATTTTGGTTCGGGAAACATCGGGTGTGGTGCGATGGAGGCGGCTATTCATGAGATCGCTCCCAAAGCAAAAGTCATCCACCTGTGCCATTCCATTCCTGCTTTTGACATTCAAGAGGGGGCCCGGATGTTGGAAGGGACCGCCCACCTTGAGAAGGGAATTCATGTCGGCGTTGTTGACCCTGGGGTTGGCACTTCGCGCAGGGGGATTGTCATCGAGACAAAGCGGGGAGATTTTTTGATCGGTCCCGACAATGGTCTGCTTCGGCCCGCGGCTGAATTTTTGGGCGGCATAAAGAAAGTGTTTGAACTTTCCAATGACCAATATCAACGCAATCCGGTTTCTCCTGTTTTTCATGGGCGCGATATTTTTGCCCCGGCGGCGGCGTATCTGGCCAAGGGGGTCGATCCCAAAAAGTTTGGGGCAAGCGTCGATCCCAAAACGCTTGTCCCCGCACCCTATCCGGAGGCCTATTGGGTGGGAGATGAACTGAAATGCAAAGTCATTCATATCAATGAAAAAGGATCGCTCTTTTTAAATGTTCGCGCGGAGGAATTTAAAAAGGGTGTGAAGCTGGGAGATCCGATCGAAATTTCTTTGGGAAAGAAGCCCACCATTTATTATGAGCTGACTTTTGGCGAAGTGCCAGAAGGTCGGCCCCTCATTCTCGATGACGATTTTGGGCGTGTGCAACTGAGTGTAAATCGGGGAAATTTTGCTTTTACATTTAAAGTCAAACGTGGTGAAAGTCTCACCTTGAGGAGAGTTCATGAGTGATGTTAAAAATGTAAAATGCGCACGTTGCGGGGCTTTGGACGCCGCGCCGCCCGATTTTATTCCCTACACCGGCCCTCTCGGAGAAGCAATTCTGGCGCAGGTTTGCCAGCAATGCTGGGAAGAGTGGAAAAAAATGAGCGTCATGGTGGTCAATGAAAATCGCCTGACCCCGTTTCTCCCGGAGCATCGCCAGATTTTGGAACAGCAGATGAAAGAATTCCTCGGTTTGAAAATATAAAAACGTGATATCCAACACCCAACTGCTCAAAGAAGTTTTGAGTCTCCCCACCGCCCCTTTTCATGAAGAGGCGGTGATGTCTTTCATCCAGAATTTTTGCAAAAAATTAAAACTCATCTGTCTTGAAGATTCCTACGGCAACCTGAAAGTCATTTATAAAAAAGGCTCCACAAAACCGATGGCCTTTGCGGCCCATATGGATCATCCCGGCTTTGAAACCATTCGGGGCGGATCAAAACCGGTGGTGGAACTTTTGGGCGGCGTTCCCGATAAATACTTTTTGAAGGCGAAAGTGGTCTTCTGTGAGAATGGACATTTGATTCGCGGAAAGGTTTCAAAAGTTTTCAACAAAAAGAAGAGACAATTTCTGGTGACGGTGCCGAGGCCGGTTGCCAAAGGGAGTTTTGGATATTTCGATCTGGTGGGCGTCAAAATAGAGAAGGGGATTATTTATACCAAGGCCGCTGACAATGTGATGAGCGTTGCTATTCTTCTGACTCTTTTAAAAGAACTGGTGGGCAGAAAACCCAAAACGCATGTGATCTGTCTTTTCACCCGGGCCGAAGAGGTCGGTTTTGTCGGGGCCTTTGGCGTGATTCACAAAAAATTTCTTTCCAAAAAAATCCCGCTGGTGGTGATGGAATCAAGTTCCGCTCTTGCCGGGCGCGTAGCTATTGGCGGCGGCCCGGTGCTCCGGGTGGGAGACCGATTTTCCATTTTTTCATATACCGTCGATTTGTGGCTGAAGCTCGTGGCGGAAAAACTGAAAAAAAGTGGAAATGGTTTTGAATATCAGCGGGCCCTGCTCCCGGGCGGGCGCTGTGAAGCAAGCCTGTATGTGGAAGAGGGGTATCAGGTGGGCGGGCTTGCCTTTCCGCTTGGCAACTATCACAACATCGGCCCCAAAAATTATGGATTGGAATATGTGAGCCTCAAAGATTATCAGAATATGCTCAAGTGGCTTTTGACCCTTGCCGAGTCGCCTCTCCCCAATGAAATGCTGCGCGGGGTCAACAAAAGTGTCGATGCTGTGTTTAAAAAATATTCGGGACGCCTTACAACTGTCATTGCGAGCGAAGCGAAGCAATCCCGATGATCAGCGGGATTGCCACGGCCCCCTTGGGGCCTCGCAATGACACCTTAAAGTCTGTAGCCCACCCAGACTTTGTAATTTGAGAATGTTTCGTTGTTGTTTCTCTTTTCATAGAGGGAATCAAAGCCGATTGAATAACCCGGAATCAAATTAAATGAAAATCCGCCGCCAAAAACATTCGCCTTGTAATTGACATAGGGCGAAGGGGTTCGGCCCGCTTCAAAACCGCGATGGACTTTTGCGTAGGAGCCGCGAACTTGCAGAAGGTCGAGCACGCTGATCTGGACATCGCCAAAACCGTTGTTGAAATTCTGGCTCGTCCCGCCAAATTTGAGATTCTGAAATTCATAACCACCGCCGACTTTTAAAAATGAAAACGGTGCAAAGTAGAGGGCGGAACGGACGGCGTTTAAATTGGCCTCCCGAAAGTTTTGAAAGGTGTATTGGACCTGTGGCGTGAGTGACCAGAGTGTTTGCTTAAGCCCCACCGTGTAGGATTGTTTTGGAAAAAGGGCGGTTTCTGGCGCAAAACTCAAGCCCGCATCAACGCGGGTATTCTCCAGAAAATAATAATTGCCCGAAAGGCGCGTGTCCAGGCCGGTCTGGTTGAATTTGTTCAGATAGGTTGTGTTGAGAAGAGCCCCGTAACTTTTTTCCTTCTCGATTTGGACCTCCTGAAATTCCCCCTGCGCTGTGGTGGCATAACTCATCGGCTCTGTAATATAGCCACCGTTGATGGTCAGTCTTGTCTTCCCCTCCTGCTCGTGAAAACTTTTGGCCTCTTCATTTTTAGGCTCAATGCGCTGTGCGCGGTTGAAGTATTCCTGTGATTTTTTATTTTTTCCCATCGCCAGCCAGGCTTTGCCTGTGCCAATCAGCGCGCCGATATGATCGGGGTCGAGTTCCAGAATTTTGGCATAGGCATCGATGGACCCCTGATAATTTCCCTGCCAGTATAAGACGTCCGCTTTGCCCATTAGAGCGGGTTCGTAGTCTGGATTTTTTTGGAGTATGTTTTCAAATAGAGACAAGGCTCCTTCATAGTCTCCCTCGGCCGCTTTTTGGTTAGCTTGTGTCGTCTGTTTTTCGGGTGAAGGTGTTGCGGCAAAAGCGGAAATGGAAAAAAAGAGAAAGCAGGCTGTCATTGCGAGCGCTGGTTTAAGCATATTTAAAACCCGCCGAGAAATGGCGAATGCCTGTGGAGGGTTCTTCTGTCATCAGAAGACCTGTTTTTTTTGTTTTTCCTTTTTCAAAAGTTTCAATCACCGCGTCGGCGACATAGTCGAGATGTTCATGTGTGTATGCGCGACGCGGAATGGCCATGCGGCACAAATCCATGGTGGGACGGATGTTCGCTCCGGTGTCGGGGTTGCGCCCGGCCATGCACGCTCCCGCCTCCACACTGCGCACACCGCCATTTTTATAAAGTTCCACGCAGACCAGTTGCGCCGGAAACTGATTCTCCGGAATGTTGGGATAAAAACGGCGGCCGTCGATGAAAATGCCGTGACCGCCAAAAGGGGTGACGGTCGGCACGCCGGCCTTTTTTAATTTTTCTCCCAGGCGCTGAACCTGTCCCACACTATAATGGATATAATTTTCGTCGATCACCTCTTTTAAACCCTGTGCCATCGCCTCCATATCCATGCCGCTCAAGCCGCCGTAGGTGTAGAAGCCCTCATACAAAACGCCCAGAGTTTTGAGAGATTCAAAAAGGCTCTCGTCGCGAAGGGCCAGAAAACCCCCCATTGGAACAAGCGCGTCTTTTTTTGCGCTCATGGTGCAACCATCGACGTAGGAGAACATCCTCTGGACAATTTCTGGAATCGGTTTCTTTTGAAAGTCCTTCTCGCGTTGTTGAATAAAAAAAGCATTCTCCGCAAAACGGGCGGCGTCGAAAAAAAGTTTGATCTTGTGATGTCGGCATATTTTTGAAACTGCCGCAATATTTTCCATCGAGACCGGTTGTCCGCCGTTGGAGTTGCAGGTGATGGTGATCAAAACATAGGCAATTTTCTCCACCCCGGCTTTTTCAATGCAGGCCTCCAGCGCTTTGCAGTCGAGATTTCCCTTGAATGGGTTGTCTCCGGTGGAACTGTGGCCCTCTTCAAAAGTCACATCAAAAGTGCGGCCTTTGGCCAGCTCGATATGCGCACGCGTGGTGTCGAAGTGAATGTTGCCCGGCACCAACATGCCGGGTTTGATGAGGGCCATGTCGAGAAGATGCTCGGCCGCTCTCCCCTGATGCGTCGGAAGAATAAACGGGAGGCCAAAAATTTCCTGAACGCTGTTTTGTAATCGAAAAAAAGATTCGGAGCCGGCATACGATTCATCTCCCAGCATGATCTTCGACCACTGCAGTGTGCTCATGGCGGACGTGCCAGAGTCGGTCAGCAGATCGATGTAGACATCCTGACTTTTCAATCTGAAAACATTCAACCCCGCCTCATTTATTTTTTTCTCGCGCACAGGCGCGGGGAGGAGTTGAATCGGCTCAACAACTTTGATGCGATAGGGGAGCATAGGCGCGAAAGATTGAATTATTTAATAAGGAAGGCAAGGAGAAAAGCGGTCAGGACTTTAATCGGATCTCTACAGAATAAAGACCCTCATAGGATCGGATTTCGTGAACAAAAAATCTTTCTACTCGAGAGAGTTCTTCGATAGCCCCTAAATTCAAAGTCTCGAACACCCCCCCAATGTGAATTTGTCCGCCCGGCTTTGTCACTCGAACCATCTCCTCGATAAACATCAATTGTCGACCAAAGCTAAAATGATGCAGCAAGAAATTGCAGGTCACGAGATCAAAACAAGGTTCTTGAAAAGGCAATTTATACGCATTCCCTTTTATCCTTAAAGGGGGTTTGTGTTTTATATTTTTATCTAGAGCAACAGCGAGAGTCCCCGTGTCTCCATAAAAAAGATTTATGAACTGCGCAAAGCGACTTCTTCCACAAGCCACATCCAATATTTTTTTGTTTGAAAAATCATAATAATCTAAATGCAATTGCTCAATGCAAGTGGATGGTGGCCTGCGTGTGGAAATAACGCTCTGCCAATCCTTCCGGAATGGGCCAGTCAAGTTGTACATAAGGGAATCAATGGGATATAACAATTTATTTTCCAAATGAGCTAATGCATTGAACGCTCTCATCAAAAAAGTTCTTCTCCACTCTTTACCCTCCGCACTCGTCGGAAGCTTTGGAGACAAATCGGGCCCCTGAATAAATCGATCTCCCACCATGCCCGCAGGGAGGACATTTAAAACCTCTTGCGCGGTGGCCAAGGGGGTGCCGGCAATCACCTGCACAGCACTTGTCAAAATCGGGGATATCGCAAAATCTCCAGCCATTTTAAGCATCCTCATTTATATTATCGGCAATCATCTCCAAAAGTTGCTTATCAGGCCCCAGTATTTTTTTATGCGGATTTTGAAGTAGTCTGACCGTCGAGAGCGCAAGCAACTTATTTTGAGATCAGCCGATATACTCTTCATGATGCGCCACTTCTATTTCTGGTTTGCAATCCTGCTGATAATCTCCTCGGGCTTCGCTGTATCGGCGGATATCTCCGGGCCGGAGACCAGTCGCGCCCTTTCGGTGATCGTGGCGCACAAAGCGATGGATGAGGCGATGGCCGCGATTGCCAAAGACATCGGTGCGTTGGAGGGAGAGTTTCCCCAGCTCAAAAAATGGAGGAAGGCCACCGTTTCTGCCAAAGAGATAATCTATCAATATCATTATTCCGAAGAAGAGGGTTTTGAAAAAAACGGCTGTAACCTTCGTATCTATTCCAAAGATCAGCCCGACTTGGGAGAACTCAAAGTAGGCATTTATCTCAAAATGAAGGCGACAGGCGAGCGGGCCGAAACGCTCAAGCAGATGTTGCAAAAAATTGTTGGAAATCGTTTTGAAAGCATTCGCGCCTTGCGTTTTGCCCATGCGGTGGAGTAGAGGGGTTGCATGAACGAACTGGTTAAAAAAGCCATTGAAGCCCGACAAAAATCCTATTCTCCCTATTCCAAATTTGCGGTCGGTGCGGCGCTGGAAGCCGAAGATGGCACCGTGTTTACCGGATGCAATGTGGAAAATGCCTCTTATGGTTTGACTGTTTGCGCCGAGCGGATTGCCCTTATGAAGGCGGTTTCAGAGGGGGCTATCAAATTTCGCCGCATCGCCATTGTCGCCGATCATCCGCAACCGACACCCTGCGGCGCTTGTCGCCAGGTTCTCTACGAATTCGCCCCCGAGCTGGAAATTATTCTCGCCAATACAAAAGGCGAAACAGAAACGGTGAAGCTCTCCAATCTTTTGCCAAAGGCTTTCCGGTTTTAAATATTAATACAAAAGATAAGTCCTGCGTTCGCGCAGGAAGCTGGTTGGGGGTTCTTCAACCCATTCGAGAAGTTCTCTTAGAGGAAGATGTTTTTCAATCGCCTGCCGCACAGTGGAACTGCCGGTAAGGAGATCGACAGCGGGAATGTCTTCGATAAATTCATACGGTTCGAGACGCCATTCAAATCCCTTTTCACGATAGAGTGTGGAGAGAGACCAGATCAGCGCCAGACCGGTGACATAGGGTTTGAAAATGTTTCGGTCGGTGACTTTAAAGCGCATGCCGTGACAGAGTTTCCCGGCATGCTTTTGCATCGTCGGTGTGAAATCGATGCTTTCATATTGAACGCCCGGCAGATTAAATTCTTTCATCGACTCCAGCAATTCGGCGGAATCCACAAAAGGAGCACCCACGATTTCAAAAGGGATATCGGTGCCGCGCCCCTCGGAGACATTGGTCCCTTCAAGAAGGCAGGTGCCCGGATACATCAGGGCTTGCAGGGGTGAGCGCATGTTGGGTGAGGGATTGGTCCACTTTAATCCCGTCTGATCCCAATACCATTCCCTCTCCCAGCCCTCCATCGAAACAACCTTGAGATCACAATTCAAATCCTGCGCATCGTTAAAGAAGCGGGCCATCTCCCCAAACGTCATGCCGTGCCGCACCGCCAAAGGATAGAGCCCGACAAAAGAGGTGTAGCCCGACTGATTAAGTTCCCCTTCAATGGTGACGCCGTTGATGGGATTGGGGCGGTCGAGAATGATGACCTCTTTTTTATATTTTGCACAAACCTCCATGCAAAGCGATGCGGTCCAGATGTAGGTGTAATAGCGCGAGCCGATATCCTGCAGATCGATTACAAGGGTGTCGATATTTTGGAGCATCTCTTCTGTGGGGCGCAGTGACTTGTCGGTGTGACCGTAGAGACTGTGCAAGGGCAATCCTGTCGGTTTGTGAACGCCAGACTGCACCGCCTCCATATCTTGAGCGTGGGTGGTAATGCCGTGTTCGGGCCCGAATAATGTCGTCACCTTCCAGTTGTTTTTTTTATCAACCAGCAGATCGACAATATGTTCCCCTTTGGAATTGAGGCTGGCCTGATGCCCCAAAATTCCGATCCGTTTTCCTTCCAGCAATTTTTTGTTATCTCTTAAGAGAATGTCGAGTCCAAGCAACATAGGGCTCGCGCATATCACAACTTGAATTATTGTCAAAGTTTGGTAATCACCATTAATTATGGAAATTATTTTTACAGATAAAGCCCCCAAGCCAATCGGCCCCTATTCGCAAGCTATAAAGGCTGGTGGATTTTTATTTTTGTCGGGGCAGATTCCAATCGATCCGAAAACAAACGAAGTCTGCCTGTTTGAGGGCGATGTGGAACGTCAGACGGAACTGGTTTTGAAAAATATCGACGCGATATTGGCCTCGCAAAATTTGGGTCCCGATGCGGTGGTTAAAACAACCATTTTTTTGAAGGATCTTTCACAGTTTTCAAAGGTCAATGCCGTCTATGCCCGCTTTTTTGGGAGTCACACTCCCGCCCGCTCAACAGTAGAGGTGTCGAATCTTCCCAAAGGTGCCACTGTAGAAATCGAAATCACCGCCATTTTTTAACAGACATCATTTTTTTATTTGACGAAATAAAAATAAAGACTTAACATTTTACGGGCTTTAATTTCAAACAAGGGGGAATAATGAAAAAATTTATTTTGGTTTTGGTTGCTTCGGTTTTTGTGGCGGGTTTGAGTGCGTGTGGCACACCGGGCAACAGTGGCACGGGAACCACGGCAACTGGCACGGGTACCACCACCAATGGCGGCACCGTTTCTGGTAGCGGCATTTAATTGATAACAACAGAACAGGGGGAACGATGAATTTATTTTTCCGTAGAAAAGGAATTTTTTTGTGGGTGGCTCTGTTTTCGTTTTTGATATCGCCAACGGTTCACGCGGCTCTTGAGGTAGGGGCAAGCTATTCCGTGATCTTGGCCAAAGCCAACAGCGACGGAACGACAACCGATGTCACCTCTACCACTGCGGTGGCTGACGCCAACGGAAAAATAGCTTTTTCTTTCTCCAGTATTCCAACAAATAGCGATGCCAATTTTTTGATGGTGACCGTCAAAGGACCGACCCTCGATGCCACCGGAACAGCAACCCCGATCACAGCTGATACCGTTGTCCGTCAGAGTTTGGCCCCGGCACCCCCCTCTGGTAGCTCCAATTCTGCCGGGTTGAACACCCTCTCTTATGCCCAGACCAAAGCCATGCTTTTGGGATTTGCGGCTGCAAAATCGGACGATCCCATTTTTGCCTCTTTTGGCTTCGTCATTCTCCGCACTCCCGGCATTAGTGAGGCCGACATAGTGAATATTGCAACGGGAGGGAAAAATGCCATTCTTGGAGACGGCGGTTTTGTGTCGTTTCTAACAACAAATGGGGTCACCGCTTCCCAACTGCAGACATTCAGGCAGAAGCTGATCTCCAATCCCGGTTTTAGGGCGCTTCCCGACTTCACCGCCAAATTCAAGGATGCCGTAGAGAACACCACTTCAAATCCGACGTTGGCTACCAAGGATATGGCTGAAGGGGGCGGGTTCATGGGGGATATTTTTGTCGATGCCGCCAGTGCCGCAGGGATCGATTTGCAATTGATCACTTCCGCTTTTGATGCGGCGGGTGAAGTGTCCGATAGTGATTCTAACCTGATGGCGATTTCTTCCACGGTGAACAGCTCCATGGGGCAGGCCATCAAGAATTTTTTCACCCGCATTGCCGCTTCAAAGGTGAAGAGGGAATATACCGCGGCTCTCGCCATATTGAATGCTTCTGTCAGTCAGATAAGCCGTTACAACACCGGTGTGGACAGCATGATTACTGCCTTCCAGAGCTTGGAGGGAACGTATGGAAAATATTTTGAAGATCCGACGAACAATCAAATGACAGACGCCATCAAAGCAGAGATGGACGCCGCTTTTCAAAGTGCATTCACCACTTTTCAGTCGGCCATTGTTTCAACGGATGCCGAAATCACCACGTTGAGGACCTCCATGGCATCCAGTAGCAGTATTCCGGGGGCCACGCTTTCCGCCGTCGGATATGGAAGCTACCGCGACCAGAATGGAGCTTCCAAAAACTGGCCGATTCCGCAGGCGGCTTTGCACCAATGGGTGATTGATGCCGTGCTGGCAAATGGGGGGTCGTTAACCTACACAGTAGATACCATCGCCATCCCTTCCAGTATGTCGTGGTTGACCAGCAGAACCAATTTCTCGGGCCTGGGAATGCCGACGTCTTTGGCCTCTCTCATGGGACTGGAAGAAGATATGAGAATTATTGAACAGTCGAAATTCGCCCTTTTTATGAGCGGTACGCCAAGTCGCGCTGCAATAAAGGCCGCAGATTTGTTGTTTCAGCAACGCGTTGATGCTCGTGCCACTGCTTTGGGTGGAACGACCAACGGAACAACCGCCATCACCACGGCGCAGAAACAGGCGATCGTCAAATTGATGATTCAACCCAATATCCATTAGGCGGATTGGGTTGGTTTCAGGAAAGAGCTTCGCGTTGCCAGCCGTGATAGAGGGCGCCCAGCCAGGCGAGCTTGCCTTTGGATTTCGGGGAAATTTCTTCTCTGCTATTTTGAAGCATGTTTGTGAGGAAGGGTTCCACAATTTCTTTGCGTTCCGCGACCGCCATCAATCTCACAAACTGATCCCCGATCATTTTGCCGTCACCGATGTGCGGTGAAAAAAGAGTCGTGCGAAAAGACAAAAGACGCGTCGTCAAATTTCCCTTTTCAAAAACCTGCCTCGCCAGATGCGTTGCCTCTAATGGACGATGTGTTGCCACTGTCCCAAGTGCATAGAGATAGGCCTGCGATTTCGTTTCCAGAAGATGCGGTGTGATGCTGTCCAATGCCGGAAGATTTGCCGAGGCATCTCCTGCGGCCACCTGTATCAGGCGAAACCACGGTTCTGCAGTTTGACGGTTGGAGGTATTTTCAAAAGCCGTGCGCAATTTTTTTTGAACCTCTTCCGGTTTGAGACGGGAGGCGCTCACTAGAGCGGGAAGATCGTTGTCGAAAAAATAGCGGACGACATTGTCGGGAGCGGTTGCGAGCCTGTCAACTTTTGCGATGAGTGCGTCGGTCTCTTCCGCCGCGCGCCGGTTTTCAAGAAGCGACTTGACCCAGCGGATGGGAGTGTAAGCCTCTGGTGAAATATATTCATCCGCAGACATGCGAATGCCCGGGTCGGTGACTTCAGTGTCATTATTGTCATTGCGAGGCCCAAAGGGCCGAAGCAATCCCGGCGATTCGCTGGATCGCTTCACTTCGTTCGCGATGACACCTCGGCGTAGCCAGTTTAACATTTCGGTTTTTCTCCATGCGTTGCGGTGATCGTGGTTGCAATGCCGCCGCGCACATTAAAAACCGCCTGCACTTCAATCCAACGCGGTTGCAGGGCTTCCACCAGATCGGTCAAGATCTGGTTCGTCACTTTTTCGTGAAAGGCCCCTTCGTTGCGATAAGACCATAAATAATTTTTGAACGATTTCAGTTCGAAACATTTTTTGTCGGGAATATAGCGGACATCGATATTGGCAAAATCAGGCTGGCCCGTTTTGGGGCAGAGGCAGGTAAACTCGGGGCAGAGGCAATGGATGACATAATTGCGCTCCGGATTCGGGTTGGGAAAGGTCTCTATTTTTTTGGAAGGCTCACTCGGCATAACGGGGTTTGACATAGCAAAGTGGCAAGAGGGGCGCAACCGGTTTGTATTTGCATTCAAAACACCGCGCTGGTAAGCAAAAACCCATGGCAAAGCCCAATATCATTGTTCTCGATTTGGAAACCAAGCGGAGTTTTGAAGATGTCGGTGGCCGCAATAATCTCGGGGCCCTGGGTGTCTCTTTTGTCGGGGTCTATTCTTACCGCCATAACGATTATCAGGGATATTGGGAGGCCGATTTCCCAAAATTGTTGAGCATTCTGGCGGAAAAGCCGCTCGTCATCGGTTTCAATCATCGCCGTTTCGACATGCCGGTGCTTCAGGCCTATTTCAAAGATTTTGATTTGAATGCGCTTCCGATGATCGACATCCTGGAAGAACTGACCAAAACTCTGGGGCATCGTGTGAGTCTCGACAGTGTGGCGCAAGCGACATTGGGGACGAGAAAGAGCGGTCACGGGCTGGACGCCATTCGTTATTGGAACCGTCAGGAGCTCGATAAACTTAAAAGCTATTGTCTGGAAGATGTGCGCATTACCAAAGAGGTTTTTGAATACGGCGTCAAACACCGCGAAATTCTTTTCACCGACAAATTCGGAAAAGGAAATTTAAAGGCCCCCGTTACCTGGAGTTTCGAGCAGAAAGAAGAAGTAACGGAGGAGAAAAAACAGTTCAGTCTATTTTAGAGAGGTGTCATTGCGAACCCCTTTAGGGGTGAAGCAATCCAGTGAATCGCCGGGATTGCTTCGCTACGCTCGCAATGACAAATTACGATGAAAATCACGCTCGCACACAGTCCCGATGCCGATGATGCCTTCATGTTTTATGGTCTCGCCACCGGCAAGATCGATACTGAAGGGGTGACGATTGTCCATGAGTTGCGTGATATTCAGACCTTGAACGAGTGGGCGCGCGAGGGAAAATATGAGATCACCGCCATTTCGTGGCACGCCTATCCCGAGATACAGGACAAATACGCGCCGCTCGTCACCGGAGGAAGTTTTGGTGAAAAAGATTACGGCCCGATGATTGTGAAACGCGCCGACAGGCCTTTTTTTAAAGATGGCGTCATCGGTGTTCCCGGCACAAAGACCACCGCTTTTTTATTGCTACGACTGTGGTATCCCGATGTGGAATACAAAGTTATTCCGTTCGACAAGATTCCGCAGGCGGTGGTGAGTGGCGAGGTCGATGCGGGCCTGCTCATCCACGAAGGCCAACTTTTTTATAAAGAACTGGGGTTGGAAGAGGTCGTCAATTTTGGAAAATGGTGGTACGACCAATATCAAATGACGCTTCCGCTCGGTGGCAACATTGTCCGGCGGGATCTTTCCCAAGAGTTGCAGAAAAAAATTGCAAAGTGGCTTCAACAGTCTTTTGAATACAGTTTAGCGCATCGTGCTCAAGCGCTCGATCACGCCCTGCAATTTGCAAGAGATCTGCCGACAGCAAAGGCTGACCAGTTTGTAGGCATGTATGTGAATGAGCGCACCATCGACATGGGAGATGAGGGAAAAAAAGCGGTGCAATTGATTCTCGATCTGGGGTATAAGCAAAAAATAATTTCACAAAAAGCGCATCTCGACTGGATTGAATCATGACAACAGACTTTATCATCATAGGTGGTGGGCCTGCAGGTTGCGCCGCGGCTCTGTTTGCGGCCCGTGTGAAGCGCAAGGCGGTCATGGTTCACAAAGCGACGACTCCTCTCATCCATTCTTTCAATTGGCTCCTTCCTGGTTTTCCAAAAGGGACCGGCCCGGCTGAATGGCTGGGCAACCTTCGTTCCGAAGTCGGCGCACATGGTTTTCAAATGATCGAAGAAGAGGTGACTCAAGCCGCGTTGGGGGCCTCTGTCAAACAGATCACCACCACCTCGGGCAAAGTGTTGGAGGCGCCCATTATTATTCTGGCGACCGGTTGTTACGACCGGCAGGGGTTCATCGAAGGTGAGGCCAAATTTGCGGGTCACGGCGTTTTCTATAACGCCTATCAGGACGCCGCGCTCTGCGAGGGAAAGACGGTGGTGGTGGAAGGGAAAAACGAACAATCGATGCGCGAGGCTCTGTATCTGACGCGCTTTGCCGCCAAAATATATTTTGTTGTCCCCGCCATGAAGCTGGAAGGGGATGAAAAATTGTTGAATGCGTTACGAAACAATCCCAAAGTGGAAGGCCTTTTGAGCGCCAGCCTCAAAAAAATCGAGGGAGAAAATCAGCTGGAGCAGGTTACTGTCTTGTGTGCAGGAGAAGAAAAGAAAATAGAAACGGGTGCCGTCTTTTTGTATGCGAGACAGAGCAAACCCAAATATGAATTTTTAAAAGGGACCGTCGAAATTTCGGAAGAGGGTTGCGTGCTGGTGGATGATCAGATGATGACCTCCATTCCGGGTGTCTTTGCCTGCGGCGATATGCTTGCCGGTTTTCCCCAATTGCAATTCGTCTCCGCCGCACAAGGTATGGTCGCCGCAATGAATGCCGATCGGCATCTCTGCGATCTCTCCTTCTAATCATGAACACAAAAGCCCTCATCTTCGATTTCGACGGTGTGCTTGTCGATCTGGAACCTTTGCACATGAAGGCGTGGCAATTTGTTTTGGCGCCGCTGAATTTGAATTTTTCCGACAAAGAGTATGAAGAATATTATTTGGGATTGAACGATCGCGATATTGTGATGCGTCGTTTTCAGCATGCCAAACGCTCTCTCACGCAAACAGAGGCAGAAGAATTGATCTGCGAAAAAGAGGAAAAAACCCACGCCATCTTTGCAAAAGAGATTCCGCTTGTTGAAGGCGCAGAAGATTTTGTGAAAAAGGTTTTCAAAAAATATCCCCTCTCGATTGTGACCGGCGCCCTGAAGAGCGAGGTCCATCTGGTTCTTAAGCGTCTGGGCTGGCAGGATTATTTTCCCATCGTCATCAGCGCCAACGACGTGAAGAGAGGCAAACCCGATCCCGAGGGATTTTTAAAAGCCTATGAAGAATTAAAAAAAATAAAAGAGTGGAACCCCGAATTAAAAAAAGAAGAATGCCTCATCTTTGAAGATTCCCAATACGGTATCCAGGCCGCCAAAAACGCCGGCATTCCCTGTCTGCATGTGAAAGGAAGTCTCCTGCCTTTCATTGACATCCTCTTGTAATCTGCGGTACGACCGGCTTTCCAAAGGGAGGCATCATGGGAAACGACCGTATCTGCTTTGATCGCGCAAAATTGAACGAAAGCAATGGCGACGCTCTTTATTACCAGTGGGATGTCGGTTCACTCACCGGTGGTGCCATTGTCGAATCGGAAGATGCGTGCGTTGAAGCCTCGCAAGTTCCCCCCTCTTTTGTTTTGAGTGGCCTCGATGCCAAAAATCCACAGGAAGTTTATGATTACGTCCGTCACCAACCCTACTATCAGATGACGGCGTGCTGGAAGGGTCAGAGTCAGGGGATTCGCGATTTTTATCAAATCGACCGGGCATATCCGAAAAAAATTAATGAAGAAGATTGGAAGCGTGGAAACACGTCTGGAAGCGTTTTCGATGATTGGCGGATAGATGGAGCCTCTATGGTCTATGCCCTTTCCGAATATCCGCTGAACAACGCCATGTCTGTTTGGATGCAACAAGCGCTGGGAGGGACCCGCGATTTCATGTGCAACGATTTCGGTTTGACGGCACTTTATTTCAAACTGACCTTTTCAGAAGAAAAACGAAATATTGGTAGGGAACTCTTAAGTCGAGAGTGCTATCGTCGTTTGGATAAAAAGATGAAATCCACGGAGCTGAACGCCGAACTTGACCCGCAGCTCTTCGCAGTTTTTGCAGAACTCATGCAATATGAAAGCTTGGATGTGTCTTACCGCTACCAGTCTGGTCAAGAGTCGGTGGCGATTGGTGGAGAGGCCGCACTTGCCTTTTTGGCACAGGAAGCCATTGCCAATGGGCGCGGGGATACTTCCAATATTGCAGCGGACGTTTTGCTGGAATCGGCCAGAGATAATCCTGCAGCGATACCCCACATTGCCCGTGTTCTAGAGACCACGCATGCCGACCCTTATGGTTTAGCCGCCTTGATCTTTAGAGGATTTCAGCAGGAAAGTTTCCCCGCCGACCCACGCATGATTCCCTCTGTTACGGCCGTGCTAAGAAAATTTGCAGCGAAATCGTCTGAGCCTGCCGATCCCGAAAAAAATGCCCTGTCCTATCTGGCTCGTTGCGGAAAAGAGGCAATCTCTTCTTTGGTCGGGTTTGTTTATCAGGATGATGTAAAAGGCCCCTATGCTGATAATTTTCGGATTGAAGCTTTCAAAGCCTTGGCTACCATGAACGACCCCGAGGCACAGCAAGAGATCAAAAATTTGGTCTGTATGCAATATCCCCTGCCGGCGACTGCTTATGATGGAGTAGGGCAAAAAGGTTTGGGATTAACCAAACAGTTTTTGAAAGAGTTGGCTGTAAGCTCCAATTCTCAAGCTCATCGCACCCTTCTCGATTTGGATGGAGATGAAATGTTGCCTCAACAGCTGAATTTCGAAACCCTTTATTACCTTGGAACGATCAACGAAGATCCTGAAACGGCCTATCTGATTTTTGAAACGCTTTGGCCCACCGCCGTTCGAACGGGACTGGATGTCCCCAGCAATTCTGCAAAGCAAACATTGGTCAGTTTAGTCAGAAAATATTCCGACATGTTTGCCCAAAAATTCAGTGGTTTGAGTGATGTAGCGCAAGCTCTGGTGGTGGAAGCCTGGATGGTGGGCTGGGTGCCCGATACCCGTCTTGTTCCTTATGCCTACACTGTCGTTTCGGATCCAAAATCAAAAGCCTCTCCCGAACTCCTGAAAAAAATGGAAGTCCAAATTCTGGAAGGATTTAAAAATAATCAAAATGCCGTTTTGGATAGACATGCAATGGCCACGAGTCTCTTTCCCCTTTCTCTTCGGGAAAGATTGTTGTTGAATGTCTCTCTCGATACCCTTTGGGATGTCGCATCGAATGATTCTCTAGAGCTGAAGTTAAGAGTGGCCGCTGTGAAGCGAACCAGCCACTATTCAAGAGATACAATCGATGACCGCCTGGCCAGTTTCGCTCTCAATTCCAATTATCCTGCAGCTTTAAAAAAGGCCGCCATTGATACATTAAAGGTTCGGGTTGGGTTGGGCGTTCCTTTTCGGGAGAATGCTAGACTCACCCTTCAACGCCTGGCCGGACCATCGGAAGATGTCCGCACCCAGGCCCGCGCCGCCTTGCGTGAAGTGAGTAAAAAATAAGAGAATGAAAACATATCTGATTATTTTTTCGTTTATTCTTATTGGCTGTGGTGGTGCTGTGCCCTCCCAACAAGATGAGGTCGCTGACCCTTTCTTTCCGCACAGCGAAAGCTGGCAAGAACCGGAATCTCATGGAAAAAGAATGATAGCAGAAGGGACTTCCGTCTGTTTGCAGTGCCACACAATTGACGCCTCTGATAATGCACCGCCGGAATGTCACGCCTGTCATTCTATTTTTCCGCATACCGATTCCAACTGGTATGTCGCGAATACGGTGGGACGGACCCTTGTCCACCCCTCAACATATATTGAAGAAATCAGGTCCGGCACAACATCGCCTTGTCTGACCTGCCATGTGCAGAATGCCGACTGGAAGGCCGGCCTCATCAAGCAGTGCACCGATTGCCATACCAATGGGGTGACACACGGTTCTGCGTGGGGGCATGAAGCGGTTTGGGGAGCAGCCACCTCCATACCGGATCATGGCACCTATTATACCTATTCATCAGACACCGCATCTCCCGTCGCCCCGCGGTATGATTCCGACTCGGAACCGTTCTGCAAAGATTGTCACGGACACCCCACACTTGCCGCGGTTCCTCTGACAGATACACAAACCAAAGCAGACCTTATCACCCAGTCGGATTGCTATAAATGCCATTGGACCTACCCGCACGTCTCCTACAAGACCAATACGGTATCGTTGCGGGAGTGGAATAAATCCTCTCCGGGTCGGGGACACACTTCTTATTTATCCCTGACTGCAGGAACGGGAAGTCCACTCGTGACCACAGCAGATGGCACTCGCCCCACGGGAGAGCTTGATCCCAATTGGGTCGATGCGATCCAACATAGCTGTGGAGGTTCGGGCGGAGGTTGCCATGACAATGGAAATCGTTCGTGCCGGCGTGAAGGAACATCGTCCGTTCTTCAATGTCGGACAGCCTGCCATGGCCGTGCTTCCGCTCCGGCAGAAAAAGTGAGACCGCTACGTCCTGCCTCCACAGCCTGCAGCAACTCCAGCACCAACCCCACCAATCTCCCCCCTTGTTACCAATTCTGCACCGATTAGGGTGTCTTTTGGAATGTAAAATAGTCAGCAACTTTTTTCAAAAAATGACGATAACTAATCTGAGGAGTAACTTTGTCTATTTTTATATCTACAACCCGTTTTTTGGCCCTTCCAACTATTTTCTTGGGAGAGACTGCTTCGGCAACCTCTTTTGTAACCGGCTCCCCTGATATCTTTGTTCCAACTCCTTCTTTAGATCGGGCTGTTTTTCAACGTGTAGAAGATACCCCTTCTTTTATGAGAAGGCCGCTCCCTTTTTTTAGGACCTCCGCCTCTGGAGAAGAAAGGGTTTCAGCGTCCGCTGTGTCAACCTCGCCTATCCAAATTCGTGTTCTTGAAAGACAAGATCCAAAATATTTGACCGGCGCCGTCGTGCAAATTGGTGAAAACGAGAGCTACCGCATTTTGAAATTGTTGGGTGAGGGAACCACAAAGAGGGCCTATTTGGCCAGACGGGTGGAATTTTCTACACCAGAAGATATCGTTTTGGCCACGATCATTCCGAACTTTGAAACGAAATCTGAAGAAATGCCAGGTTTAGATTCTGAATGGCTCATTTTGGAGCGTATGCAAAATGCCATTGCAAAAGAGCCAAGGGAGAATTTCCCCTTCGAAGGGATCGCTTCTTATTGTCCTCGGCCGTTTTCCACCGCGGCATTGGCCCGCCGCGGTTTGATGCTGATGGATTTTTGCGGCGGCCCCGGTCTTTTGGAACATTGTCTTTCGCTTCCGGATGCGAAAAAAATTGAAATGGCCCTGCAGGTATTGCACATGCTGGCTATTGCCGAGGAAGCCGGTTTTCATGTCGGCGATTTCAAGGGAGGCAAAACAGCGATCCGAAGCGAATTTTTGGTGCGGGATGAGACCATCAAGTTCAACGATTGGAATGCCGGGGTTAGAGAGCTTAAAGATATGTCGCTTCTTGAGCGGCACCTTTCTGTTCAGCAGATTATTTATAGATGGCTTTCGGCCGTTGATGCCCTTTTTGGTGAACAAGATGCCTCTTATGCCGAAAATAGGGACCGGTTTTTAAGTTTTGCCAGCGTAAAAGGTACAAATCACACCGTTATTCATAGAATAGATACCGGCATGAATAGACCTATGGAGTTCAAGGCCTGGATCGACATGGCAGTGTTTTCGGAGCGTTTTATCGATATCCGCTCTTTCTACCAATGGGCGCTTCAATTACATCGCGGCACCGAAAGATGGAATAGCGAAGAAGAGGGTTTTAGGGAAAAAGTGGAGGAATTTAACAAAAGGGCCAAAGAGAGGGCCCTCGTTTGGGCTAAGCAATGGCTGGAGATGGCGCCGCCTGGACAGTCTGATCGCACCAGGCGGTTGATGTTTTTGGAAGAGTGTCAAGAGGTGGCCGCCTGGGTGGAAGAAGGCGCTCTCTCCCCAGAGAGGCTCATGGCGATTATACGCCTGGCGCGGGATCAAAATACTTACGCTTGGGTTGTGTTGGGAGAGCTCGATTTATCTCCACTGGCAGAGAGGGGAGATTCTGCAACACTGCATGATGTTCTTCGTCTGGCAAAAAATGGTTTAAAAAACGCGCAGGCGCTTCTAAAAATCTGGCCCATCTCTAAAGAGATGACGAATGATTTGGCTTGGGGCAGCGACTACTCTGCCGAACAGACGGCTGAGATATTGGGCTTTATGGCCATGGCTGGCAATGAAAAAGCTTTTGAGGCATTGGCCGCCAGCAAAAAATTTACCCCCCGGATAAAAGAAAGCTGGGTCGAGTTGTTAAGACACGATCCGCAAAGAGTGGCCTTGACGGTGACAAAACTTTTTTTGAACCAATACCAGCAGGACGATTCGCGGTTAATGACATTTTTTTTGGAAAAGGAAGATTTTTTGAAG